>JBHHYI010000266.1:0-5371 GCA_046757525.1 bacterium | reverse complement strand
AAACAAATCGCTTGACTGTTCCCCAGGGAGCTGCCTTATATTATTCCTACCAGGAATCAGGAATTCAACCAATCAATGGGGAGTCAACCATGACGATCAATGAAGTAAAACAGAAAACCGGTCTCACCAAAAAGGCCATTAATTATTACGAGCAGAAAGGATTGATAAAACCAAAGTACAATCCTGCCAACCGGTACAGAGATTTTTCTGAGCAAGATTTCCGCAGGTTAGCCGTCATCGCCTTTCTGAGACAGTTGAACATTTCAATCGCAAAAATAAAACCTGTGCTTGAGAACAAAATCACCGTAAGTGAATTGTTGACACAGGAATTAGCCGCGCTTGACAACGCCATTGAATCGCTGAAACTTGAAAAAGATTTGGTCAACGCGTGTGTGAACAAACATGCGCTCGGCAAGGTCGACCAAATCGACACAGCTCAGATCCTGGAGCTAAAAAACGAAATCGAATTGAATCAATTCAAGCGAAAAAACTATGTCAATTCGCAGTGGCAAAAAATATTTCCGGGAAGATTGGGGAGACTTTATGCGTTACTTTACAATGCCTACTTGACGGAGCCCATCGATTCTACGGAAAAAAAGCAAGCCTGGCAGGCATTCGTCGATCAATTGGACAGAATCGAAGAAATAGAAATTCCCCCTGAAATCGATGAAATCATCAACTCCGGGTTTTTTGACAAGATCTTGCAAGCAACAGAAAAAACTTTTGCACCAGCGCTTGAACGCATCCGCAATTTGGAGTCAGAGCAGATGGAAGCTGAAATCCCGCTGCCGCCGCCCACACCAAAGCTGTCAGCCGAAACAGTGAAGCTGCTAACCATGATGGCGCAACTCAAAAAATTCGTAGTCGAAGAGCTCCATATTTATCTGACTCCTGTGAACCAGTATTTGGAAATCCTGAGTGAATCGTACGTCAAATCTAAAGACAATCTGGCGCAAATGGCCAGTCTAATGGAGAGCAATAAGGATTACAAACCATTGCTTGACCAGTATTCGCGCATAAAAAAAGCAATATAATCCACCTTAACCTGGGAAAGCCACGTTATGTCCAACCCGCACACGGTGTTCGAATTGCTCGCCACCGGCAGAGACGACGCAGTAGCCATCGCTGCGCCCGGGCGCGAGTCCATGACCTATTCCCAACTGCGCAGCCATGTGCAAGGCACAGTAGAGACCTTGAACCAGCTTGGCATCGGCCGCAACGACCCGGTGGCCATCGTGCTGCCCAACGGTCCGGAGATGGCTTCCGCCTTTGTGGCTGTCGCCTGTGGGGCCACCACGGCACCGCTGAATCCGGCCTACCGAGAAGAAGAGCTCGAGTTCTACTTCTCCGACCTCCAGGCCCGGCTGCTGGTGGTGGCACACGGCAGCGACTCACCGGCGCGCCAGGTTGCCCGCAAGCTCGGAATTGCTACGGCGGAGTTGAAAACGGACCCGGACTCGGTTTCGGGAGCGTTTGAGCTGGTGGGCCAATCCGGCGCCAGCCTGGCTGCCCGGCCCGGTTTTGCGGCTGCGGACGACATCGCGCTGGTGCTGCACACCTCTGGCACGACCTCGCGGCCCAAGATGGTTCCGCTGAGTCAGCGCAACATTTGCGCCTCCGCCAGGAACATCGCCGCCAGCCTGACTCTCACGCCCGAGGACCGCTGTCTCAACGTCATGCCGTTGTTTCATATTCACGGTCTCATGGCCGCGGTGCTGAGCTCGCTGTCGGTGGGCGCATCGGTTTTTTGCACCCCCGGCTTCAACGCTCTGAAATTTTTTGCCTGGATGAAAGAAGCCGGACCGACCTGGTACACGGCGGTGCCTACCATGCACCAGGCCATATTAAGCCGGGCACCCCGCAATCGGAAGATCATCGAAAGCACACGTCTGCGCTTTCTGCGCTCTTCATCGGCTTCGCTGCCGCCGCAAATCATGAAAGCCCTGGAAGACACCTTCAACGCACCGCTGATCGAAGCCTACGGCATGACCGAAGCTTCGCACCAGATGGCCAGCAATCCCCTGCCGCCCAGAGCGCGCAAGCCGGGTAGCGTAGGGGTGGCCGCTGGCCCGGAGGTGGGCGTCATGGACGAAGCCGGGCGACTGCTGGCCGCTGGCCAAATCGGTGAAGTGGTCATTCGCGGAGAAAACGTCACTTCCGGCTACCAGAGCAACCCGGAAGCTAACGCCAAGTCCTTTACCAACGGCTGGTTCCGCACTGGCGACCAGGGGGTGCTGGATGACGAGGGTTACCTGCGCCTCACCGGCAGGTTGAAGGAGATCATCAACCGAGGCGGCGAAAAAATCTCCCCGCGCGAGGTCGACGAGGTGCTCATCGACCATCCGGCCGTGGCGCAGGCCGTCACCTTTGCGGTGCCGCACGACAAACTGGGGGAAGACGTGGCGGCCGCTCTGGTGCTACGCGACGGAGCCGAGACAACCGAAAGCGAGATCAAAGCGTTCGCCAGCCGGCGGCTGGCCGATTTCAAGGTGCCGCGGCAAATCGTCTTTCTCGACCAAATCCCAAAAGGACCCACAGGCAAGTTGCAGCGCATCGGCCTGGCGAAAAAGCTGGGCTTGGCGTAGAAACGGCGCCGACATGTGGGTAAGACCAGCACCTTTTATTCTTGACAAGATTTACTGGATGAACAAGATTGATTAATCGTAAAGCAGAAACTTTTGACAATACCGGAATCGGGAGAGAGAGCTTGACATGAAAATCTGCATTTACGGAGCCGGCGCCATCGGCGGCTACCTGGGGGCTGAGCTGGCCCTGGCCGGCTACAACGTGACGCTGATTGCTCGCGGGCCACACCTGCAAGCCATGCGGCAAAACGGTCTCACCGTGCTTGTGGGGGAAGAGCAAAAGGTCGCCAAAGTTGCCTGCACCGACAACCCGGCGGAAGTGGGACCGCAAGACTACGTGATCGTCACTTTGAAGGCCCATTCGGTGGCGCCCATCGTGGACAAGATGGTGCCCCTGCTTGGTCCGGAAACGGCCGTTGTTACCGCTCAGAACGGCATTCTCTGGTGGTATTTTTACAAGCTGGCCGGTCCCTGGGAGAACCACCGGTTGGAGCTCGCCGATCCGGGTGGGCACATCTGGGATACCCTGGGTCCGGAGAGGGTCATCGGCTGCGTCGTCTACCCGTCCTGCGAAATCGTAGAGCCTGGCGTCGTCAAGCACCTGTACGGCAAGCGCTTCATGCTGGGCGAGCCGGATGGTGCCAGGTCGGAGCGCGTGATGGCGCTGAGCAAAGCGCTGACCGATGCCGGCTTTAAAGCGCCAGTGCGGCGAAAAATCCGCGACGACATCTGGCTCAAGCTCTGGGGCAACGCGTCGTTCAACCCGGTAAGCGTTCTCACCCACGCTACCCTGGAGCAGATAACCGGCGACGACGGCACCCGTTCGGTGATCCGCAACATGATGCTGGAAGCGCAAGCCGTGGCCAGCAAGCTCGGGGTTAGCTTTGCCGTGGACGTGGACACCCGCATCGGCTGGGCTGCAGACGTCGGTGCCCACAAGACCTCCATGCTGCAAGACCTGGAGCGGGGGCGTCCTATGGAAATCGATGCGCTGGTGGGCACCGTGGCCGAGATGGGCCGGCTGGTTGGCGTGGCGACCCCCACCGTAGACGTGGTGCTCAATCTCGTGCGCTTGCGCGCCCAAGTCGCCACTGGCTGAGACCCCTGGGTAGCAGTGAACTGCTTTGAGTCGCTGAAATCACGAAACCCCAAGAAAGGACCCTGCCATGTCTGCTGAGAAATCGACCACCCTGTTGCAAGAAACGACCGACTTGGATTCTTTAGAGCTGCCCAGCATGGTGTTGGGCAGTTTAGCGGTCTACTTCGGTCCCGGCATCATCCTGATGATGACGGGCATCGGCACCAGTCACCTGATCACAGCCCCCACCGCAGGCGGCCGCTTCGCCTACCAGCTTCTGTGGTGCATTCCCATTGCCTACATTTTCAAGTACTACGGATTCGAAATGGCCTTCCGCTTCACCAACGCCACAGGCAAAAGCATTATTGAGGCCTATGGCACGGCGTGGAAGAAATGGCCTCTGTGGTACGTCATGCTCACCACGCTGCTGCAATGCGCCATCGGTCAGGCCGGCAGACTCATCGCTGCCTCAGCAGTTCTGTACTATCTGTTCAGCGTCTACATGGGCCTGAACATTCCCATTGCAGTTTACGGTTTCTTATTGGGAACGGCTTCGGTGCTGATCATCTTGCGCGGCAGCTACGGCGCGGTGGAACTGGCGGCAAAAATCGCCGCTGGTCTGCTTTTCGTCTCCACCCTTGCCGTGTACTTTGTGAAGCCAGCCCCGTTGTCGGCGCTGGGCAATTTCTTCGTTTTCGAAACGCCCAAAGGCTCCTGGCTGATCATCGCGGCCTTTCTGGGTCTCCTGCCGACGGGCATTGATGTGTCGTTGCAGGCTTCTGAGTGGGGCAAGGCGAAAAAAGTGGGCATGAGCAAGATTCGGTCGAAATTGGAACACCTGGGAATGGTCAAGACCTTTGATCCTTTCACTTCAAAGAAAGAAGATCTCGCAGTGGACACCTCAAAATTGCCGCCCCACGCTCTGGAATATTGTCGCCGGTGGTTCAAAATCGGGCTGTGGGACTTTCGCCTGGGGCACGTGGTCTCGTTCGTCATCGCTTGTGTGTTTCTGCTGCTGGCGGCCGTCTGGCTATTTCCGAATCCGGTGGAAGGCAAAGCGGTGATCGGCGAGATCGCGAAAATATTCACCCACAGCGTCGGTCCCTGGATGATGCTCATATTCCTGGTTGGTGCTTTCGCCGCCACCTATTCTACAGCGTTCAACTATTTCGACGGCTGGCCACGGATCGTTGGCGCTTGCTGCCGAAACATTTTCAAGGCCACGGCCAGATTGCAAGGAACGGCGCGGGAAGAACTTTCCCCGGCGCACAAAAGCAAGTGGTATTCCGAATACAACATCTACCGGATCACCATGTTCTTCTCACTCATTGCAGCCATCTCCATCATCGCCGGTTTGCCCAAACCGGTCTACCTGGTTCTGGTGGCCTCGGCCCTGGCTTTTTTCATCGCCCCGGTGGTCTTTTTCATGAATCTCTATTACTGCCTGGCGGTCATCCCAAAAGAAGACAAAGCTTTTTATCCCTCTGCTTTTGCCAAATGGTTTGGGTGGGGAAGTTTGGTCATTTTTACCGGCCTCAGTGCCATCTTGGTTCTGGCTCGAATATTCAACGTCGAGCTGTTTGGCGCCTGACCGCACGGATAGACACTCAAAGATTTTATCGATTCGAATCTAAGCGAGAGTTTGTTGTTGCGTTTTGTTCTATTGAAAGCTAAATTATACGGAGAACGAGGTCCGTTCTTCCTCACC
>JBHHYI010000265.1:0-5416 GCA_046757525.1 bacterium | reverse complement strand
GCGGGAAATAATAGGACAAAATCAATAGCTTTTTCTCGTTCTTCAAGAGTACTTTCGCCAGGTTTCCGTGAGACTGCCTGCGCGGGCCGCCAAATAGTTTACGGGTAGCATGTCATTTCGACCGAAGGGAGAAATCTGTTTTAACTGAAATTTACCAGATTTCTCGAAATGACAAGTCATTGTTAACGTTTAGATAGCCGGAGCAATCTGCCAATCAAGATCGGGTGTAATTAAGCCGTGCTGACCGAGGAAGAGCTTTAAGTGCCCTTACGAGCTCGCCTTTTGGCCCAGTCTTAACATTCCCCGGATCTTATTCACTTCTCTGCGCTCAAAAAAGCCGACTGACAGCAGCAACAAAGGGAATCCTAACAACAGCGACACTTTGGTCAGGATTTCCCAGGAACCGTGAGAATAGTAGCCAAAATAAAAGAGAGCGGCTACCACCAGGCCGAGCTTGGCAATGCGCTTGAACTCATATTCTACCTTGTAGAAACCACGGGTAATCGCGTACAACAGAGCAGCCATGACCAAATAACCCAAAAGCGTGGCATAGGCCGACCCCATCATGCCAAATTTCGGAATCAACAAAAAGTTGGCTAAGATGTTTACCCCGGCGCCCGCGCCGGTGATCGCGGGTAGATACTTGGTTTTCTTCTCCAAATAAATGCCAACGACAAAATTGACGTAAATGCCATAGGTTAGATAAGACAAAAGAATCAGCGGGACGATTCTCGTGCCAGCCCAATAATCCTGACCGAACAAAGCAAGGCCGCCAATTTTAAAGCGCACGATGTCTTCAATAAACACCGAAACCAGAAGAAATAGCCAGGCCCCGATGGTGGTGAAATAAGTTAAGACCCTGGCGTAAACGTCCTTAGCATTTTCTTGCTTTGAAATCGACAAGAAAAATGGATGCCAGGCAAAGCGAAAGGCGGCCACAAACAAAGCCATGAACGTGCCCAACTTATACCCTGCATGATAGACCCCCACCACATCCAGGCCTGTCAACTTTTCTAAAATGAAGCGGTCAACCAAGTCGAGCAGCACTACGGCCATGGTGGAAGGAAGATAAGGCAAACCGAACCGCAGCAGCTCTTTGAACGCTTTCCGGTTGAAAAGTAGGGAAATTTGTTTGACCAAAATGGGTATAAGCAGTAGAAAAGTAATGGCCGAGGCGTAAACATTGGCCAGGAAAATACCTGCAACCCCTTTGTGCAGTTGCACGATGAGTATTATGTTAAACGTGACATTGACGATAACATTGACAAATTTGAGCAGGGCAAACTGAACCGATTTCTCCTCAGCCCTGAGAAATAAGAACGGCAAAGTCGACAGGGCATCAAAAAACAGAATTAAACTGGTCAGGCGAAACAAATGGGCATAGGCGCTGTCTACAAAAAACATTCGAGAAAAGAAAGCGGCTTTAACATAGATGAGGCACGTCAGAATGCAGGTCACAGACGCGACGGACCAAAAAGCGGTGCTAAATATTTGCCGTCGTTTGTTCTTTTCTTCGCTTAGAACAAAATGGCGGAGAAAGGCCGTGTCCATGCCATAAGTGTACACAATGAGCGTTAGAGCCAGGAATGAAAATATGACTGCAAAGGCCCCAAAGTCCCTGGTGGGCAACTTGTTAGTATAAAGCGGGAGCAGCAGGAAATTAACGGAGCGCGTAACGATATGACCAATGCCATAAACTGCCGAATGTTTAGTGAGACGTTTTAAGCTGTTGATCATAAGAGGAGAACATTTGGTCCACGAATTTGCGAAACTTTCTCGACCATTGCAGAGTTTGTTAAGCGTTTTAATATAGGTATATGGGTGAGTAAAGTCAAGCTTAATCTGTCAAGGTTATTGAATGTAACTATATAATTTTATGAAACTTAATCTTAATCTCAAATGCTCGGGCTACGAGTTTTTTTCTTCAATTGGGTAGGTTAGAGATTATTCTTATAAAAGGTTAACAAAATCCTTGACGATAATAAGAGTGTAGATCGTGCAGTCTAATTAAATGCAATAATTCGACGCTGCATGGTGTTGAACCAAACAACGTGAGAGGATCGATCTTTTAATCAAAGGTGGTGATCTATGTGATAAGAGCCAATTGTCGAAGCAGATTCACAGCGGATGATTTTGCCTTCATAACCGCGACGCTTTCAAAAGGGCCTCAAAATCGAGTCGCCCTGACGGAGTTATTGACGGACGAAGACGTTCGAGACCAAATACTGGATCACGAGTTGCTTTTCTCGGCGATTGTTCGCAATTCTGGCTTGAGCAATATTTCACCCTTTTTGTATTTTTACGTCTTGACCCGCAAGGCATTCCTGGAACACAAGATTCCGGACCGCGACATGGCCGACTACGTGGCTTGCATGTTAGCGGAATTCTGCAGCACGAAGCGCGCCCATACCATCTCAAAATATCATCAGAAGCTCTACCACTATCTCACAGACTTGATGTGCGATTTCATCGATGCCTCTTCCTACGAAGCTTTCTTAATGCGCAGCCACGTTGGTAACTACGCCTTGTTTATGACCGGCATTTTCCCGGATTATGTTTATAGGAAAGCAACCTACGGCAGAAGAGCCCCCGGGTTTGACTACTACGAAAAAATGGGCAGCAACAGCTACCGTTGGGCTGCACAACATAAACTGGCCACGAAATACAGTCTGGTGCAGACGTTGTCTAACCTGGCAGAACAATTCCGATATGTGCGCATTGCTTTGAACCGGTTAGCAGACGACTACATTGCGCTGGACAAACAGGGGGAAAGAATGGACAAGATGCTGCGCCAAATCTTTTTCGGCAACCCGAACAAAAGAACAGATTCATAAGAGCCATGTCGCTGGTTAAGGACATTCAACAGATTACAGAACGCACCTACGAGAAAGTTAGCGGACTAAACCTGGAGGAGTTTGTCGTCGGGAAACGGCGATACTGGGCCCTCAACGAGCTGTGCACACAGCACACCAGGGGGCTCTCAGACCTGGCGCGAATTTTTTTTCGAGTCGTGGGCGATCAACTCTACATGGCCATCTACTATTCAGACACCATGATAAGAACCTTAGAGAACAACGACCCTCGCCGCGGACTCAACGAGAAGAATATTCTGTCGTTTTTGATTTTTGTTGAAGAATTAAATCATGCTGTCCACGCCGCCTTGAAATTCTTAGCCGGGGAAAGACAGCTCCAAACTGAAGATTTCATTCGAGATTTAGAGCTTCAAGCCAAAATCGATTGCTACCAAACGCTCAAGTTTTTTGTGGCTTATTTCAATGATTCCAAACAACTGGAGTATTGGGATCGGCTGTGGCTGCGCTTTCACCTTTTTGAACGCGGGATCTATGCTTACGAAAATCCCAACCTACGGAGCCGTTACCACGAAACCAATCTTCTGGGTGAAAAATATACCCGCTATTTAGACAGCTTGAACCCGCAGCACCGCTTAAACGAAATCAGACGCTTCAGAGGAAAACCATACCCCATCAAGAAACGCTACATCCAAATGCTGCCCTGAGGGCCATTACCCGATCTTGCCCGCGCCCACCAACGGAAAGCGTTGCCTTCTCTCTGCTCTACTTTTTCACTTGCAGGTACACGTTGATGTTGTTGTTCACCACGTATCCGTACAGGACGTTCAAAATCCCAAGTGTGATGAACGCCAACCTCCGGTCTTCCTTTTTGACCTGCCGCAACCCGTAGAGCACGGCCGCAGTGGCACCACCCTTGACCAGCACCGAAAGCGGCAGATTCTTAATGTACAACGAGGTCACGGGATTCGCCTCCTGCGCTCCTTCTTTCAAGGAAAAATGCGTGGTAACCAAATCGAGCACGTTGAGACTGACGTAGGAAATTTCCAGACTGGTGTAAAACCAATCCTTGCCACCCGCTTTAGACTTCTGGGAATCGTCATCTTGCCCTTGCCTGTTCGTCACGGTTGCACTGGCATTCTGGGCGGTCAGGCCGGTGGCAAGAAACAGCAGGCTGATTAATAGAACAGACTTTTCAATGCTTAGGAATCTGCTGTGCACGGGTGTCCTCAACCGGTGAGTAAAGTCACAATTTTAAATCGACAGGTCATGCTACCTGTCATCGACACAAAATTGTGACCGGTTGAGTCGCTACCCAAAAAATTAGATTAAGAAACCTTAAAGAGTGAGAAGGAAGAGAAGAGTAGACGGCGGCGGGTTGTGGTCGATCTGTATTTACTTGACCAGGGTAAATCGAGTTTCTCTTGCCCGGCTCTGTAACGCGTTCAAGTCTTGAACCTCGAATCGGATGCAATAATCACCCGGCACCAAGTGGGACACATCAAAACTGAGGATTTCGACGAGGGATTTTTTGTTGGCGGTAAAATTGAAACAACGAACCAATTTTTCTTTTTTGCCCTTGGCCTTGCCCTTTTTCTTTATTCTCTTAATCTCGGAATTAATCCTGAATCTCCTCTTATTGTTGGCGTCGGCAGCAAGGTGGTAAAGTTCCAGGTAAACTTTCAAGGCTTTTGTTCTCTTAAAAGGCTGCACAGGAATGACCGGGAAAGGATATTGGTAGGTCGAATCAATGCGTTTGGTTTTGGACAGACCAACGAGCAAATCACTTACTTCGAATCTCGTGGTATCCTGAGAGAGCGGCACCAACTCCTGTAATAGACGCTTGCCAATAGCGGATACCTTCACGGTATCTGACATGTCCGCGGACTCAATTTTCACTTTCCTGTCGTTGACAACAATTTCCTCAGCGATGAGACAGAAATTCCTTGCCTGGTCGTTTTGCGTCACATCAAAAATCGAGGTCTTGTTGGAACGCATGGCAGGCAGGTCTTGCAGACGACGGATTTCCTGCCAATCCTGGTCATAGGAAATCAAAAAATACCGATCTTTGAATCGCGACCTTCTTGCTTTCCTGAAATAGTTGACATACTTTACTTCTGAGTTGGACTGTTTTTTTGCGGTTGCAATAATGAACAGGGAGGGCGTTGCATTGTTTTCCAAATAGCGATATTTTCGATAGAACAAATCCCGGGCCATGAGACCTTCAAGCGTGTTGGTTTTGTCGACGGCGAGGTATTTCATCTTTGCCTTGTCTGAATCGAGGTTTCGATAATGATTGAGAAAACCGCTCAAGACGTTGTAACTTGGGCTGAAGCTGCCGCTAGCACGGGCATTGCTCCAAATGCTTTCAAGGTCCCGAAACCGGTTCAAAAAAAACTGGCTCACCCCCATGAGTTCTCGATAGTACATCAGTTGCAACATGAAGCCAGGTACGATTCCGTTGGTGTTGACGGCGCTGTTTCTCCGCAGCGCATGCTCCGGGATGAAGTCCTCAATGCCAGCTTTTAAACCATATTTAGCGAAACCGCTGCGTTTACCAAACAAAAAATGGGTTGGTCTGTCTGGCTCCAGATTAAAATATACCC
>JBHHYI010000264.1:0-5417 GCA_046757525.1 bacterium | reverse complement strand
ATTGATTTCTTTGATTTTGGCACATTTGAGGGCAAGGATGAAAACAACAATCCAACCGGGGATTTTGGTTCAAACAGTTGGGCGGTTTCACTGGCCTATTCGCAAACGACCATCAAGAACCTTGCTGTGGGAGCAGCCGCAAAATTCATCTTATTCGAAATTTCAGACTTTACCGAGACAGCCGTTGCGGCTGATTTTGGGTTGCAATATTCCATTCCGGCGGAGGAAGTGAGCTTCGGCCTGGGGGTTTTTAATGTGGGCACTACCACCAGCGCCTTTCTCGACACCAAGGATGATTTACCTTTCAACGTGCAATTTGGTGCTTCCAAGCGGTTGGAGCACTTGCCTCTGATGGTTAGCGGCGCGTTGGTGAAATATAGGGATGACAGTGTGGATTTCCGCCTGGGTGGGGAATTTACGCTGACCGAAGAGTTGTTTCTACGTTTAGGCTATAACTCCATTGGCAGAGACCAAAAAGTTGACACCGGGAAAGATCAACTGGCGGGTGTGTCCCTGGGATTGGGATTTAAGCTGAATCAGTTTAATTTGGATTATTCTTTTTCATCGTTTGGCGAAGTTGGTTCGCTAAACAGGTTATCTTTGACGGGGCGATTTTGATTTGCTGTATTAACAACTTCGTGAAGAGTAAGAAAATCAATGCATCTGTGCGTTGATTTTTTTTTGCTCAAACTCGTTGATTTGGGGCTAACAATGGTTACAGCGATGTTCGTTTTCTAATGTATTTTCATGCAGGGTGAAAAACCATGGCCTATTCCACCAGGGTGCTCGAGGTGATTGGCAGCGACTTAGAAGTGCCGTTGCTCGATACGACTCGGTGCAGATACGTTAATTTTGACAATGCCGCCAGTACGCCGGTGTTGAAAACGGTGCAGGACGGCGTGAATAGATTCTTGCAGTGGTATTCCAGCATCCATCGAGGCGCCGGCTTCAAGTCACAGCTCGCAACCTGGGCTTATGAAGAGGCCCGGCATTTGCTCGTCGAGTTCCTGGGCGGCGAGGGGGACGAACGTGTGGTGATATTCGGCAAGAATACCACGGAGGCCATCAACAAACTGGCCAACCGGTATCCCTTTAAGAAAGATGAAATCTTGCTGTCCACGGTCATGGAACACCACTCAAACGATCTGCCCTGGCGCAGACATGTGCCGATCAAGAAGATCGAGGTGGACGATTTTGGCCGAGTGGATCTGGAACAGTTTGAACGAGCCTTAAAGGAGGGAGGGGGCCGGATACCCCTGGTTGCCGTCTCTGGAGCTTCCAACGTTACCGGCATCATCAACCCGGTTTATGAAATTGCCCAATTGGCCCATGAACATGGGGCAGAGCTTTTTGTTGATGCTGCTCAATTGGCCCCGCACCGCAAGATAAACATGCGTAGAAGGGGGGACTTAGAGGCGATCGACTATTTGGCGCTTTCGGCGCATAAAATGTACGCTCCGTACGGCACAGGCGCTTTGATAGGTTGGCCCCAGGTGTTTGAGCAAGGGGATCCGGACTATTCAGGGGGTGGTACGGTGCAGGTGGTGACCGATGAAGAAGTGTTGTGGCGGACACCACCAGACAAAGAGGAAGCCGGTTCTCCGAACGTGGTGGGAGCCGTCGCGCTTGGACTTTCGGTGCGTGCTTTGCAAGGCACTGGAATGGACAGCATTGCCAAACACGAGAGCATTTTGACCGATAGACTTTTGCAAGGGTTGCGAAAGAACCAGGCTATCGAGGTTTACGGTCCTCCTGAGGCCGATGTTGACTCTCGATTGGGGGTGGTCTCGCTAAACGTCAAAGATATGTACCATGCCAAAACTGCTGCGATATTAGGATGTGAGTTTGGAATTGGGGTGCGCAATGGCTGTTTTTGCGCGCATCCCTACATCAAGAGACTCTTGAAATTGGATGCCCGGGACTCGGAGAAATTCGTGAACAATATCAAGAGGGGAGTAAGAGTGAATCTGCCAGGAATGGTCCGGATTAGTTTTGGAGTTTACAACACGGTGGAGGAAGTAGACTACGTCTTGGAATCTCTGAGAAAGGTCAGCGAAGGCAAATATCGCGGAGATTACGTCCTGGATTCTACATTAGGAGAATACTGGCCTAAAGGCTTTAGCCCGAGTTATCGGGATTATTTTACCTTCTGAGGGTTAATCCGTTCGGCGAAACCACACGAATCGGCGAGACCGCATCTTTCCAAACTTCAAATAATTCGTTCATCAGTGCAACAACGTAATTATCGTTGCAAACCCTGACAGTAGGCAATGCTACCACTTTAAACATACGAGGGTTTTATTGACAATTACAGCTGTCAGGGTTGATATGTGAATTAAGAAACGCTCCACTCAACTAAGCCACGGCTCGTTTGTATTCATAGTGCCTGGTTAGAATGGATCTGTACTTGAAGAAATGTTTGGCCTGGTTTTGGATCATTTGCTCGGATTCTTCGTGATCTTTTTCTAACGATTGCTTGATAAAGGTGACGACCCTGCCAAAATAAAGCGCCTTCATGGCTTCGATGAGGTGCGAATTGAGGTCTGTAGTATCATAGGCGTGCAGAAGATTGTAAACGATTCTTGTCCATAAGTTCGTTCCAATATTTATCTTGCGCTCTTCAAACATATCGGTCAATCTGTTGAAAACAGCCTTGCTGAGTGCTTTTCTGAGTATTTCCCGGTTGATGTCAAACTCGTACAGAGCCGTGGCTTTCATCCCCTTGTAATCGACGCTCAGGCTCTGCGGCTTTTCCAAATCACTCTTGCCAAACAGGGGCAAATTCTCCACGTTGACCATTCCCAGCCACTGGTCCTTGTGGTTGACCAGCGTTTGAAAAAGCGTGCCCACGACTTGCGAAAACATAGGTCCTAATTTTGGCGCACTGGGTTTGTGGATTTTCGCACCCAATCCCACCTGACAACATTCGAATCCACCCAGAATTGCATTCAAAGTCATGAAAATGTCAATGCCATATTGCCTGGTGGTCTTGGTCCATTTTTGCTTTAAATAATGTCGCGCTAAATCAAGAGAAAAGGAAAAGTCGCCCCCGATAGGCTGGCGGATGTCTCGGCCGAGCAAGCCGTATAGCAAGGGGTAGCAGATGTTGTTGGTAATGGTGCCATCGTACTCATTGCGGGAATAGAGCGGGGTCGCATAATCGTAACCGGTTAAAATAGGGGAGGCCAGGTCCCGAATCCATTCCGGTGTGATGCTGGTAATATCAGCGTCGATCACCACGGCGGCTCTCGCCTTTAATCTAACCATTTCGTTAAATAGATTGTAGAAATTGTTGCCTTTGCCCTGGACTCCTGAATCGGTGGATACGTAAATTTTTGGAATGCCTGGCGCAGAGTTCATGAAAGCTGATTTGGTGTCATCCGGAGAATTGTTGTCGACGTTGATTATTACAGACTTAAAATCGGGCAGGTACTTTCGCAATCCTTCGGCGGATTGCTGCATCACAAACGCAATGTTGTCAGCTTCGTTATAGGACGGGATACCAACGATGAGATCGGCGCTATTGATCTGATCCGGGTTTAGTTTGTACATCAAGGCCTCCTAAGGGATAATTGGCTGCAAAAACATTTTTAGGTTTCTGAGTTTACAACAACCATGCCAACTTCGCGATGCCAATTTTTTTGCCAGCTATTTTTGCGCTAAGTCCTGAAATATCAATCTTGATAAAAAAAGGTTGGCAACAGGTCGCTCACACCCAGGTGTGAAAAATATTGCACAGATCGTTACCAAATATCACAATGTTTCACCCTGTGTCATCCAGCTTTTTTGCTACTAAACAAAGCGCTGCGACCACATATTTCCCTTGTAATTGAGAAGTTAATTTAATATTTTTGAGGGTGGGTTGAGGGTTTTCAAGGCGAGGAGTGGAACCAATGTCTAATGAAACGGTAATATTCGTGACGACCAGTTCAAGTGCGGAGGCCGAGCAGATAGCCAGGGCTTTAGTTGCAGAAAAACTGGCAGCCTGTGCCAACATCATATCTTCGGTTCATTCCATTTTTCGTTGGCAAGGGCAGATATGTGAAGAGAAGGAGGCGTTGATGGTCATCAAAAGCACCGTAGCGAATCTTCATGACATCATCGCCAGAGTGAAGCAACTGCATAGCTACGACGTGCCTGAAGTTATTGCTTTACCCATTGTGGCGGGCTCCGAGGATTACTTACAATGGTTGCATCGTGAAACCCGGAAGGTCAATAATACGGGGTAAGTGCCCTTGGAATTGACGCTTCTCAGAATTGTATTAGCAGTAACTTTGGTGCTAAATTGGCATGATAAAAAGAGCTGTAATTCCTGCTGCCGGATTGGGAACGAGGATGCTTCCGCTGACGAAAGCCGTGCCTAAAGAGCTTCTGCCGGTTGGCAACAAACCTATGATCCAATATGCCGTGGCTGAAGCGGTGGCGGCCGGCGTGGAAGAGCTCATCATCGTGGTGAACCCGAAGAAAAAAGCGAGCTTTGAAGCGTATTTCACCGGGCAAGACAACCAGATTAAGGGTGGCGATGAACAAGGACTGCGCGAGCTGCAAAAGCTGGTAAACGGATGTCGCATCAGTCTGGTGGAGCAGTCGATGCCCCACGGTTTGCTCGACGCCATTCGGCGGGCTGAATCGTTGTTGCACGATGAGCCTTTCTTGCTATTGCAACCCGATAATGTGTATTTTGGACGTAACCTACCATCTTTTCAATTAATTAACTGTTTTGAGGAATATTCTGAAAATGTAATGGCGTTGTTTAGAGTAGCAGCGAACGAAGCCAGATATTTTGGTAATTGCGGCCAGGTGCGTTGTGAGCCAATAAGCGACCGTGTGAATCAAATAACCTGGCTTCAAGACAAAGGTATGGGTTCTTTTGCCACGCGCGGGGCCGAAGCCGTCTTGCGGGTGTGTGGCAGGTACCTGCTGACGCGGGACTTTTTTCGGGCCGCTGGCGAGGTTTCTGTGCCAGCCGACCAGGAATTGGACGACGTGCCCGTTCTGCAAAAGCTGATTCAGAAGAACAAGATGCTGGGCGTCTGCTTAACTGGAAAGCTGTTTGACTGCGGGCACTGGGAAGGTTACTGGGCTGCCAATAAATATTGGGTGGAGCATCGGGGGTTATGGAGCTGATCGTCATCGGTAGTGGAACGTGCGTTTTTCAAACGCACCGCGGTGCCCCTGGATACGTCTTAAGAATCGGAGAAGATTTGATCTTGCTGGATGGAGGCACGGGCACCTTGAGGCGGTGCCTGGACGTCGGTGTTGATTATCGCGAGATCGACAAGATCTTTTATACCCATCTGCATCCTGATCATGTGATGGACCTGGTCCCGTTTCTTTTCGCCAGCAAATACACACCTGGATTCACAAGACGCGATGGCTTGGAGATCTACGGTCCGGCGGGATTTGCAGAGTTTTAT
>JBHHYI010000263.1:0-5430 GCA_046757525.1 bacterium | reverse complement strand
AAACTTACTTGTGTTTGAATCTTTCCGTTGAGGCAAAAATTGCGAAAATCTTTAACGTTTAATATAAAAACAATTTTGACCCATTGCAAGATTTTATTCAGCTTTTTAGTAAGAACTCACTTACGGTAGGAATTGTCATTTCGAATCCCGATTTTTTCCTTAAAAAATATTAGAAATGAGAAATCGGGATGAGAAATCTGAGATAGATCAGATATAGATTTCTCACTTCGTTCGAAATGACAGCACAAAACCTCACATTAAGTGAACGTGTTGCCTTACGCTTTTAAAATCCCTTGTGCGTCTAATTAAATTATTTTATATTCACTGCATGCTAACTGAGAAGCAGTGCGAAAATATCATCCCCCACAGCCTGGCAGAGGAAGCCGAATGCCTGATTCAAAGCGGAAACCAGGCATTGACCCGTTTCGCCGACAATGTCATCCACCAGTTTGACTTGAAAGGTCATGACAAAAGCTGATCACTACGACGTCATCATCGTGGGGGCCGGGCCGGCGGGATCGTGCACGGCCATGTACGTCAATCCCAAAAGCACGGGCAAACGCGTGCTCCTGCTCGAGGCCAGGCAGCAGGTGGGCGTTCCCGTGCAGTGCGGCGAAGCTATGCCCACCTACGCTGAACTGCTCACAGTTTTCCCGGAAGCCGATTGCCCGGAGCTTTTCGATTTTCCGGAGGAGGTCTACGCCGGTCGTATTGAAGGGTTGAAATTCAAAGCGCCCAGCGGCAAGGAATACATAGCCGATCTAAAAGGTCAGATGTTTCACCGCGACAGGCTGGATCAACATCTCTTCCGCCAGGCAGTGGAAAATGGCGCCGAGTTCCTGCTGGCGACGCGCGTCAAGCAAATAGAAGACAACCGCGTACACACAGCCGACCGGGTCTTCTCTGCCGACATCATCGTCGGTGCCGATGGCGTGTTCTCTTTGGTTTCCCGCTGCGTTCAGGAATTCGAAGCCAATAAAGATGTTTGCCCCTGCGCCTTTGTTTTGGCCCGTGGGGAGTTCAACGAAGAGCTTATCGAGCTGTGGTTTCAAAGCCGCTTTCCCGGCGGCTATTTTTGGTATTTTCCAAAAAACAATGCCGGGGAGGCTAACATCGGACTGGGCATGCGCGGACCCAAGAATCACAAGGGGCTGCTTAAGCAGGTGCTTGAGGAAATAAAGCAGCACAAGACGTTTACAGTCAAGCAAATCGGCGGCGGTGCGGTGCCCTTAGGCGGCCTTAAGAAGAAGTTCGTGCACAACAACGTGGCCCTGGTGGGAGACGCCGCTGGCATGGTCTTTCCAACCAACGGTGGCGGCACAGGTCTGGCCATGATGGCCGGGAAATGGCTGGGCGTGACCATCGCACAAAACAAGCCCCTGCTGGAATATGAGAAAAAAGCCAAAGCCATCCTGGGGCCGGTGCTGAGAGACTCCTTGCGTACCCGGCGGCAACTGGACTTCTTCAGAAAGAACGACCGGCTGTTTTCCGCCATGATGTGGATGGCCAATCTGAAAGGCTGGCGCAGCTTTATTATCGGTTAGGGTTTTGGACGCATGTGGTTTCTGTGGAAAACAAAGGCAGCCGCCGGATATTTTTGCAACAGAACGTTCCTGCAAAAGTACGTCCTGCGGACTGATTTTTACACGCCACCTAAACGTTGCCGAAGTTCAAAGCAATCCGGTTGCACCGGATTGTGATGTCTTTTATCAAACGGTCATCTGGTTGAAGAAGGTCACCGTTAGCCATCTCGTTACCACGGAGACCATGGGAACAAAAGCGACAAGAATTGCTTGACTCTTTCAAAATTGTTTTGCAAATTAAAATAAAGTAACTTCTTTCGAACCATCCAACACATAAATAACTGGTGCGTACAGATCGATCCCGCGACAATACTGAGAGTCAATTCATCGGGTTTCCATAATGAGTCCTCCTTATTCTTGACGACCCGGATTTGGTCTAAGAAACTGTTGGTGTCATAATTCTTTAATAGATGGAAAACTTTTTCCAGATTTTATTAGTCTTTTTCTTCGTCTTTCTCAATAGTTTTTTTGTCGCCGCCGAATTTGGCATTGTAAAAGTTCGAGTCGCACGGATTGGTCAGCTTGCAAAAGAAGGAAACAAAAGAGCCAAAATTGCCCAAGGAATTCTCGAGCAATTGGACACCTACCTCTCGGCCTGCCAGGTGGGCATTACTCTGGCCAGCCTCTCCCTGGGCTGGATCGGTGAGCCATTTCTGGCCGCCAGGTTCAGCGCTCTTTTCGCCGCACTTAACGTTGAGTCGGAAGCGCTGTTGCACGCGTTTTCCTTCGGGCTGGCTTTCGGCATCATCACCTACCTGCACATCGTTCTCGGTGAAATGGCGCCTAAATCGCTCTCCATTCGTTTAGCCGAAAAAACCACTTTGTGGGTAGCTTTTCCTCTGTACATTTTTAAGAAAATATTCAATCCTTTCATTTGGCTCTTGAATCAGTCCGCCTTGTTTCAGCTCAGATTGTTTGGCGTCAAGACAGAATCTGAAGATGACCTGGCTCACTCCGAAGACGAGTTGAAGCTCATTTTCGCCCATTCAGCCAAAAGCGGCCATCTGACCAATCGTGAGGTGGAGATCATGGAAAATGTCCTGTCGTTGCACGACAAGTCCGCCAAACAAATCATGATTCCCAGGACCGCTGTGGCTTTTCTCTCGATCACCAACACGTTTACCGAGAATTTAAGAATCATCGAAGAAAGACAGCACACGCGCTACCCGCTGTGTGACGGCGACTTAGACCACGTGCTGGGCATGGTGCACGTCAAGGACGTCTTTGCGGCCACCACTCGCGGCGAAAAAGGGCTGCGGATGGCAAAGCTCAAGCGGGACGTCATCTTTTACCCTGAAACCATAAACCTGGATGCGCTGTTCTGGGAGTTTCAGCGCACCAAACTTCACATGGCGGTCCTCATCGACGAATACGGCGGCACCACCGGTATTGTGACGTTGGAAGATGTGTTGGAAGAATTGGTGGGCGAAATCTACGACGAATTCGACCAGCCCACGCCTCTGATTCGCCAGGTGGGTAAAAAAGAATACTTGCTGGACGGTTTGTGTCCGGTAACCGAGTGCGAAGAAAAGTTGAACATCCGCCTGCCGGAGTTCGACGTGGAAACCGTTGGCGGCGTTGTGTTCAGCC
This sequence comes from bacterium, assembly GCA_046757525.1. Classification (GTDB taxonomy): domain Bacteria; phylum Zhuqueibacterota; class Zhuqueibacteria; order Oceanimicrobiales; family Oceanimicrobiaceae; genus JBHHYI01. The sequence continues at coordinate 2,257 of JBHHYI010000263.1, read as the reverse complement.
TGGCCGGACAAATTCCCAAACCAGGTTTCAAACAGGCGTTTGACCAGGGCACGTTTATCGTCGAAGCCGTCGATCGCCAGCGAATCGCAAAGGTTCGTTTGATCTTGAACAATAACAAGGAGGAAGAAGAGGGTGACTTGTAGAGCGATTCCTAAATAAAATGTCATTGCGAGTTAGGCAGTCGCCTGAGGAAGCAATCTCCTAACTATTCGAGAATCTGGAGATTGCTTCGTCGTCCGGCAACTGCCGGACTCCTCGCAATGACTGCAATGATAATACCTAAGGAGGGAACAATGTTTACAAGAAAGCTCAGTAGGCTCGCGCTTGCAGTCCTTGCGCTTTTCGCCATGTCCTGTGGTTCTCGAGAAAACCGCAAGACGGCGAGTACGGACGGCTTCGACGCTTCAAAGTCCGATCCCAAAGCGATTCAAATCGTCGATGCCATGTTCGACGCCATGGGCGGTCCGGAGGCATGGCAGAAGGCCCGCTATTTGAGTTATCACTGGATTTTGGAAAAGGACGGCCATGTGCTGAGAGATTTTCGCCACGATTGGGACAGAAACACCAACCAGTACCGCGTGGAAGGCACCAGCCGCAAAGGGGCACATTTTGTAGTTCTGTTTAACACCCAAACCAAAGAGGGCAAGGCGTACGTCGAGGGTGTGGAAGTTCCCTCAGATTCCCTGACCAAATGGATTGACCAGGCTTACGGCCGCTTCATCAACGATAGCTACTGGCTTTTGATGCCCTACAAGTTGAAGGACCCGGGCGTGGTTTTGAACTACGACGGCGAGAAAGAGATTGACGGGAGCTTGTACGATGTGGTCAAAGTCACTTTTGAGAATGTTGGCCTTACCCCCAAGGACACCTACTGGGCTTTCATCGACAAGAAGACCCGGCTGATGAAAAAGTGGGAGTACGTGCTGCAAGGGCAACAGCCGCCCGCAACTTCGGCCTGGTGGAAAGATTGGCAGACTTTCGGCGGCATCAAATTAGCCATGGGCCGGGAATTTGACGACCGACCGTTTAGAATTTATTTTAAGGAGATAAAGGTTTCTGCAACCCCCAGCGCGGAAATATTTGCTTTGACTGCAAATACCTTTTAGGGCGTTTGCCCGTCAATGGGTAAGCCTGTTGTTGGCACGCCATCACTTGCGCTGGCAGGGAAATTCAAAAGGCATGTACCTTATTCTCAGCGGCCTTCTGAGAAGGCGCTCCAGTTTTTTGAGGTCTGCCCTGTGGGGTGGCAGGCCTTTTTCGGTATGGCCATCTGGCTGAATGGTGGCGGTGGTGGCAATTTTCATCAGTCCCTTTTGCACCCTGGCCCGTGCTATTTGCAAACCGTCTTTGGAAATAGCGATTTTGGATTGCACCAGACGCCCTTCTCCGATCATGCGAAACAGCATACCGAGAACCCCGGTCGTGGGTTTGCCGCTGAGCCCTCGAACTTCATCGTAGACAATCATGTTGCCAAAATCCAGGAGTCGATAGGTGATGATGCGGTTGTTGGTAACCTTCAGGTTTGGCATGGAAAGCGTGTCTGTAAAGGAATACTTTGCTGGCACTTCGGGAGTTTCGGGCCAGAAGGCTAACACGTTTGCAGCCACTTCAAGATGTGAGTTCTTGTCGATTTTCTTAATTACGTGACCCCACCGGTAATCGACCAGCAGATCTTGCTTGAATTCGAAGGCCAGGCGCGCAAAGGCTGGCGCAGTTTCAGCGGTCAGACCGAGCACCACCAAATAAGCCTGGAACCATTCCACGTAACCGATCAGAAGCGGCGGCCCTTGTGCTTCACGGGCGCGGGCTTGCTGCACCAGGTGCAGGATCACGCCGGCATCAAAGCGCGCAGCATTGGTCGTGGTGGTGGGATCGTACCCCGATTGCAACCGCATCGCTTGTTCGATTTCCTGCTGACTGACAACGACCACCTGGCCGTCCACTAACTTGTGGGAGCGTGCAGTTAGATCGGAATGCAGCAACAGGAGGCCCAGACTGCTGAGCAAGATCCAAGTGGGACCTGACCTGAACACTCCGGCTGTTCTAACCCTGTTGAGAGCGCTGACCGATTGTTTCATTGATTTCAACCTCTGACCTGCTTGGGACCGTCCATTTATGGGTAACGCCTGCCCATCGAGTTAATATTCCCGTCGCCCGCGGATTTTGCGCTCACTTAATGCCCTATACTGGAGAAGCCACCATTGCAACCAGGCTTATCTTTCTGAGTACCCTCATTTTCTTGCAGACCGTAAATTCT
>JBHHYI010000262.1:0-5434 GCA_046757525.1 bacterium | reverse complement strand
ACAGACGCCAGCGGAACGGCTGAGTTCGTCTACACTGGAGACGGCGGGGCCGGAACTGATGAGATTCAAGCCTGGTTTGTAGATCCGGCAACCATGGATACCGTATTTTCGAATATCGCGACCAAAACCTGGACAGCCGGCTCCCTCCGTTGCAGTGCCACCATTACCTCACCACTAAACGGCGCCATCGTCTGCGACGACAGTCTCAAAGTTACCGGCGTCACGACGATTACAGGAGGGTTTCCCCCATTCACCATTCAGTGTGACGTGAACGGGGTCGCTGCCGTGGTTACGGACACGATGTTTATGGCGCTAGTGCCGTTGGTATCACGCAACAATACCTTGATCGCTACTTGCACGATTACGGATAGTCTGGGCAACCAAACCATCTGCGCTGACACTATCGAGGTTTTTCTGGACGACAAACCGCCAACCTGTTCGTTTACCGCAGATGCTTCAGGCGTCAGCGGCACCTTTTTTGACGGCAGAAGCGGAATCGCGGATATCATACCGGTTAAGATAAAGAACGGCGTTTTGACAGTGGAGGCGTTTACCCCTGGAGACAAGCGGGTTGATTTCCACATTGAAGTCACAGACCCGAACAAGAAAATGAGCTTCAACATCGAAGTGACCGATGCGTGCGGAAACAGGTTCGTGTGTGACCCCGTATTCCTGAATCTCACGACCAGTGGTTCCAGGCGACAGTTCGAATTTACTTTTCCATCTCGTGACCGTTATTTCCAAGTAACCAACCACGGTCTCTCGGAGATACGCGCCGATTTAAATGGCCGCAAATTCACCCTTTTTGCCGATGCCAAACAGGCGGAGCAACGAACCAATGCTTACGTCATGCCTCTGGAAGGCTCGATAAAAATCGATATGAACCCGTACTTGCAACCAAATGATAATTCCATGTTTCTGACTTTTGAGGGTCCTGTCGGCACCAACGCCGAGCTTTTCATTTCAGACTTCGGCGACCATGTAGATTACACCCTCGATTTGCAGGCCATCCCTGACAAATTTGACCTGGCACAGAATTTTCCAAACCCCTTTAATCCAACAACGAATATTCGCTTTGACGTACCTGATCAATTGGCCAATGGAGTACACGTGCAGCTTCGGATTTACAACCTCTTAGGTGAGCTGGTTAGAACGCTAATGGACGAACAAAAATTTCCGGGGCAATATGTGGCAGAATGGAATGGCAGGAACGACCGCGATGAATCGGTTTCTTCTGGAATCTACATTTATCAGTTGGTAGCAGGTAAAGTCAGGGCAACGAAACGGATGCTTCTATTGCGATAGCGGGTCCAGTAAATTCAGACAGCTTACACCTTGCGAGGGATCAGTACCTTCGCAGGGTGTAACTGTTTTAACATTAAATGCCGTTTTAAACCAACGCTGGTCATGGAAAATGTAACTCTTGTTAACTGTGAATTTGGAAAGCTTAATTTTTTGTTGACAATAATTCATTAAAATGTTACATTGCGTTAAAGTCTCACGAATTTCTTATCTTACATTGCATTAAGAGCGTTTATTTCAAGCAAGCCAAGCCGTACGTTGTAGTTGTTAGCAACAGACGTTCCTAATCATTTGTTAACTCAATTCAAATCAATTATAAGAATAACTATTAGGTAAGGAAGACTAAAAATGAGCAAGTGGATTTTTGGGCTTATCCTGATCGCGGCCTTTGTCGGTTTAGCTGTGCTGGTGCAAAAAGGCATCATCCACTGGCAGCCGCTTACCATGCTGTTTGCAGCTATTGCAGCACCGTTCAAATTTGTCATGGGCTTGTTCGGCAGCGAACAGAAAATTCGGGAGAAATTCGCTGCTGAACGAGAACAAGAACACGCCTTTCAGGCAGATTTAGAGAACCGCATCAAGCAAAGGGAGGAAAGAGTGACGCAACTGCACAAAGAAATCGAATCCCTGGATGCCAACTTGCGGACGCTCAAAAGTGAACGAGAGCAGATAGAATCGAACATTGGCAAGATGACCGTCGAACAAAAACGTGAGCTGGCGCGCAAACTCTTGGAAGAAGATGAGTAATCTTGACAATTAACATTGGTGTGCTATTCCACAGGAGGGTTCATGACCATGAAATCAATTGCGTTTGTTCTCTGTTTTATCGTTTTTTGCCCACACTTTGGTCTGGGCCAGGACAAGGATGAAGATTATCCGTATCCGCTCAATCCCGGCAAAAGTTTTAGAGCTCCAGCTCACATCGACACTTTGTTTTGGGTCCTTAAAAGTCAACAATTCGACAAATTTCTAAGAAACACTTCTGAACTGAAAAATGTCAAAAAGCAAGTGAATGTTCTGGAGACTAAAACCACCAAGCTCGAACAGGTGATTGCCAAAAAGGACAGCACGATTAACGATTTGAATACAGGATACGAACGCTATAAGACCAAGTGGGAAGAAACGCAAATGAAATTAGAGGACGATGAAGTAAAGATACTCAAGCTAAAAAGGGCCACTTTCATAACAGGCTTTGCCGGCATTGGCGTTGGCCTGTTGATAGGCGCTTTGGTTTTTTAGAAATGTCTCACTGCATGCGGAAGAGTAACTTAATAACTCTAAGAGGGAGGATTACAGAATGATTGCAGCCATCCACGAACCAATGAGATTATTGGAAGCCGTAGCCAGCATGCCAGACACCAGCGGTATTGCCCACAGCATCCCGTCTGACAGTTGGGTGTTCATCGCCATATTTGCGTTGGTTGCACTGTGGTTGATCGGTATTAGCATTCTATTTTATAAGTTGCTGCGCCAGTATACCTTCGGCAAAGACTGGACGAAGGAAAAGCCTAATCCATTTCAGCATGAAACCTTTTCCATGCCGAGAGGTGTTCTACGAGGGACGTTGACCCTGTCGCTGCTCTTCATCGTCATGCTAATGGAAGTGGTTAATTTGACCATTGGCGGTCTCGAGGATAGAATGGATGAGCTGCTGGTAGCCTTCCAAATGATGCTCGCATTCTATTTTGGCAGCAAGGTGATGCACCATCTGGCTGCCACCGACAAGAAGAAAGCCGAGTTCGCTGCGCATGAAGCGCCACCCAAGCCTCCGGCGCCGTAGAGAGGAAGTTAGCGTTGGCCCTTCTGAGTGGCTGGCCGAACGCTGACCCGCGCTGTTTTGCTCTTTATTTGTTGAAACAACCGGAGGAGTTGGCTCATTGATCCCGAAATTTGATTTGAAACCGCAAGATCAAAGCAAAATAACCCTGTTTGCCAACAAGGCCGAGGCCATCGTTTTTTGGCTTGCGCTGGCCGGACTGATTTTTCTGGCCATCGTTTCCTTGTTTCGTTTTTTGACCAACAAACAGGCAGAAATCGACAAGGAAGTGCGCAAAGAGCTGCTGGTGAAAATCGAAACCATTGAAAAGCAAAACCAGGCTCTGCAGGCACAAATAGACAGTCTGAAAGTGGAATTCGACCAGCTTAGAGGCAATTTGAGCAAGTGAATTGACAGTTCAATAGATTTGAATCCCATCCGTTCAAAACTAAACCACCCCACGATTCTTAGCGGCGACAATCGTTAGAATTACCTTCTCAGAACGTCGTCGAAACGCTGGCCGCAAAACCAGGGCTGCCACTTTTTTGCAAGCTCATACCCGGGAAAATCCAGGTGTCCTTCAAGAACGGCACCCCGACGGTGCGCACGTTGAACCCAATGGGTGAAAAACTACCAAATACTTTGTCGGAATCATCGGTAAAACCAACGCCGATGATATTGGGCAGGTTCCTGGTTAGCGAACTCACCAGCCGAAAGTCAGGTCTTTCCATTTTGATTGACTCCTTCTGTTTTGAAGGTTCAATTCATTGGGAGCGCTCAAGATGCTGGTCTTGCGCGTCTGTTGACAGCGTCTTTTACAGGGGAGCAAATGGCTTTAAGCAGCAACGCCTTGTACAATTCGAGCCCAATCGAAGGCCGGGCCGATGTCGACCTTGTCCTTACGGAAATTCACGTGTGACAGAATTCCGTTGAAAGCGGCAGCCTCGGCAACGGTCTGGTACCGAACATTTTCCGGCAGAAAATCTCTGGGGATATTAAAGGCCTCGGTCAGATATTTGAGCAGCAGGATGAGCTGATCGTATTGGCCATCGTTAAACGTCGCATAATAATCATAATCCCTGAAAGCGGTTCTGTGGTAGAATTGCGTTTCATCCAAAGTGCAATAGTTGCCTCCGTAGGCATCCTGAAGATGGTCGCCCTGCACCTTGAGGGGGCCGATGTTGGATATTTCAATTCCAATACATCGACGGCTTTGCGCCGTGTTGCCGCCAATGGCTCCTGGGCCCAGATGGTAGGACCAAAACTGTGGCTCAAAGAGCTGGTACGCGGTGCCACTACGGGCTAAAACGTAAGCGGTGGAAACGTGGTGATCGGGGTTCCTGGTCAGCGTGGCAATATCGCCTTTCAAATAACCCATGGTAAAGTGCAAAACGACCGCGGTTTTTTCCTGGGCCTCCGGGTAGTAGTGATAGGTAGGTTCTGTTGCTGGGGTAACTTCGACCAGGGACAAAGGCTGGGTTTCTCCAAGAACATCGACATTCCTCGAGTTGAACTGATGTTTGGCGCCATTGCTGTCAGTACGGTTATTGGCAAAGTCCTCTTCATGTCCCGGAATGTTTTTAGCTTGCATGGTTCCCTCCTATTATTTGTAAGAAACGTATTGGGGAGTGTAAAAATCGGTCCGCAGGACGTATTTTTACAGGACCGTTCCGTTGCAGAAATATCCGGCGACTGCCGGATTTCGCTGTGCTGGTTTTTGCACTCCGGTTCAACGAGCGTGTGTTTGGATTCTTGGTACAACTATTTTATTTGACAGTGCTTACAAAGACTCTCCCTTTTTTGAATGGGGACGGTTTTTTGAAGTGTTCAGCTAAAAAACCACGGGGACTTTAGGAGACGTCCTGAAAACCCAAGCCACGGTTCTGTCGGCCAAACATCCCTCCGATTTTCGCTCTGGACGAGCGAGAATCTGGTTCCCTTCAAAGGGAGAATGACTACGCAAACGAGACGATTGCGTTACGAAAAGCGGAGCGTTTCCTAAAAGTTGCACCGTACGAACGAAACCAAGGGCCGCCCAAATGACTCGACGCTGAGCGTCGGTGAAGGCGTTCCCACGGAGACCGTGGGCACCAGAGAAAGCCCAATACCCTCGTTCCAATGCTCCACCTGGGAACGAACACAGAACGCTCCAGCGTCCGTTGTGACCCGAGCACACGAATTCCAGAGCGGGTCGTTTTATTCGTAAGAAACGAACAAGGAGCTATTCATAGAAGCAATGTGCACGCTCTGCGTGCTTTTTGCTTGAAAGAATTTGCCCTCGCGCAATCGAGACGATTGCGTTACGTTGATCTGTGCACGCTAAATGGCTGCAACCACTCCTATTTCTTCTGCTTCCATATTCCCAGTACCCGGCCG
>JBHHYI010000261.1:0-5488 GCA_046757525.1 bacterium | reverse complement strand
GGCAAGAACTCATTGTTGCCACTTTCCGGTCAAGCTCCCAAAGCCTGGATTCACTACATATAGCGTTGCGTGGCACAAGATTATTCCAACGAATTGGTGTTTCAAGCGCTGCTTGCGGTCTTTCTTCCCCGAATCCACATCTCGTAGAGTGGGGCTAAAGTGAGCACCGCCATGGACAGGCCCATGAGCACACCGGCTGCCACCATGACGTAGACAAACGCGGGCACGTATTTCACCAGGGCGCGGGCGCCAAAATCTAAAAACAGAGACAAAAAGGGTAGCGGCATAAAGATAGCTTTCATTTTTTGCCTGGCGCTGCAAAACGAAAAAATCACGCTCAGGCAGAAAAACACAAGCGCCAGGGACATGAGATGGGTGTGAGCAACGCGCGCCCACAGCGCAATCGGTTCGCCCCGATCGACTACCGTCACCGCTTTCACGAGTTCATAGGTCGTTAGAGGTCGTTTCCACATGAGGCGCTTGGGTTGGTGGCAGGTAATGCAGCGGTCCTCGAAGATGTGCTTGACTTTTTCGTAACCCTCGCGTGTGGCGCCATCTTGCAGCCAGGAAAGGATCGATTCCTTTTCGCCCGGGAACGGCAGGAACTGCGCCATGCTGCCGCCGTCTATTTTCGCCGATAGCAAGGTTTGGTTTCTTTGGCCGTAAAACGCCCGCTGCAAATCTGCCACCGTCAGGCCGGGTTCGCCGTCGACCAGGTGGTAGGTGAGGTACAAGTTCAACATTGAGACCACGTAGGCGAGGCCAATCATGAGAATGAAAAGCGTAAAGACTAATTTGATCAGCACAGGTAAGTCGGTGAGCTTGAGGTTGAATGTGTTCGGCGTCATGGCCCTCCTTTCTTACATTGACCTATTTTCAATTAATGAGATTGCCACAGTTCATTGCTGGTTGAATCCTAGCGCGGCGCAGCCGCAAATGAATGGGACACGGATTTTACGAATCGAACGGATTTACACGAATACTATAGTTTAACTCTCCACAACTGATATTCACCACGTCGTTTGCTTGAGAACGTAATTTGCTTTCCATCAGGACTAAAGCATGGTGAGAAATCTTTACCAGGGTAGGTCGTGATTTTTCTCACCTGGTCCGCTTCTTTCAAGAAAATATTGCCGTCTCTGATGAAAGCAAAATCGTGACCGTTCGGTGCCCAGGTCAAATCGGTGCCTTCTAATTTCGGAACAAATGTTTTTGTTTCTCTTGTATTCAAGTCTAATAGCTTTACCGTTGACCAAATAGTCCCCGGTTCCTTGAGTATTCTGATTCCATAACTGATTTCTCCCGTCCCAGGACGATAATCGTAGCCTAAAATCCTTCTAGTTGCACTACTCAAAACTGATGTATCAATTGTTTTTGTTTCAGCATCAATCAAGATTAAATCCGCCTCCGTGTTGGCAGAAGACATGCAGACATATTTTTGTGTTCCAGGGATAGGGATTAATTTTGAGGCCCCAATAAATCCATCAATGACCGATTCCTCCTTTTTCCCAGAAAGCAAGTCCATGGTTATGAATTTAGACTTTTCATTTGGCTGCCTAAGGACATCTACCAGTTTTGTATCACCATCAATGAGTGCGAAGCCCCCAGGCTTTCCATGCTCAATTTCTACAATAGTTTCTTGCAAATCGCCATCTAACGGCATGCGATTTATAGTATAGCGATGATTTTCGAGATCATATACTATGAAATAGATCCAATGGCCGTCCTGAGAAAAGATAGGTGAAACGTTGCGATAAGACGGTCCAGTAAGTTGCACTGCACCTGGCGATGGCTGCGGACTGTCGGTCCTTCTTTCTATAACAGTTAAAGTGTCTACCGTTAAACTGCGAACCAATTTCCCTTTACAAGAGGCTGAAACACTGAAAGAGTAAGATACAGGCGTCCCAGCTTCAATCAAATGGAGGCTCCACTCGCGGTGTGAGTGACGGAAAATGGTTCCCTTTGGTTGCGGTCCTGCAAAATCAAGGCCTGCTTCATAAGAGATATCGTTGCTTTTATAGAGATACCTATCGATGACGCCTGAAACACTTAATCGACCCACGAATTTCACTTCGTGATACATCATGGGATACTTGAAACCTGGTGTTTCGTCAAACACTATGTGGACTTCCAATGTGTCAACCAAAATTAATCCTTCAGTGTTGATACGAGGATTTTGTGGAGTTGACTTACCACCATACTGCCAGGCAAGGCAAAGAATCAGCGGATACAAAACCTTTTTCATCTTCGACGTTGCGTGCTTGAATGGCTATCAGTCGCGCTCCAGAATCATGGCGGCGGCCATGGCGCCGGCGGCGCAAATGCTGATCAGGCCGTATTTGGAGTTTCTGCGTTTCATTTCGTTCGCCAGGGTGGTGACGATGCGACCACCGGTGGCCGCGAAAGGGTGTCCCACCGCGATGGAGCTGCCCAGCGGATTGAGCTTGTCGCGCTCCACTTTGCCGATGGCTGGCTCTTTCCAGCCCTTTTCCCAGCCGGCGAGGTTGCAAGCAACCTGGGCCCCAAACGCCTCGTGCATTTCAACGATGTCCATGTCCGACAGTTTCAGGCCGGTCCTGGCCAGGAGTCGCGGCACTGCTACACACGGTGCCATCAGCAGCCCGTCGTTGGGGTCGATGGCAGCATACTCAAAAGCGCGGATGAAGGCCAGGGGCTGCCGCCCCTCTTTGTGGGCCCGCTCATCCGACATCAGCAGCACCGCAGAAGCCCCGTCGGTCAGGGGACTGGCGTTGCCGGCTGTAATGGTGCCGGTGGCGCTGCGGTCGAAAACCGGGCGCAGTTTGGCCAGCTTCTCCAGGGTCGTATCGGGCCGGATGATGAGGTCACGGTCGACGCCGTCCAGCGGGGAAATCTCGGCTTGCAAGCGGCCATCTTCCGTGGCTGCGTGGGCGTTCATGTGGCTGCGATAGGCAATCTCATCCTGTTCCGCACGGGAAATCTTCCACTCCTTAGCCATGATCTCGGTGTGTTCGCCCATGGTCAGTCCCGTGGAAGGTTCGGCGATGGCCGGGGCTGAAGGCTTAAAATGCCAGGGGCGGATTTTGAGCACGTTGGCCACCCGGGCTCCGGCTGTTTTCGCCAAGTTCATGTCCAGGAAGATGCGAGAGATTTGCTTGCCAAAAAGCATGGGCGGGTTGGACATGGATTCGGTGCCGCCGGCGATGCCGATTTCCGTGCGACCGTTAACGATGGCGTCATAAACCGCGGTGATCGCGTGAATGCCGGAGATGCAATTGTTGGAAACCGTGTGCGCGTGCACTGTGTGCGGCAGGCCAGCGTTGAACACCACTTCGCGCGCGATGTTGGGAATCCTCGGATCTAAAATGACGATGCCAAAGACCAACTGCGTTACCCATTCAGGCGGCACCTGGTGCTTCTCCACGAGCCCCTTGACCGCGTGTACTCCTAAATCAAGAGGCGAATACTTCTTGAACACCGTGCCAGCTTTTACGAACGGTGTCCTCGACCCGGCAACAACAGCTACACGCCCCGACTTGTTCTTGGCCATTTGCAGTCTCCGTTTTTTTGCAACCAGTGATTCTTAACCTTTTTCATTTTGAATACAAACATCTCACCCAGCGATTTCCGTAAGACAAACGTCTCGTTTGTCATTATGGCGACAAAGGCCGGACGCCTATTTAGCCGGATGCCTTCTTTTGTCGCGGATATAGATTGCTTTAGAGCGCTTGTTCTCTGAAACCCTCACATCGATATCGAAGAGCTTGACCGCTACTACCAGTTCCCCCAATTTTTTGTAACCATAGTTCCGGGGATCGAACTCTGGAGACTGCTTGGCAATGTTACTCCCTACGGTTCCCAATTGAGCCCAACCGTCATCATCCGATGCCGCGTCTATTGCGCTCCTGAGAAGCGTTACCAGTTTAGTGTCTCTTTTCAATTCAGCGGTTGTTTTTTTGACAACAGACTCGGCATCTTGCTCTAAACGCAGCACTTCTGTAAAAATGAACCTGTCACAGGCAGATACAAAGGATTTGGGAGTCTTTTGCTCACCGAACCCATAGACCACAAGACCTTCCTCTCTGATGCGGGAGGCCAGGCGGGTAAAGTCGCTGTCGCTGGAAACGAGGCAAAAGCCGTCGAATCGCCTCGTATAAAGCAAATCCATGGCGTCGATTATCATGGCACTATCCGTTGCGTTTTTGCCTACCGTGTACCGAAACTGCTGAATCGGCTGGATGGAATGCTCTAATAATACGGTCTTCCAACTGTTCAGGCTGGGTGTGGTCCAGTCTCCGTAGATGCGCTTCACACTTGCAGTGCCAAATTTTGCCACTTCTGACAGGAGTCCTTCCGTGATCGAGGGTTGGGCATTGTCCGCATCGATCAGCACAGCAAGCATGATGTGCGACTGTTGATTATCGTTCATCAGGTCTCTTCCTTTTGATTTTTGGCGGCCTGAGCATGACCTGCAAAAGGTGAATGTGCACCTGACTTTCCAGGCAGCCTTGAGCTTGTCAGGAGCATCCAGCTAACCCAGAAAATCCGAGTCCTTGGGTCGGTGTGGAAGAGTTTGTTATACCGTGACTTACCGAACCAGCTATCTCTTCCAGCTCGACTCAATCTCGTCATCGCAACCAAGCTCTCGTAACGCCAATTTTATCTCTTCAATTTTTTGCTCAGTCAGTCCGTTCTTGTCAGCAACTTCTAAATTAACACGCAATCTTAAGTTTTCTGACTTGACTACTTTTGTAATGATCTTTGTGTAAAAGTTCATCCACTTTTGCGGTGGGATGTCACCGCTCCAGGAAATGCCTTTGACTCCCCTTTCGCCGGGCTTAGGGGAAGGAGGTGGAACACTCGATTCATCGTTCACCACTATCCGAGCTTGAGCAACCAAGTCATCAGCCTTTGCTGAGACAACGTATTCTCCTTTCTCATCTTGAATTCGAAAGACACCTTTGTGATCGATTTCACCACCCGTTGCGCTCCATTGTACCTTTTCGACTGGGAACTCTTGTCCGTGCTGATCCAGCCCTTTGACCGTGAAAGTAAAGCTTTTCCCTGGCTGAGTGTTGGCCACTTCTGGTTTGACCTCCAAATACTTTAATTTTGGCGGCTCAATGCTTTTACGAGCTTCTTCTTCTGTAATGATGTAGAAATCGTCTGAAAACTCGATCTCGAGGGGGTCGATCTGCGTCTCAAAATAGAAAGGTTCGTACTTACCTCCAGCGCTTTTCCCGACATAAGCCAAAACGCCGTTCGCAACGCCTCTCGAGACAGTTTCCTTTAAAACTTCAGAGTTCAGTAATCTTGGGAAAAGAGGGGAAGCATAAAAAGCATCACGCACCGATTTTGTCGACCATTCTTTCAGGGCTGGCGGCCAGTTTTTGACCAGAAAATTCGGACTGACTCCAGGTACAACCTCGTCGTACTGCTTGAGATTAAATAAGATGTAGGATGTCAAACTCTCACCCGCGCTGGAATGGATCAGACCGAGATCAATAAT
>JBHHYI010000260.1:0-5510 GCA_046757525.1 bacterium | reverse complement strand
TGCTTCTGAGTCTCCTGGCTTTCAGTTTTGCTGGCTCCGGAGTCCGGGAACTGCAAAACATAGGTTGGCTCAGAGAGTCTTTTCTACCGTGGAAATTCAACTGGAATCTGCTCGAAATCCATTCTACCTACGAAGGACTCACCCTGCAGCTTGGAATTCTGATGTCCTTTGTTTCGGGCTGGCTGGTGCTCTACTTCCAAAGAATAAAAGCCCAAAAGGTTAGATAACCTCCTATTGGCTTCCGTTGAAAGCCATCAGCTCATTGCTCTGTTGGCTTCTTGACCAGTAAATGACTCGCATGGATATTCTCAAACGCATGCACACAGCCGAACACATTCTGTCAGCAATTATGCGTCAACATTACGGCGCTCACCGAAACCTGGAATTTCATCTGGGCAAGAAAAAGACCAAATGCGACTACCTGGTCGGCAGCAGACTCACAGAGGGAGACGCTAAGGCCATCGAGGATCGAGTCAATCAAGTGATCCAGGACGACCTGCCTGTGACCTCGTATGTGCTCTCGCGGAACCGCGCAGCGGGCTATGACCTCTGGAAAGTACCCCGGGACGCCCGGGAAATTCGCATCGTGAAGATCGGGGATTTCGATGCCCAACCGTGCGGCGGCACACACGTTTCCCAAACAGGGCAAATTGGGGCTTTCCACATCATCAGCCATGAGTTGCGTGAAAACGGCAGCACGCGAATCAGGTTCAAAGTAGAATAAATTTCTCAATAATTATTTGCAAATTGTTTTGTAGACGTCATCTTACGTGCATTTTTTTGTTCTAGCGAGAGCCGTTTTTGCTTGACATTTAGAAAGGATTTCATTATAATACTGCGCTGTAACAAACTATTCATAATTCAAAAGGAGGAATGTGAGATGAGAAGATTGGTCGTTTTAATCGTGTTAGGCTTCGTCGGAGCCTTCTTAGGTTGCGCAAAAGAACAGACCGTCGATGGCATCGTAGCAAAAATCACCGAAGCGAGTGGGGGTGCTGAAGCTCTGGCAGCCGTTCAAGACCAAGTTGGCGACTGGGATTTCACCATGAAAATCATGCCTCCAATGGAAACGGAAGCCAAGGCAGGGGAACATGCCGAAATGCAAGGATTGCCTCCAACCATGCCGATGAAAATCACTTTCAAGAGACCCCATAAAATAAGATTCGATTTCCTGGAGCCGGACGGTACTCCGATGATGAGCTCTGTCTACGACGGCGAATCTGGTTGGGAAAGCAAGATGGGACAAACCACCGCGATGAACGAGGACCAGTTGCATGAAACCGAAACGATGGCTGCCACCTGGCTCGATGGTCTCAAGAATTACAAGGACCTGGGCATGACCTTAACCAAACTGCCCAACGAAACCGTCGACAACCAGGAGTATCTGGTCCTACAGAGCACAGACAAATACGGCTCGGTGCAGAAATATTACATCAACCCTACCACCTACTACGTTGAAAGACAATCGGGCGAAATGGTGAACATGCAAGGCCAAAAAGAACAGATGACCATGGTTTTCAAGGACTACAAGAAAGCCGATGGTCTCGCTACGCCCAATTATGTTGCTCAATATAATAAAGATGGTGAGATGATCTGGGAAGCCACGTTGAAAGAAGTGAAATTCAACACCGGTGTCGCAGACGACGTTTTTATGACCACAGCCGTGTCGGCCAAATAAATCTCGGCGTTCCACTTCTTATTGCACAACAAAAAAGGCGATTAGAATATCTAATCGCCTTTTTCTATTTTATCCTTGACTTTCCAACGATTGAGTCCTATCTTTTTTATCGCTGTATTGCTCAGCGACTGTCTCTTTGAAGGCTGGAAAATGGTGAGGTAACTGTGAGCTAATTCACCGTTCGACTGCGCTCGTCGTGAGAAAAATCATCCTGATCCCGAGCTGAGTCGAAGGATGTCGATTCCGAGAATCTCGGTTTTCCAGCAGACACTTCCAATGAAGCAAAATGCGTGAACTTGTGCAACGAAGTACAATGTTAGCTACACAACGCTCCACGCAACTATGCAGAAAAGATCAAAGCAGTTTCGTCTTTTGCCTGGTGTTGTGAGTATAATTTCTACAACCGTTTTGCGATCGAGCCGGACGTATTGACAAGGCCCCCCAACAGAAGGAGCGTTGTGCCAACGAATTAGTTCTTTTCCCAATTCATTCTCTAAGCAGAAAACGCTCTCCACGTTCCAGCGGCGTCGGAGGATTGTGACTAAACAGCAAAACACATTGACAACTATCCTATGCCTAAACTCCAGTTCAGGTACGCAATTCGGCGAGAATCCCTGCTTTGACACGGCGAGAGCGCGCACCCGAAGCCAAGCTTCCAACGTAGACCATAACAAATAGATCACAAGGAGTGTATCAGATGAGAAGTCTTGATTCAAGCGTATTCCAGGATTTGGAATCCCACGGCATCAAAAACATCAACAATGCCTACTGGAATCTTTCTACTTCTGCCCTCTACGAACATGCCATCAGACGGAGGGAAGGGCTTGTGGCGCATCTGGGCCCTCTGGTAGTCCGTACGGGTCACCACACCGGCCGCTCCCCTAACGACAAGTTCATCGTTCAGGAGCCTACTAGCGAAAAGAATATCTGGTGGGGACAAGTGAACCGACCTTTTGAGCCGAAAAAATTCGAGCAATTGCACCGCCATTTGTTAGCCTATCTCCAGGGCAAAGACATTTTCATCCAGGATTGCCTGGCGGGCGCAGACGAAAAATACCAGTTAAAAGTTCGCGTGATCACCGAAACCGCCTGGCACAACATATTTGTCAAGAACCTGTTCATTGAGGCGCCCCGCGAACAATTAGGCTCCATCGGGCCGGATTTTACTATCATCAATTTGCCGCGCTTTCACGCGGTTCCGGAAATCGATGGCACCAACTCTGAAGTGTTCATCATGGTCAATTTTCGCCAAAAGCTCATATTGATTGGCGGCACCAGCTACGCCGGTGAAATAAAGAAATCGGTGTTCACGATTCTGAATTATCTCTTGCCCCTGGACGCGCATGACCGGGGCAAACAGGTGCTGTCCATGCACTGTTCAGCTAACGTAGGAGACGGCGGCGACGTGGCGCTATTTTTTGGTCTCTCCGGTACCGGCAAGACCACGCTTTCGGCAGACCCGACGCGCCAACTCATTGGGGACGACGAACACGGGTGGAGCGACCGCGGCGTGTTTAACTTTGAAGGCGGCTGCTACGCGAAAGTCATTCGCCTGTCCAAAGACGCCGAGCCGGAAATCTACGCCTGCACGCGCAAGTTTGGTACGATTCTGGAAAACGTGGCCATCGACCCACACACCCGACGTTTGGACCTGGACGACGCGTCCCTGACGGAAAACACCCGGGCCGCCTACCCGATCTCCTACATCGACAACGCCGTCCTTTCCGGCATGGCAGGCCATCCCAGAAACATCCTGATGCTCACTGCCGACGCCTTTGGGGTCATGCCGCCCGTGGCAAAGCTCACCCAGACCCAGGCCATGTACCATTTCCTCTCTGGATACACGGCCAAGGTAGCAGGCACTGAAAAGGGGTTGGGCAAAGAACCGCAAGCCACCTTTAGCACCTGTTTTGGCGCGCCTTTCATGGCGTTGCACCCCACGGTCTATTCGGAGATGTTAGGAGAAAAAATGGCTAAACACCAGGTGAACTGCTGGTTGGTCAACACCGGCTGGAGTGGCGGTCCCTACGGCGTGGGCCAGCGCATGAAGATAGCTTACACCAGAGCGATGGTTGCGGCGGCCTTGAACGGCTCCTTAGCCAAGATCCCCACCAAGGAAGACCCCATTTTCGGTGTCCACATTCCGGTGTCTTGCCCCGAGGTACCGACAGAAGTGTTGACGCCCAAAAACACCTGGCAAGACAAAGCTTCCTACGACAAATACGCCAAGAAACTCGCCGAGATGTTCAAGAAGAACTTTGAACAGTTTGCCGGGCATGTTGGCGAGGAGGTAAAAAAGGCCGGGCCGAAATAGGGGTTAGGCCGATAATTCATGAATGGGAATACGCATTCTTCTGAGAGCCTAAATGCCACGCAAGAAACAAAACAAGAAATCCATCGAGCGTTACGAGCACACAGACAAGCGGCGCGTCAATAATCCGCCGGTGGGACTGGTAACTCCGGAGACCGACAAAGAACTCGGCAAGAAAACCTACGCCTATGACCCTCACATCGACCCGGCGTTGCAATTCGACTCGCAACGGAGCAAGGTCGAACGCATCATCGACGATGGGCTGAGCGCCGAAACCCTGGAGCAGGCGAAAGCAGCGCTGCAGGAGCTGAAGAAACGGCAGCAGCCGTATCTCAACTGGGCTGGCAAAGCCGAAGGCACCACCTTTGAAGTGCCCACGGTTTCGCTGCATGTGCACGAACGCATCGACCCGCGCACCATTGTGGAAGCCGTGCGTAAACGCAACGGCGACCTGGCGCCGCAACTCTCCCTGTTTGAAAGCCCGGAGGAAAACCCGCCGCTGCGCCAGGCCATCGAGTTTTACCAGCACAAGCACAACTGGAGCAACCGGCTCATCGCCGGGGACAGCCTGCTGCTGATGAATTCGCTGTTGGAAAAGGAAGGTCTGGCCGGACAGGTACAGATGATCTACATCGATCCGCCGTACGGCATCAAATACGGTTCCAACTTCCAGCCGTTTGTGAATAAGCGCGATGTGCGCCACGGCAAGGACGAAGACCTGACCGCGGAACCGGAGATGATCAAAGCGTTCCGCGATACCTGGGAGCTGGGCATTCATTCCTATTTGACCTACCTGCGCGATCGCCTGCTGCTGGCGCGCGAGCTCTTGGCAGACAGCGGCAGTGTTTTTGTGCAGATTTCGGATGAGAATGTGCAGCATGTTCGAGAACTCTTGGACGAGGTTTTCGGGACGAGTAATTTTGTCGGTCAGATTTCTGTCAAGAAAAGTGGGATGATGGTGGGAGGGCTGTTTAAATCTGCCTGCTACTACCTAGTGTGGTATGCCTGGGAAATCGAGAAGGTTAAGTTTCGGAAACTCTTTGTGGACAAGGAAGCTGGAATAGGAATCGGCAAGCTGTACGATCAAATCGAGTCACCTGATAGTATGTCACAGCGAAAGATGACTCTAGAAGAGATTTCCAATCCTGACCTAATCCCCAAAGGTTGGAGGCCTTATCAACTGATCACGCTTACAACAGGTGGATTTCGTGAGAACACGACAATCGAATATGAGTTTGAAGGAAAGACCTATCATCCTGGGCCTGATAAGTGCTGGCGTACAACCAGAGAAGGACTTGATAGACTACAATCTCTCGGTCGTCTGCAGGCAAGAGGTCAGCTTCTCTATTATAAGACTTACCTTGCTGATTTTCCGGCAGCAGAAGTTACGAGCCTATGGTCGGACATCGGTAGCCAAGGCGAAAAGATGGTCTACGCCGTCCAGACTCCCCGCCGTTTGATTGGCAGAGCGATTCTCATGACCACCGACCCTGGCGATCTGGTCTTCGACCCCACCTGCGG
>JBHHYI010000259.1:0-5626 GCA_046757525.1 bacterium | reverse complement strand
ATAGTTAAGATGAAGATTTTATTTAATCTAAAGCTTCCAAATACAAAAGTCAACAGTTTTTGACCAGAAATTCGCGAATAACTGCTTCACTTTAATTTAGTCCCTTTTGAGCACAAATTTCTCTCAAAAAGCGCCACACTAATCCGTGGCTAAGTCTGCGTGTTCTTTTGTGAAAAAACGGTAGGTTTGGGCATACAAAACTGGCAAAATAATCAGTACGATTGGCGTGGAGACCAGCAGTCCGCCGATCAGGACGATGGCCATGGGTTGCTGAATTTCCACACCGGCGCCTATGCCGAGGGCCAGAGGCAGTACGCCCAGCGACGCCGCCAGCGCCGTCATCAACACTGGACGCATGCGGGTTTTCCCGGCTACCACAACGGCCTCAGCGACGGGCAGGCCCTCTTTGCGCAAATCGTTGACATATTCCAGCAGGATGACACCCTTTTGCACGGTCAAGCCGAAGTGGGCCACAAAGCCGATAAGCGACGAAACGTTGAAAGTCTCCAGGGTGAAGAACATGGCCCACACACCCCCCATTAAAGCCAACGGAATGGTCAGCAGGAGCAGAACAGCCTGCCACACCGACCGAAAGGCGGCCAGTAGCAGCATGAAGACCACCAGCAAGGAAACGACCACACTGTTGACCATGCGCTGGTTGAGCTCTTGCTGCCGGGCATAGTTGCCGCCAAAAGAAAGGGTGTAGCCGGCCGGTAAATTCAGCCTGGGGATTTGCTTCTTGATGGCCGACACCACGGCAGTGATGTCGCTGCCGGAAATGTTGCAGGTAACCTGCACCCGGCGCTGCAAGTTTTCCCGTTCGATCAGCATGGGACCGCTGTCCGGCCAGATTTTCGCTACCTGCTGCAGTTTGACTTTCGCGCCGCCCGGCGTGCTAATGAGAACCGACCCGACCTTTTCGGGAGAATTACGGAAGCGCTTTTGCAGACGGACAAACACCGCGTATTCTTTCACGTCGCGGAGAACGGTGGTGGCTGTGCGGCCCTGGAGAGCGGTTTCCACCGTCTCGGCGATGGTTTCCGGGGTCAAGCCGTAACGTCCGGCTGCCTGCCGGTCAATCAAAACATTGATGAAAGGCAGGCCAGCGCTTTGCTGCATGAACAAGTCGGTGACCCCCGGGATTTTCTCCATGATTTTGCGCAACATGTCGGCCTTTTCAGTCAGGACATCGTAATCGGAACCAAAAAGCTTCACAGTTAGTTGGCCGGGCGTTCCTGAGATGCTCTCTTCGATGCGGTCGCTCAGCGGTGTCTGGAAAGTGCAGAGTGCGCCCGGGAAGCCGGCGATGCGTGCGCGAATCCAGTTTTCGATCTCTTCCACGGATTTGGTGCGCCGATCCCGCGGCACCAGCTCAACGTGGTTTTCTGAAAAGCTGATGAACCCCTCGGTCTCCTCTCCCCCTTCCGCCCGACCCACCATTGAGATAATGTTTCGCACGTCAGGCGCTTGCCTGGCAATGGCCAAAACCTGGTTGCTGATTTCCGCCGATTGTTGCAGACTCGTGCCTGTGGGCATCCACACCTTGATCAGAAAAGCATTTTCATCGAACTCCGGCAGAAGCTCGGTTCCGAGGAAAGGAATCATGCTCGCGGTCAAAATCAGTATTAGGAGAACCAGCAGCACCGCACGCCCGGGTCGCCGGGTCGACCAGCCCAACATCGGATCATATCCCCGCCTGAAGGCGCGAGTGAGCCAGCTATCGCGGGAGGTTCCGCTCCGGCCCTGCAACAGGGAAAAACACAAAAGCGGCGTCAAGGTGATGGAAAGGATCAGTCCCACCAGCATGGAAACGAGGATCGTAAAGGCAAACGGCCTGAACAGTTTGCCTTCAAAGCCGGGCAAAAACAACAGCGGCACAAACACCGCCATGATGATCGCCGTTGAATATTTCACCGGATTCAGAACCTCGGTGGCTCCCTTCAGCGCCGACAGCAGCTTGTCCTGCGGGTGCTGTCGCAGCCAGCGAACGATATTCTCGGTCACGACGATGGCCGCATCAATCATAATTCCCAATCCAACAGCGATTCCGCCCAGCGACATCACATTGATGGTAATGCGGAAGAGCTGCATGAAGATAAACGTAATGAGCACGGAAATCGGCAAGGTAACCGCAATAATCAGGGCCGAACGCAAGTCGGCGAGAAAGAAAATCACCACCAGCAGAACAGCGAACCCGCCGATAAGCAGCGCTTCTTTCAAATTTTGCACGGAAACCAGGATCAGCTCTTCCTGGTTGAAAAACGGTCGCAATTCCACCGATTCAGGCAGAAATTGCTTCAGGTCGTCGATCACTTTCAGCAGCCGGCTGATGACCGGTTGGGTGTCGCTGCCGTATTGCTTGGTAACCACGCCGCGCACCGCTTCTTTGCCGTTGACGTAGACAATGCCACGCCGGAACTGCGACGCTTCGCGGATGTCGGCCACGTCCCGCAGATAAATGGGGAACCCGTTGCGTGTGGCCACCACCACATCGAACAAGTCCACAAAACGATAGAGACGCCCCAAGCCGCGCACCGTGAATTCCACCGGGCCGTCGCTAACCACGCCACCGGCAAAATTGACGTTGTTATCTTGCAACGCTTCTACGATCTCATCCAAACCGATACGGTAAAAGCGCAGCTTGTCCTGATCGACCAGAACCTGGAACTGCCGCACCTCGCCGCCAACATCGACAACGCGGGCCACCCCGGGAACGCTTTGCAATTTCAAGCGCACCTCGTAATCCGCCAGCTCACGCAAGTCCATGAGCGAGAGGCTGTCGCTTCTCATGTAGAAATGGATCACCTCACCCAGGCGGGAGGCCGCGTTGGACAGAAAGGGGGCTTCGGTGCCCTCGGGCAGCTTGCCCAACACCTCTGCCAGATTTTGTGAGATGAACTGTCGCGACAGATAGTAATCGGTGCCCCACTTGAACGTCACCGTGACGACGGAAAGTCCGCTAATGGTCTGCGATCGCACATTCTCCACCCCGGGCAGGCTCTGCAGACTGTTCTCGATGGGACGGGTAATCAAGTTTTCCATTTCAGAGGGAGCGAGACCTGGATTTTCGGTGATCACCGAAACGATGGGGGAACTCAAGTCCGGGAGGAACTCGGTCGGCAAATTCTGCAACGCATGGAGGCCCAGGGTCACCAGAATAATCACCGCCAGGAAGGTGATCAGCCGGTTCCGGATCGATTTTGCAATCATTTTTTCAAACATATCAATCATCCTCCACCGTGGCCGCGGTTGCAGAAAACGCAACGTGCTTTAGCTGATAGGCACCGTGGGTGACCACGGTTTCGCCTTCTTGCAGTCCTTCGACCACTTCAGCCAAACCCTGGTGACGAACACCAATCTCCACGGTACGCTTTTCAAAGCGGTCACCTTGCTGAACGAAAACCACGTCGAATGCGTCTTCGCGGACCAGCGAGCTCACCGGTACCACCAGGGCTTCTTTTTCACCGAGAACGATGGCGGCTGTGACAGGCAAGTTGGTTCTGATACGGCCGCTGCTGTTAACGATGTCGGCCCGTGCTTCCACGGTTCCGGTTTCGGGATTTGCGGCGGGTGCAACAAAATCGATTTTAGCAGATATGGTCCAGCCGTTGCCTGAGAATACCACGACCTGACCCGTTCGAACTTTCTCTTCCTCGTCCGGATAGAGTTGAATGATTCCCCGAAGGACGCGGTAGTCGACGATTTCCATCAACGGGTCGCCGCTTTCTACCCACTCATCTTTGCTGATCGGGCGCACGCGCACCAGGCCCGCGATGGGCGCCCGCACCCGGAACCGCTGCCCCAAATTTTTCGGGTCTTCAATCACGGCCAGAAGGGCCCCTTTAGCAACGGTGCTGCCCTGGTTGACATGAAGCTCGGTGACACGGCCCGGCAGTGGCGCTTTTACCGAAATCACATGATTAGGGTGCGGCCGTATGACGGCTGGAACTTCGAGCACGTCGGCAATCATTTGCCGCTGGACCACGGCTGTTTTGAGATCAATAGAGCGCAGGATTTGTTCGTTCAGGCTAAAATTGTCGGGGTTCAACGTGTCGTTTGCGGCGACTTCGGATTCCTGGTCGCCGCTAATCTTTTCTACCCGTTTCGCCCAACCGTCCCGCTGCTCTTCTGTGCAACCGACCAGGCCAATCAGAATAAAAACGAAAAACACTTTTTTCATGGCAAGTCTCCCGTAACAATCTTTCCCACCGAGGCCATCAAATTGATTTCGGCCGCGCGCAGGTTGTGTAGACTCTCATTGTATTCCAGGGCGCTGTCCAAATAGGTCCGCTGGGCGTCCACCAGATCGAGAAAACGAAAATTGCCTGACTCGAAGGCCTGGCGGGCGGTTTCGGCGGCGGATTTCGCCTCCTGCAAAAGCGAGTCCTCGAAGAGGCGCACGGACTGCGCCGTGCTTGCGTACACTCGAAAGGCTGCTCGAACCCGGCGGGTGAGTTCAAGACGCGCGCTCTCGACACCAAATTCCGCGCTTTGCTTGAGAAAGAGCGCCTCTGCCTGCGCACCTTTTTTTCGATCCCACAGGGCAAGCGGAAAACGCAATCCCACTTCAAACCTGGATTCGTTGTCCTCCACGCCCCCTTCAAAATCCAGCGCGAAGTCCGGTCGGGCCGCCAGACGCGCGGCCCGCATGGCGAATTGCGCCCCCTTTAGTTTGTGCTGTTCCGCCAGCAGCGCCGGGTGCGCACGATTGGCTAACGTCAACAAAGAGTCCAGCAACACCCGCGCCGTGAATGTCGACCGCTCTATCTGGCCCTGTAGGCGCAGCGTATCGTCCGCGGCGACTCGCAGCAAGATTTTCAAATGCTCTTGCTTATTCAGGAGCTCCTGGCGCGCTTCAAGCAGCAGGCGTTTGGCCCGTAAAACCTCCACCTGCCCTTTCACCACGTCTAATTTGTTGCCGAACCCTTGCTCGAATTTTCGCCGGGCAGCTTGCAGAAATCGTTCGTTTACCGCCAGATTCTCCTGGAGCAGCTCCCTTTTCCTTTGCGCTGCCAGCACGTCAAAAAAAAGCAGCGCCGTTTGAGCGGCGATCTGCACCTGTATTTGTTTCAGCTCCTGCCTGGCCACTTGCACGTCCTCACCAGCCTGGTCTACCCTGGCCTTGCGCTTGCCCGGAAATTCGATTTCCTGACCAACTTCAAATATTTGGCTACGATTTCCCAAAACGCCCCCGATTTCCGGATTGGGAGCAGCCCCGGCCTGCCGGTGGGCACCCTGTTTTGCCTTGATCACATTCTCCACACTCTGCAGCTCAGGATTGGCCTTCAAGGCTCTGTCGACGGTCTGCGGCAACGTCAATGCCTGTCCTTGCGCCTCCCTTCCGCTAACCAAACAGAGCAGGAACACAAAAGGCATGATGAACCTACGCTTTTCCATGGAGTTCCTTTCGTTTAATGGTAACCATGATCCTTTTTAGAGAACGGAAGCTTAGAAATCGGTGCAGCGTTCAGATGAGCAGAGGGGGATTGATCCAGACGAACGGTTCGCTTAAATCGGAATTACAAAACGGCGTGTTTTTCCATTCACAAGCTTGAAAAACAAACAGGAATGCGGGAAGATCAAAGAAGTTCTTGAAAATGCGTGGTTGGTGGTCATCGTGACATTG
>JBHHYI010000258.1:0-5693 GCA_046757525.1 bacterium | reverse complement strand
GTCTTCATTAATTCCATACTTTGGTGCGAAAAACCGAGCTACAAAATCATAATTTTTAGATTTTGAGGTAATTATTACGCCCCTTAGATCAAGATCTTTTAAAATCTCGAAGTTAGGCTTAGCTGCCGATATTTCAGCCTCGTTATCGAAGACAACTATATAATCTTCGGACTTTAAGCATTTAATTGGTTTGATGTCAAATGTTTTTTCTATTTCTTGTGGTGTTTCGCAGATAGATGGCGGTTGAGCCGGAAAATCCATTACTAACAGATTATCTCTTCTCGATACGTTTAATATGCCGGATTTTGACTCAAACACAATAGATTCATTTTCGTACGCAAGACAATGATACAGCACATAAGCTGCTGCCAATGTTGCGTGACCACATAAATCTACTTCCGCTACCGGGGTAAACCAGCGAATATGAAACCCTTTTTGAGTTGGGATAAAGAAAGCTGTTTCAGAAAGGTTATTTTCTTCTGCAATTGATTGCATCACTTCATCTGGAAGCCACTCATCCAGCGGGCAAATAGCAGCTGGATTTCCTTCAAATGGATTTTCAGCAAATGCATCAATTTGATATAGGGACAACGTCATCAGTCTTCTTCCTGAAACCTAAGATAGTATCCAATTGACATCCCCCCGCAATCTGTATTTCCCAAACAAGCAACCCTTCCCAACGACCCGCTTCTCCACTCCCAATTCAACTCTTAATAGGGGAGACGTCTTACGACTTTCCCGAAGGACTGAAAAAGTCGGGTCAAGAAACATCCGCTACTCCTTGTTGGTCATCTTTTCCTTCTGGTGTTTGAGCCGCTCGTATTTGGTTTTGTACTTTTCGTACAACTGCGTGTGCCTGCTGGTCAGGTCGATCTTGCGGCCTTGAATGAATTCTTTCTCTACGTGTGTTCTAATCTCAAGGGGGTCGCCGTCGGTGATGATCAGCGTGGCATCTTTTCCGGTTTCAAGGGAGCCCAGGCGGTCGGCTACACCGAGTATTTGCGCCGGGTACAGGGTTACGGCTTTCAAAGCCTCTTCTTTTGGCAGGCCATAGGCTGCGGCCGTGGCCGCCTCATAGGGCAGGTTGCGCTCGTGTGCAGCGCCAAAAGAGCCCCCGGGACCAGCGATGCAGAATTTGACGCCGGCCTGGTAAAGCTTGACCGGGTTGGTGAAGGGCGCGTCGTAAGCTTCCCAGCGCCGCATGGGCACGGCATGGGTGCCGGCGATGACTACGGGAATGTCGTTTTCTTTGAGCAGGTCGGCCACGCGCCAGGCATCGCGGCCGCCCACCAGCACCATTTTGACCCCTTCTTCCTTGGCCCAATCGACCGCGGCTTGAATTTGCCGGATCTCGTTCGCGTGGACAAAAACGGGCGCTTCCCGGGTCAGAAAAGGCACCATGGCGTGCCAGCGCAAATCGCTCTCGTGAAAAGGCACGCCTTTTTGCTGTTCGGCTTTTTTGGCTTTGAGATAAGCCCTCGCCTCCTCGAAGGCGTCGCGAATTCTTTGGAGTCTTTCGTCTCTTTCTTTCAGTTGATCCTTTTCACTCTTTGTAATCCACGGCGCACGGTTGACCCCCATGCGCGGCCACCAGACATGCAGACCCACGGGTGCTTTGAGGGTCAGATTCTCCCAGGTCCAGCCGTCCAACACGATCAGGGCGGAGGTCCCCGAAATCAAGCCACCACCGGGAATGCTCAGAGCTGCGGTGACGCCATTGGCGCGGGCCACGGGCAGCAGTTCGCTGTCGGGATTGATGGCCGCTTCGGCGCGCACGTTGGGTGTAATGTCGCCCACTTCTGCAAAGTCGCGGGTGGCGCGCACCGCGCTGATCTCCACCAGGCCGAGCATGGTGTTGGCGGCAATCATTCCGGGATAAACGTGTTTGCCCGTCACAGCAATAGTTTCCGTGCCTTCCGGCAGGTCCACGTTGGTGCCGATGGCGGTTATTTTGCCGTCGACAAACAGTACGGTGCCGTTTTCAATGGTAGTGCCGCTCACGGTGTGCACCGTGCCCCCAATCAGGGCAATGGGATGGTCCTGGGGCGCGGCCGGAATCTGGTCCGAGGCCTGCCCATTATTCGACCCAAGTGAGAGCAAAAGTCCAATGGCACTCCACAAAATTGTTTTCTGTTTCATTGCAATTCTCCTGCATGGTTGGTTTGGTTTCTCTCTACGAAATTTTCTCCGGTTCTAAGTCGAATCGTGTGGGCAATAGTCGAGTAAATCGTCCAATCTTAACCATAAAGTAGACGGTGGAAATCGCGGCGAATGCTCTGAGTCGTGTGCACTTTTCGCCCACGCTTCTGGCGACTCTTGCCTTCCTGGCCTCCTTTGCGGTTTGGGAATGCCCACACAAATCGATTGGCCTGTTGGCGTTAATCTGTTGGCGCCGACTTAGATCCGCCGTTCTTTTTCTTGTCTTGAGACGCCAGAACTTTTTGAATGAGCCTGGCCCGTTCGGCTTTCACTTGTTGCCGGATTTTCATGTCCTCTGAGCGGTCAAAATATTTCTTGCCGTCCACCCAGGTTTGTTCGCACAGGGTGTAGGTGGAGAGCGGGTTGCCGTTCCAGATCACAAAATCCGCGTCCTTGCCGGGTTCCAGGGAGCCGACGCGGTCATCGATGTGCAGTTGCCTGGCCGGGTTCAACGTCACGAATTTCAGGGCCTCTTCTTCGCTGAGGCCGCCGTACTTGACCGCCTTGGCTGCTTCGGTGTTGAGGCGGCGGGCCAGTTCGTTGCTATCCGAATTAAAGGAAACCACCACACCGGCGTTGTGCATCAAGGCGCCGTTGTAGGGAATGGCGTCGTACACTTCGAACTTGTAGGCCCACCAGTCGCTAAAGGTGGAGGCACCGGCGCCGTGTTTGGCCAGCACATCGGCCACTTTGTAGCCCTCCAGAACGTGTTGAAAAATGCCAATGGTGAAGCCGAAGTCTTCGGCGATGCGGGTCAACATGAGAATCTCATCCTGACGATAGGAATGGCTGTGCACCAGGCGCTTGCCGTGCAGAATCTCGAGCAGCGTTTCCAGCTCCAAATCGCGACGAGGCGGGATGACACCCTTCTTCTTTTTCGACGCATTGTAGGTCTGCCATTCCTTTTCATAATCGAGAGCAGCGTGGAAGCGGTCGCGAATGATTTGCTCCACACCCATGCGGGTTTGGGGATAGCGGGTGGTAAAGTCATCGCCCCAATTGCTTTGCTTGACGTTTTCTCCCAGCGCGAATTTAATGCCCGGCATGGCGCCTGCAAACTTCAGATGATCCGGAGATTCCCCCCAGCGCAGCTTGATGACGGAATTTTGTCCACCGATGGGATTAGCCGAGCCGTGCAGTTGATTGGCCACGGTGAGCCCACCGGCCAACTCCCGGTACAGCGCGATATCGTAGCTGTTCACCACATCGCTCATACGGACTTCGGCGGTGACTGCCTGGGTGCCTTCGTTGACGGCGCTCAAGGCCGAGTGGGAGTGGGCATCGATGAGACCGGGCGTTACGTGTTTGCCCTTGCCGTCTATGATGAGAGCGTCCGCTGGGGCCTTAATGTTTTGGCCAACTTTGGTGATTTTGCCCTGAGTAACCAGCAGGTCCGCGTGGTCCAGGATTCCCTGCGGGCCACTGGTCCAGATGGTGGCTCCCTGCACCAGAACATGTTTGAGCTGTTCGGGAGCACGGGACAGCCCAAAAGCGCCTGGAGGACTCTCTAACGGTTTAGCCGGCTCGCGTGCGACTTTGGTTTCTTTTTTGGACTTGCCCTGCTCTGCTTTGAGAGGCTCCTGCCGCTCAGCGGACCAGGTCAAGCTTTTGCCGTCCGGCAGTTCGCCCTGACCCGCGAGGTGCTTAGCGGCAACCGCGCCGGACAACCGGACAACCCCGACAAAGCCCAAATCGTCACCGGCAAAAGTCAAGAGGAGCCGTCTTTGCTGCAAAGCCACTTTTTTCACCTTGATCTTCGTGCTGTCCTGCAAGATGGAGCCGGTGAGCTTTTCAGGCTCGCCTTTTAACTCAAGCTCCAGGTTCAGAGTCTGGCCGTCCGGGATGCGCAAAGTGAAGGCCCACTTGCCGCGTGGATCGACTTCAGGCTTTTCTTTGACGCGATAGCGGTTGCCGTCGACCCAGACGTCCAGAATTTTGGTTTTTTCTTGAAACAGGTCGCCATCGGTCACCATTAGGTGGGCGAGCTTGCCAGCTTCGACGGTGCCCAGTTGTTGCTGCAAGCCGAGCATCCTGGCTGGCGTGGTGGTCAACGCTGCCAGGGCGGCGTCTTCAGACAGGCCGCGTTCAATGGCCTCGCGCACCTGTTTGTAAAAGTCGGTCGGTTTCTTGAGTCTTGCTGTGGTCAGCGCAAACGACACGCCAGCCTCTTGCAGGCGCCTGGGATTCTCCGGTGCGGCGTCCCAATGTTCTAAATCGACGAGACTCACACTTAAAGCTTCCTCCGGAGAATCTACGACCGGCGCTTCCGGAAAATCGAGCGGCAGGATTACAGGTACGCCAGAAGCCTTGACGGCCCTGAGCTGGCGATATTCGTAACCGTTCCCCAAAACCCAGGCTTGCAGTCCGAACTCCTTAACGACGTTCAGGGCGCGCAGAAAATTTAAATCGTCTTCCACTTTGAACAGAACCGGCTGCCTTCCTTGTGCCGCCAGGGCTAAAGCTTCTAACGACTCGTTGGTTTCGGGCCTGGTTTGTCCACTTGGGTTTAAGTTATAGGCGTTGTGCGCCCGGCGGTACCATTGCGCATCCAGGAGCGTCTGCCGAATCAAAGCAATGACCCCCATTTGGGAGCCTGGGTAGGTTCGACTCCTGAAGCCGCCTTGTGCTTTAAAGACGATGTTTTGCACAACCCGGTCTTTGAGCAATTCTTCATTGGGTAGGTCATTGCCCAGACTGACGACGGCGCCAGAGCCGCTAAAAATGCCCTTTTCTGGCACCACCAGCGCAGCCGTAAACCCAAGGGACCTGAGCTTCTCTAAGTCCTCCTTTTTGGGGGCATAGTTTTCGATGGCATTGGTTTCTGGATGCACGTTGGGGTTCCAGTAGGTGTCCCCCTTGGCCTGGTTAGCGTCTTGCTTGTTTGACGGTCCTCGTTGGTTGGCCTTTTTCTCCTTTTTGGGCAGTCCAAGCTGCGAATAGGATTCGATGAGGCCAGGGTAGACGGTGAGGCCCTCGTAGTCCCAGATACGGGCATCGGGAGGCGGCACCACCTGTGCGCCCACCGCTTCGATGACGCCGTCGCGTAAAACCACCGTGCCCTTTTCAATCACCACGCCCGGACTTTGGACGATGCGCACATTGGTTAAAGCATGGACTTGTGGCGTATTTTCGCGAATACCGGCAATGGGAGTGGTTTGGGACCAGACCCCGGCAGAAGTCAGGCAGGTGAGGATTGCAGCGACGAGGCCGACAAGCCGCGACCTGCTGCTGCTCAATTTGCTTTGCATGAATATCCCTCCATTTTTAAAGATTCAGATGAAACGAGTGGTGGGGATTAGGATTTTGTTTACAATTGCATTTGAAGCGGTAAGAGTTATGTGTAACTGGTGAATGGGTTAAGGAGACTGAGGCAAATGCAAGCGTCTATTGGCAGGCATTCGCTTCTTTATCTTTTGAAAAAAGCGAACAAGATTCCTACCATGACGCCGATCTGTCCAACCCAGAAAATAAACATCCACTTGATCAGGTCCGCC
>JBHHYI010000257.1:0-5699 GCA_046757525.1 bacterium | reverse complement strand
TTGCCACCATCGACCTGCCGCCAGGCGAATACCGCGGCATTGCCGCCTCCGGCGACGGCACCCAGATTTTCGTCAGCCAATCGTCCGAACGAAAAATCCTCAAATTCACCGGCGATCCCTCTGCGGGCTATGCCGCAGACCCGACCTTCGATCTCACCCTGGATCCCAGCGATGTGGGCACCAACGATCTCGGCACATTTCGTCCCACCTTCCTGGGGTTAGGATTCATGGACGATCCCGGTCTGCTGTTTGCCGCCACCGACTCCATATTTGCACCCGGCAGCAGCGAAGGCGCCTACCCCTACGGACGCATTTACGTCATCGACGCCACTTCCGGCGCCAGCTTAGACACCATCGACGTGGCACAGTGGAATTTTGACCACGCCGGGGTTTTCGATTCCGGTTCCAGCGACGGTCGTTGGGGCGGCTTTACCTCGACCTACGACGTCGACATCGAACCCTCCGAAAATGCGGTCTATTCTCAAACCTACTACGGCTGGCAAGTGGAAAAATGGGTGTTCGACGGCGATCTTGGCACCATCGTCAGCGTCGAACAGATTGTCGACACCGTCCCAACAACGTTTGACCTCAAACAAAATTATCCCAACCCGTTCAACCCGAGCACCACCATCGAGTTCGATCTAAGACAAACGGGACACGTCACCCTGTCGATCTACAACTTGCTTGGACAAAAGGTGGCAACTCTGGTAGACGAACAGTTGACGCCGGGGTCGTACAAAACCACGTTCGACGCCAGCCGGTTGACTTCAGGCGTCTACTTCTACACCCTGAAAGCCGGTAGTTTCAGAGCCACGAAGAAGATGGTCTTGACCAAATAGGCCGCTTGCAAAATCTTCTTTAGCAAAATCGATCATTGAAATTAGCGTAAGAAAGGAGTCCCTCCGCTGGGCTCCTTTCTTACCACGGCTTCGCAAAATGGAGGGCACCATGAAATCGATCGTCGAGAAGTCTGTTCTGTTTGCTGTTTGTTTAGCCTTGCTCGTTCCCTGTAACAATGCATTTGCCAATGTTTACGCCTCACAATTAAAGGTCACCAATCCGGATGGCTCCCCTTTCGACGGCAATTTTTCCGATGGCACGGGGGCGCAGCTTTCCTTTTTTCTAAACGACACCGCAAGCGTCGTCACCGTGACGGTGAAAGAGGTGCAAAGCGGCGCCACGGTAGCGACAATCGATGCCGGGGGGTTAGACGCCGGCCCGCAGAGCGTTGAGTGGGACGGCACCGGCAGCGAAGCCGGCAAACAATATGTATTCGAGGTCACCGCAGAACAACCCACCGCCTCGAGCACGGACTGGACGCTGTTTTTCGATTCCGGAGACATCAATATTTTTACGCGTGGGGTTGCGGTCGTCACCGATCAGAGCGATCCAAATTTTGGCTTGATTTTCACCTCCAACGACGGCGGGCCGCTGGGCACTGGCATCAACATTTACAATCCGGATGGCAGCTTCCACGATCCGTTTCTGGTAGCTAAGGATTTGACCAGCGGTGGTTCCATCAACTACGGCACCGACGCCCCCTTATTCGCCATCCTCGACTACCGGGGCCGACTCTATGTTTCGCTCAAGGACCTCGGGCAGGTCATGCGGATCAATCGCGATTTCACCGCTGAGGTGGTCATCGATGGCCTCTCCTTTCCCAAAGGGCTTTACGTGGAAGGAACCGGCGAAGACTTTACCATTTACGTGGCGGCCGACAACAAAATCTTGCGCGGCAAGCTGGGAACCGCTGCCTCGATCCAGCCTTCGGCCATGGAAACGCTGGCAAACTTTTCCGGCTTCTCACCGCGCCAGGTCATTCTGGACGATGACGGATTCCTCTATGTGACCTTGAGAGTGAGCAACGACCTGGGTTCGGACGGCAAAGGGATTCGCAAGTATGACATCTCAGGCACCCTGCCGGTAACAGACGATGATGCCCTCTGGTTCTTAATGGAAGACAAGACCTTCATCGCCAACGACCTGGCCGTCGACCGCGGCACAGACTTGACTTCCAGCGCGGACGATATTCTCTATTTCGTGACGCGGGCGGGAGACGGCAACGACCAGGACGGCATCTGGCGTATTGACGACATCAACTCCGTGTTTCCCGACGTCGTGCGCATCATCACCGAAGACGCGCTCTACGGAGGCGATCAAAACGTGCAAGCGCGGGCCACCATCGATTTTGACGCTGCCGGAAACCTCATCTTCATGGAAAACGCCAACGAGCACGTCTTCTTCGTCTCGCCTCCCAGTGCAAGCCCAGGCAACAGCTTCACCACAACCAGTGCGGAAACCTTGACCGTGAGTGTGCCCACAAGCGTAGCAAGCTCTAATGACTTCGGCCCTACTTCGTACCGATTAGAACCCAACTATCCCAATCCGTTCAATCCCAGCACCACCGTTACCTATCGCCTGGCCAGAGCGGGCATGACCACGGTAAAGATTTACAATCTGAAAGGTCAAGCGATTCGATCCCTTGTGGACAGAATACAGCCTGCCGGAGATTATTCAATCGTCTGGGATGGAAAGGATGACGCCGGCAAGGGTGTGGTTAGCGGCGTTTACATTCTGGTGCTAAAATCAGGCGACTTCGCCCAATCCCGGCGCATGACGCTCTTGAAATAAGGGGGGCTGACACACCAAAAAGTCCCGTTCGAAGCCGAGTCTTGAACAGCACGCGAATGACACAGATGACCCGGATGTTCACTCGGATTATGAATATGGCAAGGCACAAGCAATGGGTTAGGCCGGGCGTCTCCAGGGAGCAATTTGCGAGTCATCCCGAGTAGGTCACTGTTGTTCAAGTGACCGTATCGAGGGGTGACGGCCCGCGGCCCTTCGGTACGTCCCGACAAAAAACGTCAGGACACCCAGGACGACCCCCTGTTCATCCTGTCTGAATATTACCAAAAGGGTGCGGACGTCTGCTGCGAGTTTATTCTTAGGAATCTGTTTAACCCTTGACAAATCAATGAAGATCCGTCTTTTCACCTTTGGCCTCCTCCAGGGCCTCTTGTTGCTTTTCAGCCAGCCCCTGCGGTCGCAAACCGACTCCACGGGCTTTGACCCCAGGATTTCGGCCCTCATGAATCAGGTTTCCCAGGAGCAGCTAGGCTTGCACATCCAAAACTTGGCCAGTGCAGACGGCCACCAAACGCGCGTCTCCTACACCGAAGGCAATCGCTGGTCGGTGAATTATGTCAAAGAAACTTTCGAGAGCTTTTCGGGCCTCAGCTCCGTTGCCCTCGACACGTTCTTCGCCACCGGTGCTGTGCCGCCGCACAATTCCGAGCCGCTGTTCAATGTGGTGGCAACCCTCGAGGGCAGGCAATCCCCCGATCAGGTCTACATCATCGGCGCCCACCTGGACGCCACGGCCAACCTGGACAACAGCTTGAATTGGGAAACGAATTGGCCAACCGCCCAGGCACCCGGTGCTGATGACAACGCTTCTGGCATTGCCGCGGTTTTGGAAATAGCCAGAATCCTGAGCGACTCCAGCAATGCTTTCAACAGCACGTTCACCGTCAAATTCATCGCCTTTGGTGCCGAGGAAAGGCACCCGGCCTATTCTAATAACAATCACCTGGGCAGCAGGCACTTTGCTGAACAGGCCTACTTTCAGGGAGAAGACATTCTGGGGGTCTACATTCTGGACATGATTGGCTTCAACAGTACCGGCAATCACCACTTTGAAATCGCTGCAAACAACAAATCACGGGAGCTGGGCGAAAAGCTCCTGCAAATGAATTCCGTCTACCAAATAGGCTTGCACGCCAACGAACCGCCTTTCCCCGAGCCCACCTATTCGGATCACGAGGCCTTCTGGCAATACCGCTACCACGCCATCCTCGTCATTGAAAATGCGCCGCCCTGGGCCAATAATTTACCCTGGTACACAGCTAACCCATTTTACCACCGTCAGGGAGACACGTTTGCATCCGTCAACCTGGAGCAAGTCGCCAAGGTGACAAAAATGACGCTGGCAGCCGTGGCCTCGCTCTCGGGCATCGTTACGGGAATCCAACCTGAACAAAGTCCCTTGAATACACCGGCGTCCTTTTCACTGTTTCAAAATTATCCCAATCCTTTCAACGCCGGCACACGCATCGATTACCAACTGCGTGCTCAGGGGAATGTGGTGTTAACCGTGTTGAATCTCCTCGGCCAGCAGATCACCACCCTGGTCGACAAAGAGCAAGCGCCCGGACACTACTCGGTGCAGTGGGACGGAAAAGACGCCAGGGGTCACGAACTGCCCAGCGGCATTTATCTGTACGCTCTTGAAGTAGGGCAACGGCGGGTGGTGCGGAAGATGATTTTCGGCAAGTAGCCTCGCGGAAACTCTTCTTCGGACTTGCCATCGCGACCGCAGGAACTAAGGGAAAATCTGGCTAAGCACCTAAACAACAAATACTTGCCAAACAAGATTTCGCCTCCGTCCGGCAGTTGCCGGAAGCAGCTCAATTATCGGCTCACACTTTCGACCCTAAGCCTGTAAATTCTTCCTGACTCCCGTTCGTCAAAAACGATGCTGTCGCCTTCGGGGGACCAGCCTGGATTCATCTCCAGGCGATCGTCAGTCCGGGTTAAATTCTTTTTGCCGGAACCGTCTGCCTTGATCACGAAGAGATCTGAAGTGAGGAAGCGGTGCCCGTCGTCGGTAGGAATCATGTAGACCAGCCAATCGCTGCCAGGGGACCAGTCCGGCCGCTCACCCGTACCTAAATCTACCAAACCGCTGCCGTCCACGTTGACCACGTAAAGATGGCCGCCCAAAACCTGGAACGCCACCTTACCGCCATCGGGCGCAAGCACGGCGTTGAGGTAAGTGCCGGCAACGGGTTGCATCCGCTTCTCGGTTTTTCCCTGCCAGTCTGCCAGCACCAACTCCTTTTTTGTATTGTAAAAAAAAGGCTTGCCAGTCAATTTGCTTCTGTCCGAAATCTTCGCATCCATGAATTCCAACCCCTGTTGAGTAAAGATGTAAATCCGCTGGCCGTCCGAGCTCCATTGGGGCAAACCGAGCACAGAGGATTTGTATTCTCTCAAAGTTCTGGTTTCCTCATTTAGGGTGTTGAAGATTTTTATGAGGTACAACTTTCTTCGTCCGCTGTACCGAATCACCCGCGCGACGATTTCGCGGGAGTCTGGCGACCAGGCGAAGCGGTATCCCGCACTCCTCTCGTCGCTGAGGTGCTTTAGATTTGCGCCGTCAGCCCTCATAACCCAGAGGCCGCGGTAGTTCTTGCCCGCGACCGCTATTTTCTTGCCGTCTGGAGACCAGAACGGCTGCATGAAATAGCTTTCTGGCGGCGTCAGCGCCACGGGCTTGCCCACAGCTCGCCAGCCATCCTGAGCGAGACCGGCAGAAAAAGCCAGCAATAGGAAAAACGTAACCAGAATTCTCGTTTGCATGAATGAATCCTTTGCTCTGATTTGAGTTGTCAAGAAAGTTGCCTCGTTTTGTCAATCCTGTGACAACAGGAATCTCTAAGGTTTAATCTTTTGCATTCCGTCCCGCAGTTGTCCAAAGGTGTCAACTTAAGCCCCTAAACTGTCATTTCTTGTCACGCGGCTGACTGACGAGAAATCTGGTTTGTGCCTAAATCAGACCCCTCGACTACGTCCGGCAACTGCCGGACTCCGCTCGGGGTGACAATCAGGTGGTTAGACACCCCTTAAGTTGACGC
>JBHHYI010000256.1:0-5734 GCA_046757525.1 bacterium | reverse complement strand
TCGAAATCACCCAGGTCGATCACCTCTCCGACTACCGCATTCGACTC
Source organism: bacterium (assembly GCA_046757525.1). Classification (GTDB taxonomy): domain Bacteria; phylum Zhuqueibacterota; class Zhuqueibacteria; order Oceanimicrobiales; family Oceanimicrobiaceae; genus JBHHYI01. The sequence goes on along the minus strand of JBHHYI010000256.1, from coordinate 5,687 downwards.
AAATTCAATGACTGCCACGAACAGATCATCGACTTCGAGCCTTTTCCACGATGCTCCCGACATCCCGAGATTCGCAAATATTTGGATCCAGAGCTATTCCAACAATTCAAACTCGCGTACAGTGATTTGGAATGCTTACGATCTCTGCTTTCCCATCGCGGACTTGTATGATGGTAAGCTTCTGTAAACGCTGACCTTCTCAAAGAAGGTTAGCGTTTGTTCGGGTAAGTGCTCGGGAGCAATTTAGCGGAAGCGGACCAGACTATTCCTTCTCTTCCGCCTCGGCTTTCGTGCCCTTCTGCCAGTACTCCACGGAAATCTGTGGACATTCGTACTGAACATTGCATTTCTTGCACACTACCCGAATCATGTCCAGGCCGCCAATTTCGAGTTGGTTTTCCTGAACATAGTGGTGTAACTGTTTTAGATGTTCGCACAACATGTTAAGCTTCCCAATTAATAGTCGCATCTCCAATACGTCAAAAAAAAGATAAGTATTCAAGGCTGGAAAGTCAAGCATAATCCCGACCCGGTCATCGCCGGCGCCATCCTCGGCCGCATCGCGCATCGGGCGTATCACATACAACTGAAAGGCGAATCCGTCAGAAAAAAACTCGCTCAAAAAAGCAAAAAGAAAAACTTGCCACTATGACTAAATTTGCCTAAATTCTAAAACGCTTCAACCCCGATTAAGTGGGAAATTAACTTGACCCCACGCGAGGGAATTTACCTGGTCCTGGACACCACGCGTTTGCGGTGGCGGACGTGGTCTGAGGACGCGTTGGCCCAGATCAGAAGGTTTCATCGGGAAATGCTGACTCATATCAGACTTCAGAGCGGATTCTGGGCGCACTGTTCCCTTGCAAAGCTTGTCCCCACGAAGGCAGGGAAACAGCAGATCCTCTTACATGGGGAGAAATAGGGCGTGTCAGGCGAGCAGCCATGGTAGTGTTTGACGAGCTGACGGACGGAGCACATGTAGGACTCCCGGGCTCTTTGGGAAAAACCACGCAACTGCATATCCTGCGGTCCGGCGGCCGCCGAATTCTCTGAGTTTGGTCATGATATACCGCTCCGAGTTTAACGGTTAATAAGTGAGCAAATAGGTATATTGGGACCGCTGAAATTAACATGCCAGCATTTCTTAGTGAGAAGGTGCAGTTGAGATAAACCTGCCCAGCCCAGAGCAGGGCTTGGTTCAACAACGAATGACCCTGGCAAAACCGACGTGGCCAGTTGAGGACCTTCGCGGCTTTCAGGGTTCGGTTTTACAGGTCATGCTTATGCGTTAAGACAGGAGAAAGTCATGAGAAACGGACGATTCCATTTCAATATCCTATGCATCTTGATTGTGATTTCCATCGTAGGTTCGGCAACGAGCCAAGAGGTGAAGAACCTTGCTGCTCAGGGTGAAGGCGGCCACCTGGTTTTTTTTAGTGGCCAATACAACGATTCTGTTTGGAAGGCGGAGAATCTCATCGATGGCTCAGCCAACGATGGTTGGGCAGGGCAGAATAACGCCCCGCAGTCTGTGATCATCGCCTTTAAAGATAATGGCCTTGCAGAGGTCACAGACGTTCTAATTAATCCGTATAGTCGAGAAGCCCCTTCCAATTGGGTCAAAGATATCGAAATTCAGGTTTCTACAACCTATCCTTTCCATGATTTCCACTCAGTTGGCAAACTTACCCTCAGAAACGAGGGTAGCGACCAGGTATTTTCCTTTCCACAACCTATCCAGGCACGCTACGTAAAGGTCGTTTTCTTGAGTAATTATGATGGCTCCTATATGGAGGCAGGCGAAGTGCAAATCATGGGGCGTTTGCTGTCAAATTCGCCCGCGCCTAAGTACACCAATGTGGCGGCTGTTTCTAAAGGGGCCAAAATAGAAAAATACACCAGTCAATATAACGAGTACGATTGGGCCGTGGCCAACCTTCTCGAAGAGGATGGCAATAACCAGTGGGCAGGAAAATCGTCAGGATCCCAGGAGGTCATTATTGCCCTGCCAGAGGTTACGGAAATCAGCTATATTTCGATTAATAACTATTCACGGGAAAATTCAGATAACTGGGCAAAAGATGTGGAAGTGGAGATATCCTCGACCTTTTCCTATAAGGGATTCAGCCCTGTGGGTAAAATGATCCTGCCTCAGATAGGCGAGTTCCACACGTTGTCATTGCGGAAACCTGTAGCCGCAAAGTACGTCAAGGTTCTGTTCCGCACCAATCATGGTGGCGCCTATATGGAAGCCGCCCGAATTCGGGTTTATGAGACCGAAACTGCCACCAGCAAGCCCATTGCTCAGCAGTTGCGGGAGACCGGTCGGGCGGTCGTACACGAAATTCACTTCGGCTTCAACTCGGCGGAGATATTGCCGGAGTCGGTAGGGACCCTCAGCGAGATTGCCAAGACGCTCCAGGACGCTCCTAAGATGAAACTGGCCATTGAGGGTCACACGGACAACGTTGGCAGTGCCGATTTCAATCTCGAGCTCTCGCGCAAACGGGCCAAGGCGGTCAAGCAGTGGCTGGTCGATACAGGCGGAATCAACGAAGCCCGATTGACCACGGTGGGATATGGAATGACTCGCCCCATTGCTGACAATAATACGGAGGCAGGACGAGCTCAGAACCGGCGGGTCGAGTTAGTCAAAAAAAACAAAGGACCGTAAGCAAGCATGATTTGAAAATAAGGCTTCACAACCCTCAAGGCTTGAAGTTAAGTAGAAATAAATGATTCGACAAAGCAAATCTGGTTTTGGATGTAAATCCGAAGTTAGCACATAGAATAATTTGGTGGTTCCGTCCGGGCGGAATAAGGTGGTAATCGAACAAGTAGAACGAAAGAATGGATATTTGAGGTAGGGTCCCAACAAATCTCTTGTTCAAAGAGTTGGGTAATGAGGAAATGTCCCCTATCGGGAGAAAAGCAATGCAAAGCGGCAGAAGTCATTTTCAAGCAAGGAGAAACAGATATGGGTGATAAGGGAAAAAAAGACAAAGGCAAAAGGGAACAACAGAAAAAGGCCCACCGTAGTCCAAAGGAAAAACGAAAATTGAAAAGAGAAAAGAAGAAATAAATGTCCAGTGCTGTCCGGTGACCCTAAATCAAGCACGGAAATTGTCGCGAACCAGCAATTTCAACAGGCAGTCTGGCCTGGGGAGTAAAAGCATCTCCCTAGACAAGACTGCCCCTGAATCGCCCGATTAGTCGCGACCCGATGTCGCATAATGAATGTTTTGGATAGGATTATGGTGCCAGACTATCGATATTTGGCAGCCCATGATTCTATGGCAAAACCTGATATGTTCCAATCAGTACCCTTGGATGCGCCGCATTCGTGATTTCCAGAGTACTGTCAATTAAAAGACCTGTTTCCAGGATGGAGGTTGTATGCGGAAATTACGGATTGCAGTCGTAGATCTGGTCGTCAAAGCGCCTACTAAATGGCTATTTGGAAGGATGATGAATGCCAATCAGGCGAGCATCATGCCGCAGGTCGTGGCCCATTGGTGCGAACAAGAGGGGCATGATGTCCATTTTATTAGTTTTACCGGCCCCGAAAATTTGATCGAAGAATTACCCCGAGATGCCGATCTGGTCTTTATCAGCGCGTTCACGCAATCGGCACAGCTTTCCTATGCACTTAGCAACCTGGTGCGTTCGAGGGGTGCGGTGACGGTCCTCGGTGGGCCGCATGCCCGGTGCTTTCCGCAGGACGCGCTAAAATACTTCGACTATGTTCTCGGGTTCACCGACCGGCAAGTGATCCGAACCGTTTTGCAGGACTGCTCGCAAAATCGCCCGGTTGGGGTTCATATTTCGGCGATTGGGCAACCGACGGAGCTGCCCGGCGTACGGGAGCGCTGGAGATTCATCGAAAAGGTACTTCAGAAATCACGTTTCGTCAAGACGGTGCCGATGATCGGCAGTCTCGGTTGTCCGTACACGTGCAGTTTTTGTATCGATTCGGTGGTGCCATATCAGCCGTTGAGTTTCGACGTTTTAAAAGAGGATCTGCAATTCCTTCTGCGGAAATTCAAGAAGCCCAATGTCGTGTGGCATGACCCTAATTTCGGCATTCGTTTCAACGATTATTTAGATGCCATCGAGGAAGCTGTGCCGCCGAACAGCATAAACTTCTTCGCAGAGAGCAGTCTATCGATTCTCTCTGAAGCCAATTTGAAACGGCTCAAGAAAAACGGTTTTAAGGCAGTTTTACCCGGAATCGAGTCCTGGTACGACATGGGCGACAAATCCAAAACCGGACGCAAAAGAGGCCTGGATAAAGTCCGCCTGGTTTCGGATCATGTCAACATGATTTTAGACTTCATTCCCTATGTACAGACTAATTTCGTTCTTGGGCTGGACGTTGACGCAGGATTGGAACCTTTTGAACTCACCAAACGCTTTATCGATTTGGCCCCAGGTGCTTTTCCTGCTATGTCGCTTCTCACCGCGTTCGGTCAGGCGGCTCCGCTGAACCTCGAATACCAGAATACCGGGCGTGTATTGCCATTCCCATTCCATTTTTTAAACAATAGCCACGTCATGAATATACGCCCGCAGAACTATGCCTGGCCTGAATTTTACAATCACCTGCTCGATCTGCAGAGCTACGCGTTCTCAAGGCGCGCCATGGTACGCCGTTTTAGGGCTTATAAAAATATGCGTCCAAGATGGTTACCGTGGATAAACGTGCTGCGAGCCAGGGGGTCGGAAGGAGTGGGCAGGATCCAATATTATACCCGGTTACGTCTCATGCTCGATAATGACCGTCAAGTTCGCCGATACTGGGAGGGCGAAAACACCGAGATTCCAGATTTCTATGTCGAATGGATCAAGCGTGATCTTGGTTTGCTCTGGGAGTGGCTTCCCAAAGGTGCCCTGTATCACGATCCCAATGCCTATCTCAAATCAGAAATGGCGTCGAAGCAGGTTACGGAAACCCCAACCCAGGTCAGTTGAGATAAGGAGTAAATTCAATATTGTCATTTTGAAATCATAGAAAAACACCTAACCAGCAGCATAACTCCGACCGAAGGGTTCGAGTTTTCTGAGTTTGCTCCGTGCGTTCTCAAAGCCATTAGTGCCTCTCCTGAGTTAGGTGAGGATAAGCCTCCGGCGGGTTAGCCGCAGCGTTCGCTGTGTAATGCAATGTAGATAATCCGATAACAAATATGAAAGACACTGTTTACATCGAAACGAGCGTCGTAAGCTATTATACGTCGAAACCAAGCCGAGACCTCGTAACAGCAGCACGTCAAGAGATTACACGAGAAAAATGGCTGGAGATACTTGATTCTTTCGAGCCATACATATCAGCACTTGTCATACAAGAAGCCGAACAAGGGGACTCCGAGGCAGCACAAGCGAGAATAGTAACGATTTCTAACATCCCTGTTCTGCCGATAAGTGATGAAGCAGAACGTCTGGCCGCTGCATTAATAAACCATGGCCCAATTCCAAAGGAATACCCTGAAGATGCTCTCCATATCGCATTAGCAACTGTAAATGGAATGGATTACCTTTTGACATGGAACTTTTCACATATAAATAACGCTCAAATGAAAGCTAAGATAATATCGGTCATAGAAGCCGAAGGATATCAATGCCCAACAATATGTTCACCTGAAGAACTTTTGGGAGAATAACAATGAAAGATCCTATTCTAGAAGAGGTGC
>JBHHYI010000255.1:0-5753 GCA_046757525.1 bacterium | reverse complement strand
GAATTCCATGCGTCACGCAAAAAAACGAGAGATTTAAAATGATCGGCAAAACCATCTCCCATTACAAAATTCTCGAAAAACTCGGTGCGGGCGGCATGGGCGTGGTCTACAAAGCCGAGGACACCAAGCTCAAGCGCACCGACGCCGTGAAGTTTCTCACGCCGCAGTTGACCGCCAGCGAGACCGAGAAAGCGTCAAATAATGCACATACTAATGACTAACACTTTGACTTTCAGCACGGAGAATTAGCATGAGCATAAGAAATAAGCTATTCATCATCTTGTTGCTGCTGTCAATAATTCCGGTTGCAATCGTCGGGTTAATTGCAATCAAAGATGGCCAGGCATCACTGGAGAAACAAATAGGCGCGACTTCATTAGAGTTTGCCCGTTTGTCGCTGCAGAGAATCAGTGAATATCTGCATTCAAAATATGTGGATGTTCAAAGATGGGCCAGGGATCACATGGAAGACATTTCGACTGACGACAGAGACGGTCGCATCCGCGAGTTTTTGGTGACTTTGCTACAACACCGTGATGAATTTTACTATGTCGCTTGTATGAATATAAGAGGTCAAATCGTTGCTTCCAGTCATGACGCGTTGATTGGAGTCGCCCATTCTTCTGCCCCGGGATTCAAGGAAGCCTTAAATGGCGTCCCGAATATTCAAGACGTAGCCTTCAATGAGAGGTTCGGAGGATACGCTCTGGTTATTTCTGTCCCCATCACGGATAGAACTGACCAATCTAAGGTTCTCGGTGTTCTTTCTGCTGTCTTAAAATGGCAGAAAGTTAATGAAATGATTATTCATTTGAAGATTGGAGGCGAGAAGCAAAACTTAGCTAATCATATCATGTTGACTGATCATACCGGCTTGGCTACTTCCTGTTTTGATCCGAGGGAAATGTTTACAGCGAATTTGACCGAGTTCGGAATGAAATCATCGCAATATGCGCAAGAACATAAGGAAGGCTACCTGGTTGAGATTTCCGAGCATAACCTACCAGCCTTCGCCACTTATACCTATTTAAAAAGATACAAAGATCTACCTTATTTAGATTGGCATTTGATTCTCCTTCAGGACTCCGAAATCATCTTTGCCTCTGTCAAGTTGTTAAAGAAAACGATAATATTGACCTTATTTTCCGTCATTTTAGTTCTCAGCATAATTTCAGTTCTGTTCGCCAATAGAATTAGCCAACCTGTACTCGCAGTGGCAGCGATGGCTCGAGCCATCGGTAAAGGAGATTATAAAAGGCGTGTATCGGTTAATTCTAAGGATGAGGTCGGCCTTCTCTCTGCTTCTTTTAACACTATGGTTGAGGATTTGCAGGAAGCGAAGGATGCGATATTACTGGAAAAGCAAAGACTTGATGATGTCACGCGTTTTGCAAACTGCGGCCTGTTGTTGTTGAATGATCAAGTCAGGATAACCTATGCCAACCAAGTTGCTCAGGAGTGGTTTGGACCTTTTGAACAGATAAAGGGGAAATTCTGCCGGGAAATTCTCGAACCACGGGGCCCAGTGAAAGAATCCGCTTGTTGCGCTGGTTTAGAGGCACTGAGAACGGGGCAAACCGCGCATAGCGATATTTTCCCAAAAGCGGTCAAAGGAGAGGATAAATTCTTTTACGCAATCGCATCGCCCGTCAAAGACAACGACGGTAACACTTTCCAAATCATCGAAGTGATCATCGACATGACCGAACACAAAGAGGCAGAAGAGGAGCTAAAGAAATTCAAGACCATATCTGACAAAGCATCCTATGGCACCGGAATAGCCGATCTCGACGGTAATATTGTCTATGTGAACAACGCCTTTGCCGAGATGCACGGATATAAACCGGAGGAACTGATTGGTAAACATTTGTCTGTATTTCACTCCGAAGAGCAGATGGAGCGTGTGAATACTTTGGATAATGTGCTCAAACGAGAAGGCAGCTTCGCCGCTGAAGAGGTGTGGCACGTGAAAAGAGATGGGAGCATTTTTCCTACGTTGATGAACGCCTCAATTATCACGGATGACAACGGGGAGCCTTTGTTGATGTCTGCGACGGCTATTGATATCACCGAACTCAAACGCATCGAGGATCAACTCCGGACATTATCGCGTGCTATTGACCAAAGCCCGACTTCGGTCATCATTACCGACCCCGACGGCAACATCGAATATGTCAATCCAAAGTTCACCCAGATAACCGGTTACACTTCTGAAGAAGTTCTGGGGAAAAACCCGCGCATCTTAAAATCAGAAGAAACGCCGCCCGAAGAATACAAACGGTTATGGGACACCATTACCTCCGGTGAGCAATGGCTGGGGGAATTTCATAACAAGAAAAAGAGCGGAGAATTATTTTGGGAATCGGCATCCATTTCGCCGATTAGAAACTCAGAGGGAGAGATTACACACTTTGTTGCAGTAAAGGAGGACATCACCGAACACAAACGGTTGGCAGAGCAACGGGCAGAGCTTGAAGAACAACTTCGTCATGCCCAAAAAATGGAAACGATTGGCACCCTGGCGGGCGGCATCGCTCATGACTTCAATAACATCCTGCAGGCCATCCATGGCTATGTTGAGATGTGTCTGACCGATGTATCTGCTACCAGTCAAGTCCATGCCGACCTGGAGCAAGTGTTGGAAGCGACGAACCGCGCCAAAAATTTGGTTCAGCAGATACTCACCTTCAGCCGTCATGCCGAGCAAGAACGTAGGCCGCTCCGGCTTCAGACCATCGTCAAGGAAGTGCTCAAACTTCTAAAGGCTTCGTTACCCTCTACCATCGAGATTCGTCAGAACATAGATACTAAATGCGCGGCGGTGTTGGCCGATCCCACCCAGGTCCACCAGGTTCTGATGAATCTCTGTACCAATGCTTACCAGGCCATGCGCGTGGACGGTGGCGTGCTTGAAGTAAGCCTGAGCATGGTCGACGTTGATGCTAAGTTCCTACGGGCCCATCCAAATCTACTTGAGGGAAGATACGTGCGACTTACTGTCAGCGATACCGGCCACGGCATGGACCGTACGACAATGGCGCGAATTTTTGAACCCTTCTTCACAACCAAGGAGGTGGGAGAAGGCACCGGGCTGGGTCTCTCCGTGGTTCATGGAATCGTGGCGAGCCATGATGGCGAAATCACTGTAGAGAGTCAACCAGGCAAAGGAACGACATTCCATGTCTATCTGCCTCAGGCTGAAAGCGACGTCGAACAGGGAACCCGAGAGGATGAAACATTCTTGAAAGGGAACGAACGTATTTTATTTGTCGATGACGAAGAAGTTGTCGGCGCTGTGATGAAGCGGTTACTCGAGAGGCTTGGCTATGACGTTACCTTGAGGAACAGCAGTGTAGACGCGCTGGAAACATTCCGTGCACAACCGGATAAGTTTGACCTGGTGATTACCGACCAAAGCATGCCTAAAATGACCGGAGTGAAATTGGCAGCAGAATTACTTCACCTCCGGTCTAATGTTCCGATAATCCTTATGACAGGTTTTAGCGAAACCGTCGCTCCCGAAACAGCAAAAAAGATGGGGATTTGTGAATTTATCATGAAGCCCGTTGTTGCGAGCGATCTAAGCAAGGCCATCCGGCGGGTATTGGATCAAAAACAAGTAAAGGAGGCATAAGTGTGGCACGTATTCTTGTTATAGACGATGACCCTCATGTATTGGGCATGCTCTGACAGATGTTGGAGCGATTAGGATATGAAGTAGCCGCTTTTACCAATGGTAAGCAGGCCATCAGATTTCACAAAAAGCAACCGGTAGATCTGGTCATAACAGACATTATTATGCCCGAGAAAGAAGGCATAGAAATCATTATCCAACTCCGGCGAGAGTTTCCTGACGTGAAAATCATTGCCATCTCCGGAGGGGGTCGCACCACACCGCAACTTTATCTTGAAATGGCCAAAACGCTTGGCGCTGATCGTGCATTCTTCAAACCCTTTGAGCGGAAAGAAATGCTTGAGGCAATAAAAGAACTTGTGGATGATGATATCGAAGGAAGACCTTCAGGCTGAAAGATGGAAACTTACCGATTCTGGAGTTAACGAAAGTTCTCGGAACGGTTCAGTATAATTCATGATAGTCATTCAGACTTTATTTTCTGCAAGCACGCCCTGCTCAACATGGCCGTCAGGCGTTTACAAAGTGGAGGTCAAATAATGATGTATTATGGGTTGATTTATGACCCAAAAAGTCCGCGACGGTTGGATTTCGACAAGCAAAAGTACCAGCAGGCCTTGCGGGAGGCGGAAGCGCTGCGGCCCGATTTCAGATGCGCAATAGATAAATTATATCTCGTGAAGCTCGCGGATGATTTTTCAGGTATTGTTTGCAGCAGGGACTTACAATTGTGAAGGCGAGACGCCGACTTTTTTCGAAAAGGTCGGTGTCTCAGAAGCCAAAGCTACCCCGGCATTAGACTTTTCCAATATCTGCACGATTTACCAACGACCGAAGATAAAGAGAAGACTCTTGCATTTTTAACACAAAAAGCCTATGTTTTTGTGAGAATGCAGTTTGCTTGAGTTGAAATGACCTTACTTACCTCAACAGCATGCAAAATCCGATTTGCCAAGGGAGCTATTGAGCATGCACGAAAAATCACCTAATTCTGTGAAGGTAAGCTATCTGAAGGGTAGCGAGGTCTTGCGTAGCTTAGTCAGGCGGCGAAGAGACTCAAGGAAAACAGCAACGTTTTCAAAGTGTATCCTTTTGGTTCGTTTGTTAAAGGGGATTATAGGCCTGGCAGCGATGCCGATGTTTCGATTGTCTTGAAGCAGGATAACCGGCGAATAATTGACCGCATTCCTGAATATTTGGATTACTTCAGTGAAGTCACCGTGCCGGTAGACGTTTTTCCCTATAGCGTCGATAAGGTAGAGGCGATGAAAAAATCCAGCAACCCACTATGGCGCGAGATCATGGCTTCAGGAGTGGAATTATGAGATTAATAGGAACTTGCCTGCGGGGATAGAATCGTCAACGAACTCACCTACGTAAGACAACTTCCCTCAGGAGCCTTTGCGTAAGGCAGAAATGACCAAAACGACAAGAGCCGAGATTGTTTTGAACATTTGAGTTTTGGTATTGTTTCGGGTTTCGATATTCGGATTTCAACATATCGACAAAATTTTGTCGATGTTGGCTCACTAAACGCCTAAAGTAGTAGGACGAACTTCACAGCACAACTCCGGAGGAATGAGCGATGATGGGTTCTTCTGTCTCGTAGAAGTTCGGCCGCAGCCTGTCTTTTTTGTGGAAAAATATTATTAATTGGTCTGGCTCTTTACCGGAGGCCCGGTTATGATTGGTAAAACAATCTCTCACTACAAGATTCTCCAAAAACTCGGCACCGGTGGCATGGGTGTCGTCTACAAAGCGCAGGACACCAAGCTCGACCGCTTCGTCGCGCTCAAGTTTCTGCCGCCACACCTCAGCCAGGATGAAGAAAACAAGAAGCGCTTCATCCAGGAGGCCAAAGCGGCCTCCGCCCTGGACCATCCAAATATCTGCACCATCTACGAGGTTGGTGAAACTGAGGACGGGCAGATGTTTATTGCCATGGCTTATTACGAGGGCGAATCGTTGAAGGCGAAAATTCAGGGTGGGCCGTTGCCAATCGATGAGGTGCTGAACATTGCCATCCAAATTGCTGGAGGTCTGGTTAAAGCGCACTCGAAGAAAATCGTCCACCGCGACATCAAGCCGGCAAACATTCTCATCACCGAAGATGACACAG
>JBHHYI010000254.1:0-5800 GCA_046757525.1 bacterium | reverse complement strand
TAGGGAAATTCGGGTAAGTGGCATGGCACATTCTTATACCAATATCTTAGTCCATTATGTTTTCAGCACAAAGAACAGAGAAAAGACAATTACAAAAGACTTGCGAGAACGTCTTTGGGCCTAGCAATGAATTGCTGGGCTAACGTCAATTGTCCCTGCGGGACATTTTCGAAAAAATATGGTAGTGACCAAATATTTTAGGAGTGTTGCCAGTGAAAAACAGACCACATCAAGTGATGAGCTGGACGGGGATTCTGACGTGCTACTATCACAAAAAAACCGCAGCCCCCAAACTCTGGGCGGCCCAGTTGTTAATCATAGGAATAGCCCTTATGACCACAAGACCAACCGCAACCGCACAAGAAGTGCCACCTGTTCTGGAATTTCCCCAATCTGGCCTGGATGACCCGGCTACCTATCGTGGCTACACCACGCGCTTCTTCCGGGATTCCGCGGGAAATACGGTGCAGGTGTACCTGAACCAGAATAACGGACGCGTGGTCCATCTCTGGGCGGACGCTGCCAATGAGAGCCTCTCTTTTACAGCGCGTGACACGGCAGGCCAGCCGGCAAGGCTGAGGTGGGATTCTCCAGGGGCCAGGGTGACTTCAGAGAGAGAGACACGATATGTCGAGTACTCGCTGCGATCTGCAACGACTCAGCTCGATTTGGGACATTTTGTTCTGAACACCATGCGTTTGGAGCGGGATTTTCAGTATTTCAAGAAACATCTACAGCCCTTTGATTCTGAGCCGTTTATCCCAAAGGAACTTCCTGAGCTAATAAACAACCTCAAACGCTTACCGGAAGACGTGCGTCGTCGTCACCTGGCCCTGCTCAATGCCGAAAGCCTCGAGGAACTGCGGCACCGGTTGCTTCCCAAAATAGACCGTCGTTCCACTTCAGGTGTGCTCGTCGCGCACCCCACCTTTGACGGAAACAATCACTTGTCGCTTGAATTGAAAGTGGACGGCGCTCAGGCGACCATCGACGTGTCGAAAGACAGAATCTCCATCCATTCCCTTGGGGGCCAGCCAATCCGACTGACCGTAAGAGTAGGAACGGATGCGCCTGCCCTGACGCCTCTCAGCCGCGGAGACATTTTCAACAGCGATTTCTTTCGGTTTTATGAGCGCGCCAAAGCCAAACACGATAGCTTGTTGCGCAGTTCGGGCACGACCGGGAAAGACATCGGCAAAGATGAACGCGTGCTTCGTTTCAAACGATTGCAGCGCCAGGTGAAGAGCATGGAGCTTCTGAGCTCTCAGGAGAAGCTCATGGCCGGGCTGCCCAACTTTGCAACCTACTTCGGCCGCGATATGATGATGTCGGCACTCATGCTCGAACCGGTATTAAAGCCTGCCATGCTCGAGCACGTTATTGCCAGTGTCCTCAGGAAATTGACCCCAACGGGCGAGGTCAGCCATGAAGAGGGCCTGGGCGGACAGGCGATCCGTGAAAATGCGGCCAAATACAATCAACTGATTGCAGGTTATATTCAACAAAAGACCAAGAAGACAGACGCGGCCGCAAATAAGATTCTTGCCGAGGCCGAGCAAGTATTGAGCAACTTGCAAGCCATCACGGAAAACTATCACATGGTTGATGATGATTTTCAACTTCCCGTGCTCGCGGCGCGTTACTTGACCAACTCGACGATCTCCAACGACCGCAAACGCAAGTTCCTGCAATCCGCTATCCGACCGGGCGATGAGACGACGCGGCTGACGTTACTGCTGCGCAATCTCAATTACGTTTCCAAAGTCTCCCGTTCTTATGTGGAAAATCCCGTGGCCGACAATTTGGTCAGCTTTCGCAAGCTCGGTGAGCACCGCTGGCATGCGGGCAGTTGGCGGGACAGCGCGGTGGGTTACGCCAACGGCCGTTTCGCCATGGACATCAACGCAATCTGGGTCCCCAATGCCCTGGCCTCCATTGAAAAAATACTCACAACGCTTCGCCAGATTGGCATCTCCATTGAGGCTCTCCAAACCTCAGCGCCAGAAATTCGCAGCACTAAGCTGGTCGAATATGCGCATCATCCCGAAGCCTTACGTCAGGCAGTAACAACCTGGCGAAATGCGGTGCGACACTTCGAGGTACACCTGAGCGCGCAAGAAGTTCAGCGCAGGGTTCGCGCTAAATTAGACTGGTTCCCTGAAGCAGAGCGGACTTATTGGCACAAGGTTATCGCTAACAGCGGGGCCGATCAGAAAGGCGTGGAGTTTCTGGCCCTTTCATTGGATGAAAAGGGCCAGCCGATTCCGGTAGCCAACACCGATGTGGCGACCTGGTTGTTCCTCGACGATTTAACTAAAGCTGCCTTGAAGGGTGAAATCAGGCCAGAGGAAATTGTTAATCGACTAAGAATTTTTGTCACGCCTTATCCGGTTGGGTTGCTTTTAGAAGGGGTGGGCGCCGTGGTGGCCAACGATGCCTACGCCTCTGCCACCGTGTGGGAGAACTTCCGGCGCGACATCTACCATTCGCCCCGGGTTATTTGGGGTCGCGAGGTCAACCTGCTCTTCCTTGGATTAGCCAAACAGATCGCGGCAGCCTACGATGCCCAGGGTCGAATCAAAGATGCCGGGCTGGATTCCTATGTCCAGGAATTACGCTGGATTTTGGACAAAACTCTTGCGGCTGTCGAAGCTTCGGGGCTAAAGCACAATGAGTTGTGGAGCTATCGCATCGACGGGGAAACACTCCTGCCGGCGCGTTACGCCACAACGTCAGATATCCAACTCTGGAACCTCACCAATCTGGCCGTGCAATTCTTGCTTGACCGGTTATGAAGACAAAATAATAGACGACACAATAATGTTGCATTTTTTTTGTATTGGGGAATGGCGTGTCCCTGGCAAGAATGTTCGCAAGGACAGATATTCTCGAGGCAGCGTTTAGCCAGTAAGCAGTCAATGATTTTGTCATCCATTATTTTGTCTATTCAAATTTGCAAGCAGCCCAATTGTGAAAACATTAAGACAAAATGATAGACGACACAATTATTTGTTTGTTTTGTATCTTCTGGATTGAGGAAATAGTATGCCTATAGAAAAGGTGTTCAAAACCAAACATATTTCTGAGGCAGAGTTTCGGCAGATCGATTTTCAACTTATGGGAGTGGCTTTTGAGATACAGAATGAAATGGGCAGATTTTGGAATGAAAAGATTTATCAGAATGAACTGGCCTATCGATGTCAAAAAGCTGCTTTGCATAAAGTTGAAACAGAAGTGCCAATAAAACTATCGTTCAAAGATTTTGCGAAAACCTATCATGTAGATTTAATAATCAATGATTCGATTATATATGAACTTAAGGTTACAGATGCTTTCACTGGAGAGCACAAAAGTCAAGTTTTAAATTACCTTTTCCTTACCGGGTTGAATCATGGAAAGCTGATTAACCTGCGCTCGCCTTTAGTAAAATCTGAGTTCGTTTCAACAACGATATCAACCGAAAAAAGATTCGATTTTACAATTGAAGATACTGGTTGGACAAACTTTAGTGATGATTGCAGACAGTTGAGACAATTACTTACTGACCTGCTCTTTGAATGGGGTGCCTTTCTTAATATCAATTTGTATTACGAAGCGATTAACCATTTTCGAGGTGGGGAGCAAAATGTTGTGCAAAAAATAAAAGTGGCCAGTGGTGGAAGGACAATCGGTAAACAGAAAGTGCACAGGCTAAATCATAATGTGGCTTTTCAAATCTCAGCGATCTTGAAAGATCATCATAAGTACGAGGAACAGTTATATAAATTCCTCCGTTTCACGCCCTTCAAAGCAATTCAATGGGTCAATTTTAACCGTGATTGCATTACTTTCAAAACGCTTTCTTTATAAATTGTCAATGATTTTGTCATCCATTATTTTGTCTATTTAAAGTCTCAAGCAGCCCAATTGCGAAAATATTAGGACAAAATGATTGACGACAAAGTAATTATGTAATTTTTTGGATTGCGGAATGGCCTGTTACTGGCTAAACTGTTCGCAACGACACATATTTCTGAGGCAGCGTTCAGGGAGCAAGCTGTTAATCATTTTGTCGTCTATTATTTTGTCTATTCAAATCTTCAAGAATCCAATTCGCGAAGGCATTTTTTTGTTGAGTTCTGACTGCAAAGACAAACCAAGGAGGAGCATCCATGGCATCTTTTAATGTTGTTGACATCCTGATTGTCGCCGCTTATTTCCTGGTCATTTTTGGCATCGGCTATTGGGCAGCCCGGCGAGAAAAAAACGAGAGTGCAGATTATTTCCTGGCGGGTCGCGATGTGGGATGGCTTGCAGTTGGCGCCAGCTTGTTCGCCTCGAATATTGGCAGCGAGCATCTGATAGGGCTTGCCGGCACGGGTGCAGCAAGCGGTCTGGCGGTAGGACATTTTGAGTGGCTTGCCGCGCTCATTCTGCTCATGCTCGGATGGATATTTGTGCCATTTTACACGAGAAGTGGCGTGTACACCATGCCCGAGTTTCTGGAGCGTCGCTATAATGCCGCCGCGCGCTGGTACCTCACAACAATATCCGTCATCGGCTATGTACTCACAAAAGTCAGCGTTACTTTGTTCGCCGGTGGCCTGGTCATCGGCGAGCTCACAGGACTGAACATTTGGGTAAGCGCCGGCGTGCTGGTCATTGCCACCGGCATCTACACGGTGGCAGGCGGTTTGCGGGCTGTGATTTATACCGACATGATTCAGGCTTTTGTGCTCATTTTTGGCTCTGTCAGTTTAACCGTCCTGGGTTTAATTGAAGTGGGCGGATGGCAAGGTCTCCAGGCCCGGATGCCCGCTGAATTCTTCTCGGTCTGGAAACCCGCAACGGACCCGAATTTCCCCTGGACCGGCATTGTTTTTGGCGCGCCGATTCTCGGGGTGTGGTACTGGTGCACTGACCAATTCATCGTTCAGCGCGTTCTTGCCGCGCGCAACCAGGAAGAAGCGCGCACCGGGACCATTTTTGCCGGATTCCTGAAAATCTTGCCCGTGTTCATTTTCGTCCTGCCCGGAGTCATCGCCGCCGCACTGTACAGCGATGTTGGCCAATCAACGGCTGACCGGGCTTTTCCTGTGCTCGTCACCCGCCTGCTCCCCGCGGGACTCAAAGGGCTTGTCATCGCCGGACTGTTAGCAGCTTTGATGAGCTCCTTGAGCTCGGTGTTCAATTCGTGCTCCACACTGATCACGTGGGACTTCTACAAAAAGCTGAAGCCCGAGGTGAGCGAGCGTCACCTGGTCACCGTGGGACGCATCGCAACCGGCGTGGTGGTGGTGCTGGGACTGCTCTGGATACCGTTCATGAAATACATCTCGTCCCAACTGTATATTTACCTGCAAAGCGTACAGGCCTACATAGCCCCGCCCATTGCGGCCTGCTTCCTATTAGGCCTTTTTGTCTCTCGATTGAACGGTAAAGGAGCCATCGCCTCGCTGCTTACGGGGTTCGTGCTGGGGGCTTTGCGGCTGGTGCTGGAACTAAGCAACGGCGCGGACAAGTCTGGATTGCCTGATGGCACACTCTGGGCCTGGCTCGCGGAGATTAACTTTCTGCATTTTGCGGTCCTGCTCTTCGTCATCTGCACCGCGGTGCTGCTCCTGGTGAGTTTCTTGACCGCGCCGCCGTCATCAGAACAAATTCGAGGGCTGACTTATGCGACCGCTGGCGGAGGTCTTTTCGCGGACAAACCCGGCGTTGTTGCTGCAAGCGTGGCCAAAGCGCGCAAACATCTCAATATAGTACTGTCCGTCGTGCTTGCTGCGACGATAGGCATCCTGTGGATTATTTTTGCCTGAAG
>JBHHYI010000253.1:0-5852 GCA_046757525.1 bacterium | reverse complement strand
ACGCCTGTGCAATCGAGACGATTGCGTTACGTACAAAAGAGCGTTTCCCAAAAGACCAAATTGCGAGTCATCCTGAGTAGGTCACCGTTTCTCAGGTGACCGTATCGAGGGCATCGTCCTGAGCCTGACGAAGGGGTGACGGGCGTCGCCCTTCGATACGTCCCGACCAAAAAGCGGTCGGGACTACTCAG
Organism: bacterium; assembly: GCA_046757525.1. Classification (GTDB taxonomy): domain Bacteria; phylum Zhuqueibacterota; class Zhuqueibacteria; order Oceanimicrobiales; family Oceanimicrobiaceae; genus JBHHYI01. Next base: position 5,661 of record JBHHYI010000253.1, on the reverse strand, counting down.
GACGATTCCCTTTGTACTCAAAGGAAAACAATTGTCATTCCGTTCCAGAGGGGCATTTACTCTCTGCGTGCTTTTGCTTGAAAGAAATGCCCTCGCAATCCGGCAACTGCCGGATTGCGTTACGTACAAAAGAGCGTTTCCCAAAAGAATCTTAAGCTACCGCAACGGCGACACTTACAATTTCTCGAGCAGAAAATTGGTCATCATCGTGAAAATGTGTTCCTGGGTGTATTTTGACCGCGACCGAATGCCGTGATAGCGTCCAGGATAGTACATAGTCTGGAACTGCTTGTTGTGGGCGATGAGTTCGTTGACCAGGTCCACGCTGTTTTGAAAATGGACATTGTCGTCGGCGGTGCCGTGAATGAGCAAGAAATTTCCGGTCAGATCTTTGGCGTATTTCAACGGGGCGCTGTTCTCGTACCCTTCCGGGTTCAGCCGCGGGGTTTGCATGTAGCGTTCAGTGTAAATGCTGTCGTAAAATTTCCAGTGGGTCACCGGCGCCACGGCAATGGCGGTTTTAAAAACGTCGTGACCTTTAAACAGGCAGGAGCTGGACATATAGCCGCCGTAACTCCAGCCGAAAATCCCGATGCGATCTTTGTCGACGTAGGGCAGCGAACCCAGGTACCTGGCCGCCTCGATCTGATCGTGCACTTCCCAGTGACCTAAGTTCTTGTAGGTGATTTTCTTGAACTTAGCGCCTCTGGCGCCGGTGCCGCGGTTGTCCACACTGGCAATCAGGTACCCCTTCTCGGCTAACAATTCAAACCACAAGTAACGGCTGCCGCCCCAGCCATTGCGCACGGTTTGCGAACCTGGCCCACCGTAAACGTACATCAAAACCGGGTACTGCTTGTTCGCATCAAAATTCACCGGTTTGATCATGTAGCCATTGAGGTCGACCCCGTCCGAGGTTTTGAAGGAAAAGAATTCCGGTTTGCGCAAGGCATATTGCTGTAAAACCTCCATGGCGTTTTCGACCAGCATAGCTTTGAGTTTGCCGTCTTTGGTGAACAGCCCCACTTTGGTCGGCACGCCGGCTTGCGAGAAATAGTCGATGTAAGTATCAAATGTAGGCGAGAAGTTCACCCGGTGCCAGCCCGGGGTTTGCGACAGGCGCTTAAAGTGCCTGCCTTTGAAATCCACCCGGTACAGGTGATTCTCCAGCGGCGACTTCTCCGTGGCCATAAAGTAAATTCGCTGCCTTTTTTCATCTACGGCAACGATGTTGCGCACCTCCCAGGCGCCTTTCGTCACCTGACGCACCAGCTTGCCGGTCATGTCGTACAAGTAGATGTGTTTGTACCCGTCCCTTTCGGAGGTCCACAAAAACTGATTGGACTTTTTCAGGAAGGTCAGATCGTCGTCGATGTCCAGCCACTTCTCATCGGTATCGGTGAAGATTACTTTGGTGCTGCCGGTGGTGACGTCGCCCAGCAGCATCTCTACTTTATTCTGCAAGCGGTTCAATCGCAACAGGGTCAACTGACTCCCCCTGGGCAGCCATTTAATGCGGGGAATGTAGATGTCGTCATCAGGCCCAAGGTCCATCCACACGTTCTTGCCGGTTTTCACATTGACCACGCCGATTTTTACGATGGAATTGGGGTCGCCAGCTTTGGGGTAGCGCATGCGGTTCCAGTTGAGGTGCAGAGAGTCGTAGTGGACAATGTCGAATTCCGGCACGCGCCGTTCGTCGATTTGCCAGTAGGCGATGTGTTGGCCATCGGGCGACCACTGCCAGCCTTCGATGATGCCGAATTCCTCTTCGTAAACCCAATCAAAGTGTCCGTTCAGGACATGCTCCTGGCCATCGAAAGTCAACTGCTTTTCCTCACCGGTGGCCAGGTCCATGGTCATCAGATTGTTGGCTCTGACGAAGGCAATAGACTTTCCGTCAGGCGCAAACTTGACGTTGACTTGTTGCTCACTGGTATCGGTGAGCTTACGCAGCTCCTTTGATTTGACATCGTAGAGATAGAAGTTGCCCCCGGTTTTGACTCTGCGGGCGGGCAGCGTTTCCGTAAACAAAATGTAGTTTTCGTCAGGCGACCAGATATTGTTTTTGAACCGAAACGGCTTCTTGCCGTTTTTCCCGCTCAGATCCTGTCCCGACAAAAACAAATTCCGCTTTCCGGTAGCGACGTTGTACTCCATAAAATCGGTGGTCTTGGCTTCTCGGTCAAACTGGTTGTAGAGAAAAGTCTTGCCGTCTTTCATCCAATGGACGCCCCGGAGAGATTCCCCGGAGAATTTGCGCGCGGTAAAAATTTCGGGCAGGGTCAATTCCTTGTTGCCGTTTTGCGCATTGGCATTGACTAAGATTAATGCGACAAGTAAAATAGGCAGGAAAAGTTGGCTGAGCTTCTTCATCTTGAACTCCTTCATTTCGTTGTTAGTTTGACAGAATTGAATATAACGCAATTGTAAAAAAAAGCAAGTGATTTTTAGGCGTACTTTGCTCCGAGTGAGTTGCCGCCCTGGTTGAGGAGGGACGGTTGGAACGCCAGGAGAGTTTTATAAATGATAGTATTATGTCTCATTTCTTGCATCGGTCAGGCCAGTTATCCGGCGGCTGCCGGACGGCCCTTGACGGGCCCGTTAGAGGTCCGGCCTTTGACGGACGCCCGACTGACAAAAGTGCAAAAAGAAATGGAACGCGGATTGCACGGATTTAACTGATCCGAACGGATTAGCCCGATTGTAACAGTTCAGCACCATGTCATTCCTGCATGCTTTTAGCAGGAATCCATTTGGAAAGCCGTTGTGGATTCCCGCTCAAAAAATTGCGGGAATGACAGAACACGAACGTCACATTCCTTAATAGGATCGTTCGGGCAGGTGAACTGTTACGCCCGATTTAATCTGTTTGAGGTAGTGCGTCTGAACGGTATAGCTCATCAACCGTTTAATTTGTACAAGAAACAAATCCGCGTAAATCCGTTCGATCCGTAAAATCCGTGTTCCATTCGTTTGCGGCTGCGCCGCGCTAGGGGAGTTAAAGTATGAGTAAAAGCCAAGTCGTTACATTGAGAATGCCAGTGAACTTAAAAAAGAGATTAGAAACGGAAGCGTCACAAAAATCAATAACAAAATTGAAAAAGAGAGTTCGAAGTATATTGGACAAAGTTCCAGGCAGAGAAGTACCAGATTGGGATCAAAGAATAGGATAGGCAAAATAATTCTGTGGCCTCGAAACGTGGTAAATGATTGGCGGCCGCAAAGACAGCGGCCGCCTGAATCCTGTTATTCTTTGGCCGTCATTTCTTTCTCGGGGAAGTAAGAAAGGTCGGGCCGAGCCTTACCGTTGATGTGCTGAAATTTCCTCGTAATGGCCAGGGCGCGTGCTCCCAGCTTTTTGCCGGCTTCACCTAACAACTCGTTGGTTTTTTCAGTCTGACCATAAAACTCAGCCGCATTGCGGGCCCATTGCACCACGACCAGCAGCGGCATTTCTGTGCCCATCTCACCCAAATAGATATCGTAGCCGTCCGGGATATTCTTGCCTTTCATCAGGGCGACATATTCCTTGGCAATTGCGCTGGCCTCCTTTACCTTGCCAGCCTGGAGGTAGTAAAAATCCCAATGCAGGAAACTGATCTCTTCGGGCTTCAAGCGCGGGTTTTCCGGGGCATAGGAGAGGTCGGTCATTTTGCGGGCCATGAAATTTATGTGGTATGCGCTGGTGCCATCGAACTTCTTCTCGAGGGCTTGCCACTGTTCGTCACCTACTCGTTTGACTACTTCACCGAAGGCTTTGTCGATGTTCTCCGCATCCGCCAAGTTTTCCACGGGAATGACAAAATAATAATGAAAATCGTCGCGCATGGAGGTCCGGATGAAAGGGACAGCCAGCTTGTGTTTAGAAATTTCAGCGACGAATTCCTTTACGGCCGCTTCATACTTTTCTACCATGGATGGTTTGATGACTTCTTCATAAACTGAGAAAAGCTGGCCCTTGGATTCCCCGTTCTGTGCCAGCAGATTCACTGTCCAGGTGTTAAACAAAACAGCCGCGCACAACATCACTAAATAGAGTTTTCTCATGGTAATGCTCCTTCAAACTGGTTAAAAACTGTAGATTGATTAATCCAGCCAACGCTACTCCCAAAGGAGTAGTCGCTAAAACGTAAGTAGGTACTGGTTAAGCGGCAGGCACTCGACACAGATTCCTTAGTAGCGTAGAACCCGAAGCAGCTTACCTACTCAGGAGACGCTTATTTGATCGAAGGGTGGAAAAACATGCCGGAAGCAATGAATTGTTACCATAGACTTCGTTTCTGGGCCGAAGCCGAGGGAATAGAAAGATGGCGAATGATAGGAAATGAGTCTCTTGTGACTCTCGATTTCAGGAGGAACAATTCGGAAAAAAATAATCAAATAACGTCTAACGAAACTCGAATAGCTCCGTTCACCTCCTTTCCTTAGAGATTAATAGACTTCTGCAAAATGTAAATTCTTTGTCATTTCGAGGAGTCCGGCCGGCGGTTGCCGGACGACGAGAAATCTGTTATTATTGAAGCAACAGATTTCTCCCTTCGGTCGAAATGACAATTTGAGTTGTTTTGCAAAAGTCTATAGAGATTAAACATTTGTAATCTTTGCAGAGAAAATAACAAACGTGGAGCGCAAAGTCAAGTTTTTTTAACAAGAATTAAAAAGGGCGAAGAATCCACCTCCGCCCTTTTGCCTGAACCGAAACTTAGCAGTTAATTCGTCCCATCTTTTGTTCGTATGCTTTCCACTTCCAGAGTAATTTTCACATCATTGCCGACGACCAAACCGCCGTTGTCCAGGGTTTTGCTCCAGGAAAGACCGTAGTCCATGCGATTGATCGTGAGGCTGGCTTCGACACCAATGCGGGTACCACCCCACGGGTCATTTATAGGGCCTGAGAGGGTAAATGGGATGCTCACTTCCCTGGTCACGCCGTGTATGGTCAGGTCTCCCACGGCAAGCAAACCATCTTCGGTTTTGGTGACCTTTTTGCTTTGGAAGGTTATTTCAGGAAATTTGGCCGTATCCAGAAACCCCGGGCCTTTTAAATCAGCGTCTCGCTTGTCGTTGTCCGTACTAATGCTGGCTGTGTTGATGGTAACCTGCACCGATGATTTTGAGACATCCTTCTGGTCAAGCAGGATGGTCCCTGAAAACTCTTTGAAGTTCCCTTTCACGTTGCTAATCACCAGGTGCTTTACTGAAAATCCAATATTGGAATGAACCGGGTCGATTTGGTATTTTTCGCCACCGAAAACGACCCCGCTTATCAATAGGCTGACAACAGCCGGAAAAACCAAATGTCTGAGTCGCATAGTGTGCCTCCTTTCATTTTGGTGATGAGGGTTAATATAAGCAATCGAGCGTTCTTAGCCAAACAGTTTTTGCACTTTCAGTTCTTTTGTGCCTGTCTGTTCGGGCCAGAGTGCTAAAAGCAGATTTATTACCAAAAAGTCACTGGCTTCTTAGCCGAGGTCTTAATATTTTAACATGAATTTAACCGTGTCATCCAAACGACTATTCCCGATTTTTTTGCATACGCCCGATGCCGGAAGAGGTTCCCGCTTGAAGCTCAAAATGTTTAGAACAGCGTTTAAGGATTCTAACTAATTTAGGAGCATTGTTACATTATGTTAAATAATTAACTTTTTCCTTGACATT
>JBHHYI010000252.1:0-5860 GCA_046757525.1 bacterium | reverse complement strand
CCTTTTAGCGTCGACTTAAGGGGCCTCTAACCGCCCTATTGTCACCCCGAGCGGAATCCGGCAGTTGCCGGACGTAGTCGAGGGGTCTGATTTAGGCACAAACCAGATTTCTCCGCAGGCAGACGCATGACTCGAAATGACAGTTTAGGGGCTTAAGTTGACGCCCATACACTTTCGCGAGAATGACAAAAAACGTGGATTTTTGGACAGCCTCATGAATCAGTTGGGCAATATTGCTTAACCCGAACAGTCTGTAAACCGCAAGGTATTCGAAAATAAAACTCCGTGTTCAATCCGGTGCATCCCGTAAAAAATGAACTGAGAACTGTTAGTCATTAGTTTTCCACTTACTCTTAAGGAGGCGTAGATGAGACCTATTTTAGCTCTATTTTGGGCTTGTAGCGTTTTGGTTTTTCAGAATGCAGCTCTTGCTCAGCATTTGCCCGAGGGCAGGTACCATGCGAATCGCGAGCGCTCTGTGGACCTCGTGCACTTGCGCGCCGATCTCAGTTTCAACTTCGAGAAGCAGGAAGTGCGAGGCACGGCCCAGCTCACCTTACACCCGCTTTCGCGGCTTCAGGAATTCAGTTTGGATGCCATTCGTTTAGAAATAAAGGGAGTTTCTCTGGTGGCTTCCCAACCGCAAAAAGCGCTGCAGTTTCAAATGTCCGATGACCAGATGACCGTTACACTGGACCGTTCTTATGCTGCGCAGGAGACGCTGACGGTGGCCATCGACTACACCGGCCAACCAAACGCCGGGATGTATTTCCAGAAGGATCAGGCACATGCGGGTCAATACTTCGTGCACACCTACGGTGAAGGCGGCCTGCACGCCAACTGGCTGCCGATTTACAGCGATGTCAACGACAAGTTCTCGTCGGAATTCATGGTAACTGTGCCCCGGCCTTACACGGTGGTCTCCAACGGCAAGCTTATCGAGGTGGAGAAGCAGGCTGGTGGCGCGCAAACCTTTCATTGGAAACAGGAGCTACCTCACGCCAATTACTTGATGGTGCTCTACGTGGGAGAGTTCGAAAAAGGGGATTTACCCGCGGCTTTTGGCTCCATTCCCATGAGCTACTGGGTGCCCAAGGGCCGCAAAAAGCAGGGCGCCTTTGCCTTTCGAGACACGCCTAAGATGGTAGAATTCTTTTCCAGGCGCTTCAACTACAAATACCCGTGGGCCAAATACGACCAGGTGGCAGTGCCCGATTATGCCATTGGCGCCATGGAACACACGACCGCTACGGGTCACCGGGCGTCGGTCCTGCGAGGTGCCGACGCTCCTTTTGACTTTGGCGCGCCGGATTTTAGCAACTACTACACCTTCTGGACCGCGCAAAGCACCATCTCGCACGAACTGGCCCACCACTGGTTTGGCGACAATCTGACCTGCCGCAATCTCAGCTACATCTGGCTCAACGAAAGCTTTGCCTCTTACAGCCAGATGCTGTGGGATGAAGAACGCCAGGGCCAGCAGGCTTTGCTGCTCGACCGGCAAATCGCTCTGGACCATTATCTGAAATACGTTGCCACCGAGCACGTCATTCGACCTCTGGAATACCATTATTTTGACAATCCCGATGTCATGTACAACACGGAACACACCTACATGAAAGGCGCCATCGTCTTGAATCTGCTGAGAAATATTCTGGGGGACGAGGATTTTTTCCGGGCCCTGAGTTATTACCTGCACAAGCACGAGTTTTCCAACGTCGAGAGCAGCGACTTCCAGGTCGCCATCGAAGAGGCCACCGGCCAAAATCTCGACTGGTTTTTCGACGATTGGGTTTATGGCGGAGGCCATCCGGTTCTGGAGGTAAGCTACAAATATTTGCAGCAGCAGAAATTGGTGGATCTCACGGTTGACCAGGTGCAGCCAATGGTCGAAGGAGAGGACTTATTTACGTTGCCGGCGGAGGTGACCATCGCCACAACCAAAGGCGACCACAAACAAACGGTTTGGATCGAGAACGAAACCGAGCATTTTTTGCTCGAAAGCGACGAAGCACCGCTCATGGTCAGCTTCGACGGCCGGGGTGCGCTTGTGGCCGACGTTAATTTCGAGAAGGATTTGCAAGAACTCTTGTTTCAGATCAAGAACGATGATCTCCCTGGTCAAATAGGGGCCTTGCGGCAACTGGCCAGGCGCTTCCCGGCCAATCCCAAGACCGTGCAAAGCATGGCCGCCATTCTTTCGGGAAAGGGTTTTTGGGGACTGAAAGCCGAAGCTGCGTTGCAGTTGGGCGTCGTTCGTACGGAGGCAGCTCAGCAGGAAATCAGCAAAGCGCTGGCTGCCCCGGACTACCGCATCCGCAAGGCAGCGGTTTTGGCCCTGCCCAAGTTTGGCAATGCCTGGGCCGAGGCCGCCTTGAAAAAGGCGGTGAGCAAGGACCCACACCATGACGTGGTGGCGACGGCCATCGTGGCCCTGGCCAGAACCAATCCTGAGAATACCGTCGACTTCATCGGCAAACAACTCGGTCGCGCCTCCTGGTACGACGAAATCACCATTGCCTGCCTGGACGCCTTCAAGATCATCGGGTCCAAAACGCTGGTCGCCAAGATCAAACCCTTTACCGGCGCGAAGTTCAATCAGCAAGTGCGCATGTCTGCCCTGGACGCCTGGCAGAGCTGCGCGCCGGAGGATGTGGCCTTGCACGACCGCCTCATGGCCGACGTAGAAAAAACACCGCTTTCGCTGCAACTGTTTGCTATCGACTTGCTGGGCAAGTTGCACGTGAGCAAGGCCAGGCCGCTTTTGCAGAGAATCGCGCAACAAAGTGGGGACGAGAACATTCGCGTGCAGGCAGAAAAGGCTGTGGAGGAGATTGACAGAATCGCGGAATTGAACCATTGAGCTGGCTGTGTTTTCAGTCGGGAGCGTGCTGCAATCCGAAGCGGTTCCTGAGAGCTATCACCATCCGGTGCAACCGGATTGCTTTAAACATCGGAAACGCACCCACAATCGAGACGATTGTGTTACGTACACCCGAGCAGCACTGTGCGAGTCATCCCGAGTAGGTCACCGCTATTCAGGTGACCGTATCGAGGGCATCGTCCTGCGCCCGACAAAGGGGGACGGGCGTCGCCCTGCGATACGTCCCGACCAAAAAGGCGGTTGGGACCTCAAACGGTGACCTTCTTTGAGAAGGTTACCGTTTTAAACGCAAGAAAAGAATTGTTTCTTTAAATGTCGGCAACGTTTAGCTTGTGTGTAAAAATCAGTCCGCAGGACGTATTTTTACGGTACCGTTGCGTTACAAAGATAGGCTTCACTGATTTTTGCACTCCGGTTCAACGAGCGTATGTTTGGAGTCTTGGTACAACTATTTGATTATACGGTGCTCGCAAAGAATGGGGCTGTCCAAAAAGGGATGCTGGCAGCACGTAACTCGACATTTATGTCGAGAAATCAGCCTTGAATCCCGCGACATGAATGTCGCGTTACGAACTCTGCACGGGCTTTTTAGACAGCCCCACGGTTTTTAAAGCGTCCAGCGAAAAAACCAGGGGGATTTTAGGAGGCGGCCTGAACTCCCAAGCCAAAGATGCTGCCGGGCAGACATCCCTCTGATTTTCGCTCTGGACGAGCGAAAATCTGGTTCCCTTCAAAGGGAGAATAGCCCTCGCAAACGAGACGTTTGCGTTACGAAGAGCGGGCGTTTATTAGAAGAAATGAGACGTAATACTACTAATGATTAGACCCTATGGGTGTCTGGTCAGGAGGGTGAGATGGCAAGATTGAAGGTAAAATCTGGTGGTGGCTGGGCAGCAATTCGCTATTCTTATGCCATGGCAAAAAAAGCTGGCGGTATTGGAAAGCTGTACAAAGCCCTGAGAAGTGCGAACACGTGCAAGACCTGCGCGGTTGGCATGGGAGGCGTACGCGGGGGTATGAAAAACGAAATAGGCCGGGGCTTTCAGGTGTGCAAAAAATCCATGCAGGCTCAGGCGCAGGACATGCAGGCCGGGATTGCCGCAGACTTCTTTAAAGCGCATTCGGTGGAAGCGTTGGCCCGCATGGGCGGCCGTGAGTTAGAAACCCTGGGACGGCTGGTACACCCACTCTATTTGTCTGAAGGCGACACGCATTTTCGCGTCCTTTCCTGGGACGGCGCCCTGGCGAAACTGCTCGACCATTGGCGCGCTGCTAAACCTGAACATAGCTTTTTTTACACCTCCGGTCGTTCTTCCATGGAAGCAGCCTATTTGGTGCAGCTTCTGGCGCGGCAGTGGGGTACCAACAACATCAACAATTGTTCCTATTACTGTCACCAGGCTTCGGGCGTGGGGCTGTCTCTAAGCCTGGGCGGCGGCACCAGCACGGTCAAGCTGGAGGACATCGGAAAATGCGATCTGGTGGTGCTGATCGGCGCCAATCCGGCCAGCAATCATCCGCGCCTGATGACGCTTCTGGTGAATCTCAGACGCCGGGGCGGCAAGGTCGTGGTGATCAATCCGTTCAAGGAGATCGGTCTGCGATATTTTTCAGTGCCCAGCGATGTGCGTTCCCTTTTGTTCGGTAGCGAGATCGCCAATCTCTACTTGCAGCCACACTGCGGCGGCGACCTGGCGCTGCTGAAGGCTGCGGCGGTCACTTTGTGGCGCAACGGCCAGGCAGACCTCAGCTTTCTGGAAGCGCATTGTAACCATTTCCAGGCGTTCAAGAACGATTTGGAGTCTGAGAATGTCGAGGCCTTGCTGGCTAAAAGCGGGCTTTCTGAGCCCGAGCTGCAGCAATTCTGTTCTCATCTGAGCCATTCGAAGAAAACGATTTTTGCCTGGGCCATGGGCATCACGCATCAACGGCACGGCGTTGAAAATGTGCAAGCCATCGCCAATCTGGCCTTGTTACGCGGCATGGTGGGTCAGCCTGGTGCCGGACTTTTGCCCATTCGCGGGCACAGCAACGTACAGGGTGTGGGTTCGGTGGGGGTCGTGCCGAAGCTCAAACCGGGCATGGTTGCCGCCCTGCTCAAACACCTGAATGTAGAGGTTCCGAAAACCGCGGGCAAAGACACCTTCAGTTGCATGCAGGCAGCCCACCGGGGCGAAATCGACTTTGCGGTGCTCGTAGGCGGCAATCTTTATGCTGCCAATCCGGATTTGCGCCACGCGGCTGAAGCCTTGTCTCGCATCCGCTTCACCGCCTTTCTCAGCACGACCCTGAACATGGGTCACCTTCTCGGGCACGGCAAGGACACCCTCATTCTGCCCGTGCGGGCGCGCGACGAGGAAAAACAGAGCACCTCCCAGGAAAGCATGTTCAACTACGTACGGCTCTCCAAAGGCGGGTTGCGGGCCCCTGCCGATGAGCTCCCCACTGAAAGCGAGATCCTGGTGCACATCGGCAAGCATTTGCTGGGGGAAAATCCAGTGCCCTGGTCCAGGTTGGGCGGTCACCAGGAGATTAGACAATTCATCGCCCGTACGGTGCCTAACCTGCACCCCATGGCCGAATTGGACAACGGCAAAGAATTCACCATTCCCGGCCGCATTAAGCACGAACCCAAATTCAACACCGCCTCCGGCAAAGCCAATTTAGCCGTTCTTGCAGCGCCGGACGCCAGGCCTGGTCACGGCCAGTTTAATCTGATGACCCTGCGTTCCGAAGGTCAGTTCAACACCATCATCTACGAAGAAGAAGACCTCTACCGCGGCGTGGAACACCGTCAAGTTGTGTTCATGCACAAAGACGACATGCTGGAAAACGATTTCATCGAGGGGGAATGGGCGTGGGTGGTCAGCGAAGCCGGCAAGATGAAAGTCGAGATTGTCGCAGCGCCCATTCGCAGGGGCAACCTGGCCATGTACTACCCGGAAGCCAACGTGCTGGTGCCGGCTCTGGTCGACC
>JBHHYI010000251.1:0-5862 GCA_046757525.1 bacterium | reverse complement strand
GCTGTTCAGGTGACCGTATCGAGGGCATCGTCCTGAGCCCGACGAAGGGGTGACGGGCTGCGATGCGTCCCGACCAAAAACTGGTCGGGACTACTCAGGACGATTGTCTTTGTGCTCAAGAAAACAACTGTCATTCCGCCGTATCCTGCGCCAGCCTGGCCAGGATTCCGGTCAAGAGCTTGTAGAAATTAGCCACGGAGCCGATGTGCACGCGTTCGTCTGGGGAATGAGGGAATTCTATTTGTGGCCCTAAGGAAACCATATCCATGCCCGGATACTTTTCGCCGATAATGCCGCACTCCAGGCCTGCGTGAATCGCTTTCACCTCCGGTTTGCTGCCCAGCACCTCTTTGTGCACCGCTTCAGCGACGTGCAAAACGTGGGACTCCAGGTTTGGTTTCCAGCCCGGGTAGCCTTCGAGCTCCTCCACCCGGGCACCGGCCAACCGGCCAATGGCCGCCACCCTTTCCTGAATCGCCTGAATCGCTGAGGCAACAGAACTCCGGTTGCTCACATGGATGACCATGTCTTTGCCAAGGGTACTCAAAGTGGCTAAATTGGAACTGGTTTCGACCAGGTCGGGGATATCATAGCTCATGGAAATCACTCCGTGTGGCAGAGCGTTGGCCAGATCCAGCACCTTTTCAGTTGTGGTTTTGTCGAACACCTGTTCGGTGCTGGCACCGTTGGAGATCGTAAGCACCATACCCGGATCGGCAGGCTTGAATTCTGCTTTTATCGCGCTAAATCGAGCCTGGATTTCTTTTTCAAAAGCTTCTCGCGCGCCCTTCCCAAGCACCACGCGTGCGAAAGCTTCCCGGGGAATGGCATTGTGCATGTTGCCGCCGGAAAAGCTGGCTAAATGAAAGGGCGTTGACTGGTACACACCGCCCAGCAGCCGTGCCAAAAGCTTGATGGCATTGCCGCGCTGCAAATGAATGTCCACGCCGGAATGTCCCCCTTTAAGACCATGCAGCTTTAAATCCAGAGTCGCAGCGTCTGCTGGCGCGCTTTCGTAATTCAAAGCAAGGGTCAAGTTCAGCCCGGCACCACCGGCGCAGCCGACGTAAAGGGCGCCTTCTTCCTCGGTGTCCATGTTGATGAGTTGCTTGCCTGTGAGAAAATCCTTGCTCAAACTGCCGGCGCCCGTCAAACCGGTTTCCTCGTCCACGGTGAACAAGAATTCCAGCGGGCCATGAGTCAGGTTGCTGCTTTCCATGATGGCCAAAGCCGTGGCCACACCGATGCCATTATCCGAACCGAGGGTCGTGCCCGTAGCCTTGAGATAATCGCCTTCCAGGCGCGGCTTGAGCGGGTCCTTGGTGAAATCGTGCTCCACGTCAGCGTTCTTTTCGTTAACCATGTCCAGGTGCGATTGCAGGATCGTCACAGGTGCAGATTCGTGGCCAGCGGCTCCTGGTTTGCTTACCACGACACTGCCAACCTCGTCTTGTTTAAAGGAAAGGCCGTGCTTTTGGGCAACGCTGATTACGTACTCCCCAATGGCTTTCTCGTTTTTTGAGCCGCGGGGAATGGTCAATATTTTGTCGAAATGCTGCCAGAGTTCTTTTGGTTCGAAGTCTGATACAAAGGTCATTTTATCCTCCAGATTTAGATGTTTTTCAATGGAGAATATAAACAGGATGGCTTGATTTTGCAAGGGTTTTCTCTACTTAAAGCTGGGATTTTGAATCACAGGCGGGAAGATTTTCATCGTGTCCGGTCAGTTTGGGAGAGAAACGGCTCCGGCAGAATATGCTTGACAAATAGGGGTGGCCATCTTATATTTCGTGGTGTCCGAATGATCTACGTTTAAATTTTACAAGAAGGGAGCGAGAAATGTTGCGTATCGTCTCAGGAGGATTCTTAGTTGTACTATTGTTCGCGTTGGCGGCATGTGGGGGGAAAAAAGAAAAGGCCGAAAATGGCAAAGCAAAACAGGCCGGGGCCCAGTCAACTCTCGCCTCAACTGACCGTCCTTTGGCCGCGGTGGTTCCAAAGGACCGCGAAAATTATTACGCCAGCGCCCCGGCGATGACCATCGACGAGAGCAAACGATATGTAGCGACCATCCACACCGCCAAAGGGGACATCGTGGTGGAATTGGATGCCCTGGCTGCGCCCCAGCATGTGAACAATTTCGTCTTTCTGGCCCGTCAGGGTTTTTACGACGGCTTGACCTTTCATCGAGTGGAGCGTAATTTCGTCATTCAGGGCGGCGATCCCGCTGGCACGGGTCGCGGCGGCCCGGGCTATCGCATTCCCGCTGAGATTGGCTTGCCGCACCACCAGGGCGTCATCGCCATGGCCCGGCAGGGGGATTCGGTGAATCCGAAGCGATTGTCCAGCGGCAGCCAGTTCTACATAACTCTGAAGGCCACCCCGTTTCTCGACGGCGGATATTCGGTGTTCGGCAAAGTGACCGAAGGATTCGATGTGGTTCAACAAATAGAAGTGGGCGATGTCATCCAGCGTGTGGACATTGCGGAGAAATAATCAAGGTGCCGCCAACTCGTAAGCAATCACGGAGATCGCCAGCGCCCCGATGCCGGCGGCGACGATGAGGGACCAGTCCGTTCCCTTTTTCCCAGATGCAGTTTTTGCGGCCTCGGGTCTTTCACGGCGGCGAAGTTTTCCCGCCTGGCTTGAGCCGCTTAGTTGCCTGGCGCTGCGGTCGACAAAAGCAAACAAGGCCTGCAAATTTCGTTTAACGGTTACCTGAATGTTCCGGACACGCTGGGCTGAACGTACGTGCAACATCTGAATATCTACGGCCAAATTCCGTTTTCGCTTTTCTATGCTGCCAATGATGATCAAATCTACTTTAAGAGCTCTGCCGGCGCGGAGGCCGCACGCAGCACTGCCGCATTTAGCCGGGTCGATTTGCTGTGTTGTCAGGATCTTGCTAATCTTATTTCCCTCCATTAGACGGTAGACGCCTGAGTTGCTGAGCCTGGCCCGCAACCTGTGGGACAAGGCCGTGGCAATGCCGGTGAGTCGCGGGTCTTCTGCCTGGAGGTCCAGAACCGCCAGGGTGTAGGTGTGTCCGGACGCAACTGCACTGGCACCTTGGCAAACTTCGGGGAACAAGAACCCGACTGCCAAAATGCTGAACAGCAACCTCAGGCCCGGCCACTTCCGCGTGCGACGTGACTTGCTGTTCATTTTCTTAAAGCGATTTTTTCATTTGAAGTCTGAGCCAATGCATTTGGGCTGTGCAAAAGCAAATTTTGTGCCGCACACAAACTTCACTCACCTCTCCACGGAAAATATGAAAAAACTTGACATATATCAAAATATGTTTTAATTTGCTTGTCAATAAGAAATGGGAAGATTGCATAGTCTATGAAAATTGCCATCATCGGGTTGCCGCAATCCGGCAAAACCACGCTCTTTAACGCCATCTCGAAAAGTTCTGCGGACACGGGTCCTGCCGGCAGCAGTCTAAAACATGCACACCACAGCATCATCAAAGTGCCGGATCGACGCCTGGATGCACTCCACCAACTCTTTCCAACGGCCAGGAAAGTCCAGGCCACCGTAGAATACGTCGATGTGGCTGGTCTGGAAAAAGGTTCCACCCAAAGAAAAGGTTTTCAAGAACAATTCCTGGCCAATCTGCGCAATGTGGATGCTCTAATCTGTGTGCTGCGCGCCTTTGAAAACGCCGCCGTCCCCCACCCTGAAGGCAGCGTGAATCCCGAGCGAGATCGCGCCATCATAGAAGACGAGTTTTTTATTTCCGACATGACTATCCTGGAGGCTCGCATCCAGAAGTTAGAAAAGGAGCTCAAAAAAATCAAAGACGCCCCAGGTCGGAGAGAGTTGGAGCTGCTGCGAAAGTGTTTACAAGGTCTGGAATCTGAAACGCCTTTGCGAGAGCAAGAGTGGAGCACAGAAGAAGCCAAGATGCTCAGGGGATTTCAGTTTCTCACCGCCAAACCGATCCTTTATGTGTTGAACATTCATGAGGATGATATCCCCAGAGATTTTGAAATCAAGCAAGCGCATGCCAAACTGGCTCAAGGCAGAAACCAGGACCTGGTGTGTTTGTCAACCGAGGTAGAAATGGAGATCGCCCAGCTTTCTGAAGACGATGCCCAGGTTTTTCGGCAGGAGATGGGGATTAAAGAAGATGCCTTGAGCAAAGTGATTCGCAGCTCTTATGCCTTGCTGGGTCTGCTTTCGTTTTTCACCGCCGGGGACAAAGAAGTGCGCGCCTGGACGATCAGAAAAGGAGCCAACGCCCAGGCCGCCGCCGGTGCCATCCATTCCGATATGGAGCGCGGTTTCATTCGGGCTGAGGTGGTAGAATTCGAAAAACTGCTTGAATGTGGTTCCTTCGCCAAGTGCAAAGAACAGGGGGTGTTGAGATTAGAAGGCAAGGAATACGTCGTTCAAGACGGCGATGTGGTCACGTTTCGATTTAACGTTTAAAAGCCGAGGGAATTTTGAAGCTGAGAGTAGCTGTGGGAGTAATAATCAGTGGCATCTTCATCTTTTTGGCCTTCCGCCAGGTCGACCTCCGCGATATGGCGGTGGCTCTAAAAAGCGCCAACTATTGGTGGCTTTTGCCAGCGCTCATTTTCATGTTCACCAGCCACGGGTTAAGAGCTCGGCGGTGGGGCTATTTTCTCAAGCCGATCACATCGGTCAAATTGCACCCTCTGTTTTCAGCCCTGATGATCGGATATGCCGCAAACAATGTCTTTCCGTTGCGACTGGGAGAGTTCCTCCGCGCCTTCGCCATCGGCAAATCTGCCGGCCTTTCGAAGAGTTCGGCTTTTGCCACCGTCATCGTCGAAAGGCTGATCGACGTGCTCACTTTGCTGATTATTCTTGCAGCCACCATCCTTATTTACCCGTTACCTGATCTTATCAAAAACAGCGGCTATGTTATTTTTGCCTTCACCGTTGCGGTCATCGTCTTGATGGTGTTTCTCATGGAAAAAACCGAAGGAACCATCGCTGTGATGAGATCCCTTGCCGTCACCCTGCCGCACAAACTGTTTAACGGTTTGAGAGCATTATTTACCGCAATACTGGGGAAGTCCAGGTTTGAAGCAACGCTCGCCGCTCCCTTCGAATCCGTTCTGGTTACCCTCCCCTCCAAGTCTTTTGAATTGGTTCAGAAGGTCGTGCGTTCTTTCTTGCAAGGGTTCATAGTCTTCAAGAAATCGGAAGATTTTTTGTCGATCCTTCTGGTTTCCATTCTTATTTGGGTGCTTTATGCCGGCGTAATCCTGCTGGCTTTTTATGCCTTTGATTTCCAGGACAAATACAACCTTGGCCTCGTTTCGAGTCTGGTGGTATTGGTAACCATCAGCATTGGCATCATGATCCCGTCCTCGCCGGGATTCGTCGGCACCTACCATTTCTTCTGTATGGTGAGCCTCAAGCTCTATGGGGTTCCACAAAGTGAGGCTCTCAGTTTCGCCGTCATCAGCCACGCAGTAAATTTTATTCCTGCCACGCTGGTGGGCCTGGTCTACTTTTGGAGAGAGAATCTGCATTTCTCGGACGCCGTCGCGGAGCGGGAATTGGTGGAACACGAGGCTGAAGAGCAAAAAGTTCCCGGCGTCATCGAGTCGTGATCCGACTACCCGGGGAGGTGTCTTAAAAGCTTCCCATGACCTCGGGGGGCGTTTTCTCTGACAGAATCGCTGCGCAATCGAGACGATTGCGTTACGTACAACAGAACGTTTCCTAAGAGCAAGCGACGAGTAGAGGATCGTTTTGTTCGTAATGAACGAAGGTAGAGTTTAAACATGAATCCGCAGGACGTATTTTTACAGGACCGTTCCGTTGCAAAGAATCCCCCTTTTTGAAGGGGGATGGTTTTTGAAGCGTCCAGCGAAAAAA
>JBHHYI010000250.1:0-5867 GCA_046757525.1 bacterium | reverse complement strand
TATGTGCCTCTGACTGTCGAAGACAGGCTTGAGTGCCGTAGGTACGGTGAATAACCAGTCACGGCTGGCATTCCATTTGTATGCCAACCATCCAAGAGGCAGTCCATAGGCAACGTAACCCATGTACGCAACGCCAAGCTTGTAGTAATCGCCTACGAGAGCAAAGATATTAGCAAACGGTGACAGGACGGCTATTGTCTCCAGAATGAAAGCCCAGACGATAGCCCATAGCCAGTGCCGCTTCCGCATGAACAGCGCGTACATGATGCCAAAGGTGATGCCGTTGGAGAAATGGTAGGTCCATCCAATCACGTCGGTGAATCGAGAGGACAAAGCTGCGCCTGCAATCCAGACGCCATAAGCATTGATGGGCGCAAAAATGCGCCGTCCTGCCAAGACAAAGGGGATACGGACCAGGTCATACGCGATCGTACCGAGCAGTCCTCCGAGAAAACCAATGGCAAGTGCGCTGGCGAGCTGGTCTTTGCCTGTTTGACGCGCCCAGATCCAAACCCCTACCAGAGTCCCACACAACCTGGCAGAGCCACCACAAGCGCTGCCACTTCCATGGATGTGAGCCCATAGACCTTGGCCAGCAGTGCCCCTCCCGAAGGGATACAGGCGACAAAACAAATTGCTCGCAGCCAAAAGGAATCTTTAGTCTCCATAGTACTGAGTAGTTCCTCCATTGAGTACATTAATCTAAACGGTTAGCTATAAAATAGATTTCCCGACCGCGCTTTTAGCTAAAGCACTTACTGGCAATCGCAAGCGTCGGCTGGACTGCCACTGATCTGTCCCAAAAGAAGGGGGCACTGCCCGGGATGTACCTGCCTCCCTGTCGGCCTATGCTCTTGCAGTAATTGTCGCAAGCGACATCACAGGGATCCGAAGACGGTGGAGTGGTAGTCAATGGGCAGGTCCAACAGCAGTCGGAGTTACAAATAGCCATAAGGGTGGTTGTGATCACTCCTATCAAACTGGCATAAGAATTAAGCGCCGTGAAGGTATGGACCCGAGAATATACCCAAAGTTGAGTGCGCCGGTGTAGAAGGATTGCAAGGCTCCGGGCCGCGCGCCACCAGCCAGTACATTTCCACAAAGCCTCCCACCTTGCTGGCCCTGCCGGAAACCGGGTTGGGTCGAAGGCGACCTTTCCGCTGGTCGGCGTGCCCTCAGACTGGCATTGTGGGCGTCGGCATACCCGTTCACTGCCTCTTTAACAGATACTGGGTTCTCCGGATACCCCACCCCTGGGAAGGGCACGTCGTAATTTTCACTCGAGGGATCGCCAAAAAACCAACAGCCCAAAGAGAGCTCCTCTTTCGGCGCGGCGACGGTTTTTTCCGCATAGACGCGGTACACACTCGCTTTTGTCTGGGCTTCTGCCAGGGTTGCACACACAACCCAGAGGAGCGTCAGCGCTGCCGAATGAAACGGTTGTCCACTTATTCATGGTGGCACACCTCCATTTTTTGTAATTCATCCCCCAGTAGATTCGCAACTCTGCTTTTCAAATAGTCCAGGTCAAAAGGGTCGTAGAATAAAATTTCTCCTCAATATTCGCGTGGCATCTTTTGCCTTTTTACTATCGCTGAATGCCGTGATAATCATGATTTTTGTGCTCGACTTAATTCCTTGGATCGCATCATAAACGTGTAGTCCATCCGCCTTGGGCATCACCAGGTCACTAATCACTAAATCAAAATGCTTCTTTTTTGTGAGCTCAATGGCTTGCACTCCGTCACTGGCTTCGGCGACCTCATATCCCAAATCCGTAAGCTGGTAAGCAGGCCCCTTCCGCATGCTGCGATCATCATCGACAACGAGAATGGTTTTTCTTTTCAGTACACACGGATCAAAAACGCACACGGCTTTTTTAAAAATAAGTAAAAACTTATCCGTGTGGTTCTTTGATCCGTGTGGATTCTGATGCTTACCTGAGCAACAGTAGCTTCCTGCTTTTCTCAAACTGCTCAGTTTTCAACCGGTAAATATAAACCCCCGAGGCCGCTGCCTCACCGTTATTCAGCCGTCCATCCCAGGACACAGTGTAAGAGCCTGCTGGTTTCTGTTCATCTACCAACGTTCGACTCTTCTGGCCCAGCAGGTTGAAGATTTCTAATTGTACATGGGTAGATTTCGGCAACTCATACTGAATGCGTGTCTCCGGGTTGAACGGGTTGGGATAGTTCTGTTTTAGTGCGAACGCAACGGGAATGATGTCAGGGTGCTGATCTTCAACGCTGGTCACCAGGACCGAGGCGTCGTTGGAGGGAGTGCTTTCGCCCTGGTCATACACCGCTGTGACCTGATAGAAAAAGGTACCTGTGTTTGGCACCGCATCCGTGAAGGTTGTGACACCGGTCTCCGTATTCGCCAGCAGGGTTCCGGTGCTTCTGGCATTGGACGTCATCGAGCGGTAAACATTGTAACTCAAAAGTTGAGCGCCTCCCCCACTCCCGTTGTGGGTCGCGGTCAACGTATACGTTTGTTGCCCAGATTCAAATTCAATTACAGAGACAAACCAATTTCCCGTTTGAAGGATTGGATTGGTGGATTGATCTACTGTGATGGACTCTTCACCCGGTCCGACCGTTTCCGAAGAGAAATCAAAAATAGAATTCACCAGGTCAGGTGGGGAACCAAATCTTACAAACAGGTCAGGATCGCCGCTTGAATTACTGGTCGTAACCGTTAACGATGTGGCATCGGCCGGGACCGGGATGAAAAAGTTCTGCAATTCATCTTGTTGAATGGGTCTGGTTACGGGCACCCCATTAGACAGTGCCTCCGGCTGACTATATGTGGCGGTCAAGGTGTACGTGGAGGCCGCAAATCCCAAAACCGAGACAAACCACTGACCTGCTTGAATAGAGGGCGCGGTGATTTGGTCAACTATGATTAACTCTTCCTCTGGGGCAATGTTTTCTGAAGAAAAATCAAAAACACCATTCACCAGGTCCGGTGGAGCACCAAATCTTACAAACAAGTCCGGGTCGCCGGTTGAGTTACTGGTCTCAAATTTCAACTTGGTGGCTTCCGCCGGGACGTTAATAAAGAACTCTTGCACTTCCCCTTCTCCGACGGTTCTGGTCACGGGCGTGCCATTGGATAACTCCTCGGGTTGTTGCAGTATCAGCAACTTTGTCCCTCTGAGCCTGTTTTTTGTCGTGCCTCTTTTTTTAACCCGGCCATCTCTGATATTAAAGAGCTTCGTACGGTTTTTGGTCAGGAAAGATCGCCTAGCCCGCAGCGGCCGCTCGCTCAATGTAGAATTCATTTTGGCCGCTCCCTGTCCCTCACTAAATTGTAAGGCCAGATTCGTAGGTGGGGCTAAGGTTTCTCCAGACGATGGAGCTTCCCATTGCAAACTGACGGTTCCGAGACTTTCCCTTATTTCAAACATGCTCGTTCCGGTGCCACTAAGTCCGCCCGGATTGTTGACGATGACATCCCGCCGCCCCGCTTGTGCGGTTTCGGCGATATCAATGACGGCCTTTATTTCGCTGGCGCTGATGAAGTTGACCGTTTTTACGGTAATTCCTGTTCCACTGAAAGTTACCGTTGCACCGTTTACAAAGTTACTTCCATTAATGCTGAGTTCTAAATTGGTTGCTCCTTGAACCGCAATGTTGGGCGCGACACTCACCACCGTGGGTTGAATGGCCCCTCCACCTGTCAGAGCGCCGGTGAACACTTTGACCTCATAATCACCACTTGCCGTACCTCTGAAATACGCCGTTCCCATGTCGAGTTCGCGCTTGTCGTTGGGGCCGCGCATTGGGTCGACCGCATTGACCACGAGCCGATAGGTGCTCGGATCCGGCAGTTCGGGTGACACCGCCCCGGCATTGAAGGTGTTCGCTGGCAGGGTCAAAGCCAGCGCCGCGTTGCGCCCGCGGCCGGCAAAATTATCGTTCGCGGCGATGAGAAAGCCCTCGGGATCGTGCAGCTCAACCACCGGATCGAGACCGCCAGAGGTCGCATTGACCACGATCTTGATCGGCTGGCCTGGGTGCCACTGGAACAAGTAGGAATCGCGCTCCCGCGGCCCGGAGATGCTGCCGGTTTTCTGAACGACAGTATTCTCCTCATCCTTCTCGCTCACAATAATGTCATCAGCATCATAGTCACCTCCACTTTCAAGACGCACGAAAAACGCCCCAAACGACTGATTCGACGGAATCTGGTCGTATCCCCGCCCAAAAAAACGCCAGAACCCGGACTGAGTCAACTCTGTGTTAATTAAAGCTGCGTCACTCAGGTCTTGTGAGGTCTTGTCCCCAAAACTACTTTCATTTTTCCCAAAGTTGGACCCATCCGGTGCGATCAACTCGAGAAAGGGGTCGATGGCGGTCTCAGACGCCTTGGCCCGGCGCATGGTAATCGTGCTAAAGCCGACATCGCCTACCGGAATGTTGCTTCCCGTCACAGGGTCTTGTACGATAGCGTCGATGAAGACATTCAGCGCCTTCACCGCATCGAGGGTGACCTGTGGCGCCGCCGTCACCAGGACAAAGCGGGCGGACGTTAGATTCGTACTAGCAAGATCGAAACTCTGGGTTTCTGAGACCGCACCCCCGACCGGCACAAAGGTCCCGGCATACGGGGTGTTCGACACCGCGACGGTATAGCTGCCCGCCGGTGAGAACACCATGAAGTCGGCCCCTGCGCCATCGACGATCTCCTGACCAGAACCCATGTCCAGAATCAGGCTGGTTACGCCATTAGCCAGCGGCAGGGTGACACTGGTAGCGTCATTTTCACCGATCACCGCACACACCGTGCCGGCCACGGAAGGTGCGTTCACACCAGGCTCCGCCGGATCCGGGATCTGGGTGAAATCAACCACCATGCCGGTTGGGTCCTGACCTGTGCAGATAGGCGTTCGCGCGCTTGGCGTAGCCTTGCTGAGAGGTTGCATCGGATCGGGCGCCCGCCCGATTCCCTCTGCTAACGGAAACCCGGATGCGGTGCGAGGCACAATGACCGCATTGGCAAACTGTGATATTTCCACAGGATTTGCGAACTTGAAAAGCGCCGTTTGGGCAATGCCGTCATTCTGACCAAAAAGACCTTGTGGTCTTGGAGCCGGATGATTAAACAAAATATCCTGTCTAATTCCTCGTGCAACTTCCGGTTCCCCGTTAATTAGTTTACGTGGCAGCCCGACATTGGCGGCTAAATGGATCTGAAACGACGCCGGAAACGGTCCCGGAGAACCGGACTCAGCAAAGACCTTGATGAGATAATTGCCGTTTTGAGACACGCCGAATTGTTTTCCGAGATTACCCGCCCGAATATTGGGGAAGTTGAAAGGCGTAATCTCACCGCCAGCGGGATCAAAGATTTGCGCGCCTAAATTAATGGGCGGAGATTGGAATCCCTGAACCCGGGTGTTGGTGACCCGAAGTCCCACCGTTCCGTCTGTGGAGGCGCCGGCAAACCGGAAATAGAGAGTGTCTTCCGAAGTGTTGATCAGGAACTGAGGCAAAATCTGCTGGGGTGTGGTGGGCGTGTCCGAAAAGACCGGCGGACCGCCCATGGTGACCTGGTCGTAAATCAGGTTGATGGTATCGTTATGAACACCAATTTTAGCAATAAAGGCCTCATTAAACCCGGCGAAAGTGGAATCATAGGGATTGTGGAGCGGAAAGTCAGGGGAAGCAGTTACGCCGGTTAAATAAGCATTATCATTTGCATCCACGGTGATGCCATATCCTGCCTCACCCCCAAACCCGGTGCTACCTCCAAGGTAGCTGGAATAAACGAGCGAACCGGTTTCGTCGAACTGGGTCACGAAGGCATCTGAGCGACCACCAAGGGTATCCTGGAAGGCATTCTGCGTAGGGAAAAAAGGAGAG
>JBHHYI010000249.1:0-5893 GCA_046757525.1 bacterium | reverse complement strand
GATTGGCCCGACCGGGTCTGTTTGTGGCAGTCGGTGTGTTTGATTTTCACAAGAAACAAATCCGTGCAATCCGGGTTCTATTCGTTTGCGGGTTTGGCCGCGCCAGGAATTATTCAGGATAAAGGAGATTTTTGCAGCGAAAACAGCGCCCGCCCGGGAGATTCATGCTCCAAGCCAGAAGAAATTGAAGCGGGTTTTAATCGTAAACGGAATATCTTTCTTTAAAATATAACAAATGCAATTGCAAATGCAAGAACTCTCTCGAATTTGGCAACACAAAAAAGCGCAAGAATCGGGTGGAAGTCGTCCTCTCATTTGCGTATATTGGGTTCGAACATTCATGGGAGGGATTCAGATGCTTGCAAATTACCAGCAATCGGCTTTGGACTACCAGCGCATTGAAGCGGCCCTTGGCTATCTCGAACAACATTTTCAGAGACAGCCGAGTCTACGAGAGATTGCCGAGAGTATTCATGTTAGCGAATATCATTTCCAGCGGCTATTTAGTCGCTGGGTAGGCATTAGCCCCAAACGTTTCCTGCAATTTCTGACCAAAGAATACGCCAAAAGACTGCTGCAAGAATCGCAAAATCTGTTAGAGGTGACTTTCGAGACCGGCCTGTCCAGTCCAGGCCGGCTGCACGAGTTGTTCGTAACCTGTGAGGCAGTGACGCCCGGAGAGTTTAAGCTTCAAGGTGAAGGATTGACCATTGAATATGGCTTCCAGGCCACGCCCTTTGGAACATGCCTGCTTGCGGTTACGGAACGGGGAATTTGTGCGCTGATCTTCAGCAGAAGCAATGACGGTGAGCAAGACCTGGAGTCGTTAAAAAAGAAGTGGGAAAAAGCGCGATTGCGTGAAAACACCCTGAAAACCCAGCAATTGATTGGCCACATCTTTACGCCATTAAACCAGAGGAAAAGCGCGCCACTGCATTTGCTTCTCAAAGGCACGAACTTTCAGATTAAAGTCTGGGAAGCTTTGTTGCGGATTCCAGTGGGCCGGGTTGTGACTTATGAACAGGTTGCTGCTCAAATCGGCAGGCCTAAGGCTGTGCGGGCTGTGGCCAACGCCATTGCTCATAACCCTGTGCCCTACATCATCCCCTGTCATCGGGTCATTCGCAAAATCGGGGAGTTTGGTGGCTACCAGGGTGGAACCGCGCGAAAGAAGGCCTTGCTGGGTTGGGAAGCGGCGAAATGTCAACTGGAAACGAGTTGATGGGCAACCTCCAGAAGAGCCTCGCCGATCATTTAGTCGTCAATCGCTGTAATCTTGCCAATCGCGCTTTGGCATCGATTAGATCGGGCAAATCCTGGTCTGCCTCTTTCCAGAGGTCTAAGAACTTTTCGTAATTCTCGACGGCCAGATTTCTATCACCGTTTTTTTCATAGATTTTTCCCAGAAGATAAAAACTTCTCGAATAAACAGCGGACCGGAAGTAATGCGAGTCGTTAAAAATATCCTGCAATCTATGTAACACATCAACTGCTTGCAGAAACTGGCCTGTTTCAAAGTAACACGCAGCCAGGTCATAGGCGTAATAGATTTGGTCATAAATAAAGGTATTCTGAGTCACAGTCAAAAAGTCCCTGACGGCCATACTGTATTCGCCTTTGGCGCGATGAACATAAGCCTTGACAACGAGGTCTTGATACGGCATAAATGTCGTTAAATGCTCTTCGGCAACGGATTTTGCTTTCTCATGTTCTCCCATCATCAGATAAGCTCTGAAGAGATATAAATAAAAATAAAAATTTGCGTCCGCTTTGTGTTCTAAGCCTTTTGCAAGCATTTCACGCGTTTTCACCTCATCACGCCAGCCCAACATAACCCAAAAAGCCTGTTCGGCGTAAGCAAGCGGCACCATGGAAAGGTAGCCATTCTCCCGGGCTATTTCGACGATTCTGTCCAAATTCCGTAACACATCCCGGTACCGGCCAAAATAGGCATAAAACAAGCCCAAATTCCGCAAACCGGCCATTTGGCGATCTGAAGGACCCGCTGCTTCCTGAAGCAAACTCTTAAACTCCCGTTCGGCTTTGTCATATTCCTGTTGGAAAAAATACGTCCATGCCAAACGGATAGTGGGTGTGGCGCTGTTTGGAAAAACGTCTTGAGCCCGACGCCACAGCTCCTGGGCCTGACGGGTATCTTTACGCAGAAGATAGGCCTCACCGAGCAGGGTGTAGGCCTCCAAAGTGGCTTTTTGGGCAACGAACCTTTTTGCGTATTCGAGCATTTGGTCGTACTGCCCCCTATCCTTGTAACTCCAGATGATATGTTGCATCGCACGCTCAAAGGTAGGATCAATGGCTAAAACTTTTTCAAAATAGGTGACGGCCATGTTGTAGTCGCCCCTATGATAGGACCGATCGCCGAGCTCCCACAGAGCTTCTTTTTCAGCCGGATACATCTCGAGCAACGCCTGGTAGAGTGCAATAGCCTCGTCAACTTTGCCGGCACGCCGTGCATGAAGCGCCTGAATCAAGTACCTTTCTTTTTCGGGTGCCTGGTCGAGGTATTGCATTGCTTTTCGTAGCGGAAGGTCAACGCCTTCCTCTCCCCACCAATCTTTCGCATAAGCAAGTCTGTAGTAGGCCAGCGCAAACGTGGGGTCTATTTCGATAGCCTTCTTGAACTCCTCTTGCGATTTTCGGAATCGCAGTTGATTGACAAGTTGCTCGCCCAGAAAATAATGCTGATAGGCTTCCAGGTTGGCGGTGGTCACCTCCTCTACTTTCTTGCTTGTGATTTGAATTTCCTCGGCTTGCTCTTTAAGACCTTTGCGTGTTTTTTTAGAGAGCTTGTCGATCATCGCCAGGACACTTTCCTGGCCTTCACCCTCTTCTCTGGCGGTCAAAAGATATTCGTCCTTCTCGGGGTCGAGCACTTTCAGGTCGATCGTATAAACGCGGCCAAATTTTCTAATAGAAGCGATCACCATTGCGTGGATATTGGCCTGTTTGCATATTTCTCTCCCCAGCAGGTCATCAATGCGGTGAACCTCATCTTTTCCCAATTGTTTTAGAGTGTCAAACATCCGCGAACGGGTGAGAACAGAGAGGCGGCGCGATTGCTCCAACGACGTGATGAGTATCCCTGAGAGTCCATTCAACTCTGCTTCATTCGTCTCATTGACAAAATCTACCACCGCAATGGGGATGCGCTCTTTGCTCTCTGCCTCCCGGCCAATAAACAAATAACCAACCAAGGCAGCAACGACGACAAAAAGCAAGAATCCCGGCAGCACAACCTTGTTGAATCGCTTTCTACGGGCCGCTTCTTTTGCAGGCACAGCTCCAGCCTTTAGTTCCCTCTGCAACCGACGTAAATCCACGATCAATTCATCTGCATGCTGGTAGCGTTCTTGCGGATCTTTTGCTAAAGCTTTAGAGATTATGTGCTCTAACTCCATCGGTACGCCGGTGCGCAAGCTGGTTACAGGCTCAGGCTCTTCATTCAAAATGGCGTACACCACCGCCTGCTCATATTCTCCTTTAAAGGGAGAGTTTCCTGTGATCATTTCATATAGTATCACGCCAAGAGAAAAAATGTCAGAACGAGGGTCAACCTCTGCTCCACGCGTTTGCTCAGGCGACATGTAAGCCATGGTGCCCATAGTGGTGCCCGTTTGGGTGAGCTTGGTCTGACCAGATAACTTGGCCAGCCCGAAATCGACGATTTTAGCCTGGCCTTCTTTTGTGACCAGGATGTTGGCTGGCTTTATGTCCCGATGAATGATTGCTTTTCCGTGAGCTTGAGCTAGCCCTTGCATTATTTGCAGCGCGATTTCAATGGCTTCATCCAATGGCAAGGGACCACGTGCAATCTTATCTTTGAGCCCTTCACCATCGTAATATGCCATACAGATAAACATCTGCCCATCTTCCGTTTCGTCGATTTCATGAATGTTACAAATGTTTGGGTGCTCGAGCGCAGAAGCAGCTCGAGCCTCGTGCATAAAACGCTCCCTGAGTTCATGGTCACGGGTTAAAGCCGGGGGCAAGAATTTCAGGGCGACTGTGCGCTTGAGTTTAATGTCCTCGGCCTTGTACACAATGCCCATCCCCCCTTCACCAAGCTTTTCTAAAATTCGATAATGAGAAATAGTTCGTCCAATCATTCCCCGCACCTCACCTCGTCAAAACTTTAAAATGCCCAATTAGTCTCTTACTAATAAAGACTCGATTCCTGCTCTCAATCTTTCAGGATGGCATGTAATGTCACATGGAGGCTCAAAACGCTTCAAAATAATTAATGTAAAAAGCAGAAGAGTCCTTACCGTAGCCAAAGTCTACTCTTAAATTGATGCTTTCGTCACGACTAAATAAATAGCGAATCCCCCATCCAACGGAGTGTTTGAAGCGCGCCGGTTCGAAGTCTGTTATTTTGCTTGCCACATCCCCGAATCCAGCAAAGCCAACCAATCCGAAACGCCACCAGACCGGCATGCGGTATTCGACCTGTGCGGCCAGCAAATTTTTGTCGATGTATCGGTTGCTGGTGTAACCACGCAAGATGCCGCCTAATTGCGACAATACCTGAAACGGCGGATCGCCGGTCCGGATAGCCATAACCCCTTGAAAAGCGAGCACGTGTGCAGAAAACAAAGAAACATACTTGCGCAGCCCGAGACCGTACTGGATGAAATCAAAATCACTTCCCAAAACACGGCGGTAAAAAGTGATGGAGAATCCATAGATTCCACCTGCGGTCGGATAGAACAGGTTATTCCGTGTATCCAGATTTACTGACACACCTGCACCTGACACCACACCACCCTCACTGCCTGAAATGTTGCCGCTTGCTAAAAGACCATCTCTTTCAACTTCCATCATTTTACCGTGTCCGAACTGGTAATTGACGCCAAGGTAAAAATCTCGTCGCACTTGTTTTTGAAAACCGAGACCGAGGAAGAAGATTCGCTGAGTGTAGTCTTCGGCCATATCCACAGAGGTGTTGGTGCCGATGCCGTAAAATGTGTCGGGAAATTTTATGTAACCCCCGCTGCCAGTCACATTGTACTTGTCATCCTCCCAAAGGTCGACACCGATGGTACTGATAATCTGTTTCTTTTGTGTATAGATCAGAGTTGGCGAAATGGTTGAAGGCCGACTCGTACTTTGGTCTGCTGCATGGTGGTAGTAATAATTGACGGAGGTGCCGCCCGCCCATTTGGTCTCAGGTGA
Source organism: bacterium (assembly GCA_046757525.1). Classification (GTDB taxonomy): domain Bacteria; phylum Zhuqueibacterota; class Zhuqueibacteria; order Oceanimicrobiales; family Oceanimicrobiaceae; genus JBHHYI01. The sequence continues at coordinate 700 of JBHHYI010000249.1, read as the reverse complement.
GCGGAAAAGAATAGGAAAGACTGTAAAGCCGCTGCGCTTCTTTCTTAACGAATCTGTTTCAGCTTCTTCCATCAGTAAGGGGGTGGAATGTACCGCGCTTGTTAAGATCAACACAGAGAAAGATAGGATGTGTATTGCAGCCACCCTTCGCCTTTTCTGCAGTTTCATGGCAATTCTCCTTGATTTGGGTGCAACCGCAGGGCCAAGCATTTTCCCAGATTGTTTGTAGTGAAGATTCTAATACAGTCCTGATTGAATGCTTAGCCCGACGTCTGTCGATCTCACTGACGCCACAAACGTTGAGTTGATGTGAGCAAAGGGTAAATGTAAACTAAGGTCGGAATACAAGAATTAGCAGAAGCGGTCTTCCAATTCGGACAGTAAAGAGAGCGATAGGATTCGATCTGTGGAGAACCTTGCAACGCAACTAATCCGCCATCTGACAGAAATGCCATCGGGCATTTCGCCTTTCTGAACTCGAATTCTTGAGGAGGTTGTCTGAACTTAAAATCTGTTAAGTACCCTCCGATGCCACACGTTTACTAAACTTTGAAAGTTTAGTAAAGGTGAATTTAGCCGAACGCCTTCAACGCAAGTTATTTTGGAACGTCAGGCCCTCATTTCTTACTAATCACCGAATTTATAACCATGATAACTAAAAATTAAACTCATGTCAAGGGAAATTTGCGCCTTCACTCAC
>JBHHYI010000248.1:0-5962 GCA_046757525.1 bacterium | reverse complement strand
CTTCTTCGGCGGTCTCTTTTGCCTTTTGCATTTCGGCTTCTGCCCGCTTGCGTTCCGAAACGTCCCTGACGATGCTAATCCAGGCCGGCTGGCCTTGATACTGGATCTCGTCGGAAAGAATCTCTACGGCGATTCGTTTACCGGCTTTGGTGACATGGGTGTAGGTTATGGGCACGTCCACATTCTTGACATCCATGGTTCTTTGCACTTTCTCCAACTCGTCTTCGGGATGAAGGTCGATAGGGGTCATGGTTTGCAGCTCTTCACGGGTGTAGCCATAAATCCTCAGCACGGCTTTGTTGCAATCAAGAAAATGGTGGGATGTCTTGTCAAAAATAAATATTGGGTTTGCAATCTGGTCGAATAAAGCACGATATTTTTGTTCACTTTCCCTCAGGGCCCGTTCTGTCTCTTTGCGTTCGGTGATGTCGGTGTCGATAACCACCAACTTCTTTAACTGCCCGTGCTCATCAAAAATTGGCGTCAGGGTGGAGGAGACCCAGAAACGTTTGCCCTCCCTGGTCTCATTGATGGATTCGTAGATTACCGAAGCCCGATTTCGAATGCTTGCCTCGATGTTCTCAGCAATCTCTGGATTGGCACTAATCTGAATTAACGTTTCGCCCTTGAACCGCTTTAACGCTTCCAACGTGTAGCCATTCATGCGGGTAAAGCCCGCGTTCACCCACTCTATTTTTCCGGTGGCATCGGCAATGATGACGCCATTGTCGGTGCCGCTGGCTACCAGGGACAGTTTCTCCAATTCGGCGTTGATTCTTTCTACTTTTTCCTTTGCTCGTTTGAGCTCGGAAGTTCGATTGTTGACTTCCTGTTCCAACCGGACTCTTTGTGCTTCCAGGCTTTTTGTTCGCACCCTGACAATGAAAAGAACGCCGCCTGAACTCAACACAACTGCCAGCAGGTAGAACCACCAGGTGCGCCAAAATGGGGGCGTAATGGTGAAATGATAGGTGGCGGGTTCTGAATTCCAGACACCGTCATCGTTGGCAGCCTTCACCTTAAATGTATAATCCCCGGGCGGTAGGTTTGAATAGGTGGCGCTGGTCTGTTTCGTGATGGGCGTCCAATCGGCATCAAATCCCTCTAACAAGTACCGATAGGTGACTTTGGCGGGAATGGTCAAACTGATTCCGATGAAATCGAAGGTAACATGATTCTTGTCATAGGGAAGCCTTAGCGCGGCTGGAAGATGTCCCTGAAGCAGCTTCTTCCCTGTGTACTTCGTCCAATCCACCGGTTCAAAGAAAAGACGCAAGTTGGTGATATGGGTCAAGGGTTCAACTGTGTTGGGCTTATCTGACGCGGGGTTATATCTCATGGCGCCTTCAATGGTACCAAACCACAGGCAACCATTTTTGTCTCTAAATGCCGCGTTGCGGTTGCATTCGATGCCAATGAATCCCTTTTCTTTGCCATAATGTTTGAAGACTTTTCTGCCAGTTTCGGTGTATTCCCGGCAATCCAGTCTACTGAGACCTTTGTTGGTGCCAATCCACAGATTTTCTTCATCGTCAAAAATCATAAACAGAACCGCGTCGTCGCTCAGCCCGTCGTCCGTGGTGAAAGAATCAAACTCCGATAGGTGGCCGTTCCGGTCAACTTTGTATTTCAATACGCCCTTGCCATAGGTGCCAAGCCACAAATCGCCGGCTGTATCTTGCAAGATAGCCAGTACCACATTGCTTTTTAAATCCACTTGAGTAGGAACTGCGATAAACTTCACGCCGTCATATTTGCAGATGCCGCCACCCCAGGTGCCAAACCACAAATTCCCTTGTTGATCCTCGAAGATTGAGAACACGTTGTCGCTGGCCAGCCCGTCCTTCGAGGTAAAATTCGTAAAGGTCGTGCCATCGAACTTCGACACCCCGCCCCCGCGGGTACCGATCCACAGATTTCCCTGATGATCCTCAAAGATAATGTTGACCAGGTTGTTGGCCAGGCCGTTTTCAGTGGTGAAGTTGACCAACCTAACACCGTCGAATCTGCTGAGGCCTTTTGCCGTACCGAACCACACGTTTCCCTTTCGGTCCTGTAGAATTGAAAAGACCCCGTTGTCTGCCAATCCTTCACGCGTCGTAATAGGCGTAAATTTTCCGTGCTCGTACTTGTTCACGCCGCCACCCCAGGTGCCGAACCAGAGCACCCCGCTTCGATCCCCAAGAATCGACATGACCAGGTTGCTGCTTAAACCTTGCCTGGTGCTAAAATGGGCGAAAATGCTTCCGGCGAATTTGTCCAGGCCGCCGCCCCAGGTGCCAAACCACAGGTTGCCCTCACGGTCTTCTATGATCGACCGGATTTGATCGTTGCTCAATCCTTGCGCGGAAGTGAAGGCGGTAAAATCAGAACCGTCAAATCGATTGACGCCGTGGTCGGTACCAAACCACAGGTTGCCCTGACCGTCCTGAGCAATCGCCCGCACGTTGTTGGCGCCCAGCCCGTCCTCAGTCGTGTACCGTCTGAAGGCATGGCGGTCGTATTCGAGGAGGCCGTCCCCTTCGGTGCCAAACCACAGAGTTCCTTTGCGGTCCTCAAGCATTGACCAGACCGAAGGCTTAACTGTCCCGGCCACTTCGGTAAAGTTCACAAAAGTTGAACCGTCGAATTTGCTGATGCCCCCTTCGGTGCCAATCCACAAGTAGCCTTCCCGATCCTGCAAAATTCCACATACGGTGTTGTTGCACAGACCCTGCTCCGTGGTGTAGGTCGAAAATTCGCTCCCGTCAAACTCGACAACTCCGTGGTCCCGGGTGCCCAACCACAAATGGCGTTGCCTGTCCTCCAAAAGGGCCAGAACCGGCTGGTTGTCTAAGAACTGTGAATCCGTTAACCGGACGAATGCGGAACCATCGTATTTGCAAACACCGCCCTCGGTGGCAAACCAGAGATTGCCCTGGTGATCCTCGAGGATGTCGTAGACGATGTTGTTGACCAGGCCTTCCTTGGTAGAATAATTCGTGAAAGTCAAACCGTTGTATCTGCTGACGCCGCCGCCATAGGTGCCTAACCAGAGGTAACCCTGGCTGTCTTGAAATATCTTGGCAATTTGAGATTGCGCCAGACCTTCTTCGACCGAAAAAGCTTCAAATCGATATTGCTGCGCAAAACTCAAGGCTGGCATTAATAAGAATAAAATACGAATTAGGCCACGCATGGCGGCAACCTCAAAGCTTGATTTCATTGATTGATTCTCCACGTTGGGTGGTCATTGCCCGTGTTCGACGGCCACGGGTGGTTTGCTGGGAAATACACGCCCCTCAGCGACGGCGCTGTTCTGCCCCAATCCATCGATTCACCTTCTCCAAAAGGATTTGTTTTTTCAGCGGCTTGGTCATGTAATCGTCCATTTCGTTTGCCAGACACTTTTCGCGATATCCCTTTAAGGCGTGCGCGGTCAAGGCGATGATGGGCACACGGTCACTTCCGGCTTCTCGCTCGACCGCTCTGATTTCATGGGTGGCCCTGAATCCATCCATGACCGGCATCTGGACGTCCATGAAAATTAGATCGTAGTGAGATTTGCTGGCTGCTGTGACGGCCTCTCGGCCGTTGTCAGCAACTTCCACGTAAAACCCTGCCTTCGCCAGCATCCTCTTTGCCAAATTCTGGTTGTCGACGTTGTCTTCCACCAGGAGTATCCGTTGCGACCGGCTTTGACTGCCTGCTGGAAGCAATGGCTCAGGCTCGGGTGTTTCCGGCTGTGCCGCTTCCCGGAAGCCCAGAACCTGCAGCAAGACGTCAAACAGTCGGGTCTGTCTGATCGGCTTGGTCATAAATTGGGCAATCTGCAATTCGGCCTGAAGGGTGGCATTCAGATCCCCCATGGACGACTGCATTATGATGGGTGTGTCCTTGAGCCTGGCGTCTCCTCTAATGGTCCGCGCGACTTCAACGCCATCCATCTTTGGCATTTGATGGTCCAGAATCACCAGGTCAACAGGTTTTCTTCTTTTTTGCAATAACGACAAAGCTGCCGCACCGTTCGATGCCGCCAACGTTCGAAAGCCCCAGGCTTGTAAGGTCTTTTCCAAAATGGTTCGGCTGGTGCGATTATCGTCCACTACGAGAATGGTTAATCTTTTGAAATCAAGGTGCTTAAAGATGCCCGCCTGTTTCTTTTCTGCTTCTCCCCGCGGTAGCACCAGAGCGAAATGGAATGTACTGCCTTTTCCAAGCTCGCTCTCCAGCCACAAACGACCACCCATGAGTTCAATTAGGGACCTGGAAATGCTCAACCCAAGCCCGGTGCCGCCAAAGGTGCGGGTGGTAGAAGTGTCGGCCTGGGTAAACTTTTCGAATACTTTTTCTTGCTGTTGTTTGGAAATCCCCACACCGGTGTCTGAAACCATAAAGTGGAGACCGATACTGCCGTCATCTTCCGCGGTGACAGAAAGGTCCTCGAGCGGCTCAACTTTGACTGACACCTCCCCTTTTTCGGTGAATTTGATGGCGTTGCCCAGCAGATTGACCAGTACCTGGCGCAGACGCGTGGGGTCTCCAACCACCATGCCAGGCAACGAGGGGTCCACAAAGCAGAGCAGCTCGAGCCCTTTAGACGCCGCACGCACGCTGAGCGTTTCGGCCACGCTCTCCACTTGCTCGCGAAAATCAAAGTGGGTCGTCTCCAGCTCAATTTGGCCAGCCTCTATTTTGGAAAAATCCAGAATGTCGCTGATCAAGCACAACAATGCTTCGGAAGACGCGTGTACGACTTTCAGGTACTCGTGCTGCTCTGGAGTCAGTTTCGTGTCCAGGGTCAATTCGGTCATGCCGATGACGGCGTTCAGCGGGGTACGGATTTCATGGCTCATGTTAGCCAGGAATTCGCTCTTGGCACGGGTAGCAGCCTCAGCCGCCATTTTAGCTTTGCGCAACGCTTCCAGGGCAGACTTGTGGTCGGTAATGTCGCGCAGAGAGGCGAGAAAAGCGGTTCGGCCCTGCCAGTCGGTTTCGACTACCCGCATTTCGGCAACTCGCGCTTTTCCTTGTGTGCGTCTTAAGACGACCTCTTGGGTTTCGCCTGCCCTTAACGAATATTCAAACGGCTTGCCAAGCAACTTCTCCCGGGTGCTACCAAACATCTCTTCAACCGCGGGATTGACAAATTTTACGATGCCGTCCCGGTCTGCCACCACGATAGCATCGGCGTTGGTCTCCAAAAGGGTGCGATAGTTGGTTTCTGAGGCTTCTAATTGCAGCGTTCTGTCTTCGAGCTTCTGGTTTAGCGCGGTAAGCTCGAGCTGAACTCTTACCAGCTCGTGGTTTTGCTGTACGGCGTGCTCGTAAGTGGAAATGAGGAGATCGATCACCTGGCGCCTGTCGGCATCTATGGCATGACTGCTGCCGGCATAATGAAACTTTACCGCTGCGTTTGCTTGCTCCCCTTTGCGAATATCTATGGTCTTTCTTATGTCGTCAATACGCTGGAGCAGATGATTGAGATCGTACGGCTTCGCGATGAAGTGGTCGGCCCCGCACTTCAGCCCTCTAATCATGTCCTCAGGCTCGGACAACCGCGTAAGAAGGATGACCGGGATGTGATTCAGTTTCTCGTCGTGTTTTAGCCGGCGGCACAGTTCATAGCCGTCCATCACCGGCATGACAATGTCGCTGATGACCAGGTCCAGCTTACGTTCGTCCAGCAATTCCAGGGCTTCACGGCCGTTGTAAGCCACGGACACCCGATAATCGTTGCGCTCGAGCAGCTTTTTCAACAGCAGCAGTTGATTGAGGTTGTCCTCAACTACCAGGATTTCAAAGGCATTGTTTTTCATAGTATCTCGGGGTCCACAATAGAAAATAATTAACTATTTGACTGCTCTTCTGTTTTGTTATGACGCTGGTCTTCATATAGTAAGGTCAGCGTTTCCTAAAAGAACAATTTGCGAGTCATCCCGAGCAGGTCACTGCTTCTCAAGTGACCGTATCGAGGGGTGAC
>JBHHYI010000247.1:0-5970 GCA_046757525.1 bacterium | reverse complement strand
CTGCACCGCAAAAAAGTTCTGGCTGAGGAAAACATCTTCGTGGCCATCGCCGTCGAAATCCGAAACGCCTACATAAAAAGCCGGGGCCAACTGAGCGTAAGCCGGCAACGGTACGGCCTTAAACGAATCGCCTTGATTCAAGAATAAAGTATGGGCGAGGGTATTGACCTCAACCATTCCGGACCGGGCCAGGCCGGGGCCAATTATCTTTTCCAGGGTCGCTGCACCGAAGGCCTTGTACGTTGGCGTCCGTTTTCCAACAAAAGGCATGGCCCTGGACAGCCGGGAGAGACCACGCTCAGGAACCATGGCTTTCATGTCAGGGTCATAATAGGCTTCTACCACATCCATCGTGCCATTGTTGTCGAAATCATCGTAGTAGATACGTAAAGGGCGGTCGGGATCGCAATGATATTTGTTGTTGCAGCCCCAGTTGGTTGCAACAATGTCTAATCGACCATCTTCATTAAAATCGCCTGTGGTAACCCCGTTCCACCAGCCTTTGAATTTGGAAAGACCTGACGCCTCAGTCGCATCAGCAAACCTGCCCTGGTTATTCTTCAAAACCGCTACGGGCCCCCATTCAAGTGCCAGGACGAGGTCCGCATCGCCGTCGTTGTCTAAATCGCTAAAAACAGCACCAGACACCAGGCCAAGGTTCTTCAAAATATCCTCATTGCCAAGGTCCAGATGGAAGGTCCCATTCTCATTTAAATAGAGGTATGAAGACGCGGGTTCAGGGTATCGCGCTGGAACGGTACGGCCTCCGACAAACAGATCTAAATCGCCATCTCCGTCATAATCGGCCAAACACATGGGACCAATGCTGGAGGAGGGCACTACCATCTTCTGCGCACGCTTGACTCGGCCGTTTTTTAGGACATACTGCAAAACATAGGAATGCGACGGTGGCGTGTCTTCGTAATCAGAAAAGCTAGCCAAGAGGGTCGTCGGCCCATTCTTGCTCTTGCTACCGAGAAGGGCAGTCTGGTCCTGCTGCGAAATCTTTGAAAATGCTGAATCCTCAATTTTTTGAAAGCCCCCCTGGCCATCGTTACGATAGCCAGCCAGTGCGCCGCCTTTTCCAGTCCCGATGAGCAAGTCATCCAAGCCGTCATCGTCCACATCCTGCCAGGCCACTCCCGGCCCAAGCTGACTGAGTCGCCTGGGCAACAAAGGCTGTCTGCTAAAATCGTCATACGGGTCTTCGTGGTGTCGATGGTCGATTGAATTAGAAACATCTTTGAAATAAGTCTGCTGCAGTTCACGACTGGTAGAATCAGGTACCTCTTGAGAATGGTGGGCTGTTCTCTCCTCTATCTCATAAATTCTATTGGGCTGCAGGTCCTTGACGGTGCTTTGCTTCCCATTGCGCCAGGTGACAGTAACAGACAACCTGTTTTTGGCCTCCCCGGCCGCAAAGACCGCCAGCGGGTCCGAACCGGAAACATAAAGGCCTCCGCAAATGACTTCTTTGGATTGCGGTAGCCGACCGCCTGAAAGCTGAATTTTGGCGCCGATTCCCCGGGTGTTGGGGGCAAGCCCCCGCAACCGCACGGCAATTCGCGGAGCTGTGGTCTCATTGCGATAAACCCCCGCAGGAGCGTCATAACGATTGGTGACCAAATCGAGGTCGCCGTCATTGTCAAAATCGCCCAGGGCCATGCCATGGGTAATGTCGCGGCTGGCGATTCCCCAGTCCTCTCCCACTTCTGCGAAGCGCCAATCGCCGCGATTGTGGAAGGCCACGTTGGGCGTTTTCAGGCTGGGAAACATCAAAAGGGCGTGACCAAAGTCCAGCCGCCCGTTTTGGATTTGCTGCATGACCCACTGGTTGGTGTCCCTGTCATTGACATCGTAAACGTGTCCGTTGGAAATCAAAAGGTCCTCATAGCCGTCCAGGTCTACATCCAGAAACAAAGCCGACCACGACCATTCGGAGGCCTCCACGCCACTGAATTGCGCAATCTCGGCGTAGGTGTTGTCCCCGCGGTTGAGAAACAACGTGTTGCGCATGTATTGCGGACGGTTGTCAATGGCCCCGATGGAGAGCGGTTTCGGATTCACGATTCCCATTTGCGTTTTGCGTCTCCCATGCTTGCGGCTTAGCATCTCTGCGACGAAAAAATCCAGATCTCCGTCGCGATCGATGTCGGAAAAATCCACCGCCATGCTGGAAGCGCTGGTGCTGCGAAGTGCCAACCTGGGAATCGCCCGAAACCGACCGGTCCCGTCATTCAACCAAACACGGTCCGGGCTTTCAAAATCGTTGCAAACATAAATGTCCGGCGCCCCGTCGTCATTGATGTCCTGGAATCTGACGGTCAAGCTCCAGTCTCTCTGTAAAGCCACGCGATGTCCTGCTTCATCAAGGAACCTGCCGTGGCTGAAATCTACCGGTACGAAGTGACCCTGACCGTCGTTTAGAAACAACCGGTCGGGTTCACCGATTTCAGTCCAAAACACTTTGCCATTTCGAGAATCAAGCTGAAAATGGTCTTTGTATTTAGACACGATTTTGTATTTCCCACCCACGCGGGTCAGGATTCGAATGGGAGCCAGTTCCTGCGGACTAAAAATCTCTTTGGCCACGTGCACCTTGTAGTTTGCGATGTAGAGATCCAGATCGCCGTCGCCGTCGATGTCGGCCAGAGCCATAGTGGTGCTGCCGTCATGGTTTTTCAAGCCAGCCTGTTCCGTGACGTCAACAAACTTCCCGTGCCCATCATTCAAGAAACAGGCGTTAGGCCCGCCAAGGGCCGTGACCAAAAGATCGAGATCGCCGTCGCCGTCGATGTCGGCAAAGGTACACCCGGTGGAAAATTGCCCGGCGCAAGCCACACCGGCTTCCTCGGTGACGTCTTTGAATTTCCAATTTCCCAGATTCTTGTAGAGCACATTAGACCCATTCAGCCGACAAAAATACACATCCACCAGGCCATCCTGGTCCATGTCGCCAACAGCGACGCCAGACCCATTGAGCAAATTTCGATTCCTGGCAATCTGCTCTTGGGTGAGGCGGTTGCGAAAAGCGATGCCTGTCTGAGCAGGGGGGAGCTGCGAGAAACCTACTTTGCCCCTGGTGGGCACAGAAAGTTCAGCCCAACGAAAGCCATCCTCCTCATGCCATTCGAGGTTCTGAGAAGACTGGCAGTGCAAGGTCAGCATTGGCAGGAAAATCAGGCAAAGGAATGCGACGAGCTTGTTCACACAAACTTCCCTCCTGAGGCGACGGCCATGGCAGCCGGCTTCACGCACTGGCAAGCTGCGAGGCCTGCAAAGCCAGGGCCAAAGCCTGGCGACCATTCTCTTCTGCAACAATTCGCTCATGGGCACGGTCTCGAATGTAGGCGACCTGGTCGAGCACCAAATCGCTGACGCCACGGGCGTACAGCGTCCCCTTGTCGACAGGCGCCTGGTAACGCAAAGCAATCCGTTTGGTAGCTTTGATCGCTTTGCCCCGACCTCTCAGCGGCAAATCGGATTTCATAAGCGTCTCCAAAACAGCAAGCCGGGCCTCAGGACACAAGGCCTGCAGTTTGGTTGCCTGCCTCTCGTCAATGAGGGCATGGATGGTGCAGGATTCCGGAATCCAGCCGTTGACGGTCACGTCGCCAGTCTCGAATAAAATCCGGTGCGTGGCCCGATCCAAGCAAGCAGGTTGATCGAAGCCGTGGTAGTGATTGGCCACCACGCCAGATGCATGCCGTAAGAGACAGGTTACGCGATCTTCCTGTTCCGTACCAGGCCGAACCTCTGAATGCGCTGAGAGCACCACAGCTTCGCCAAACCAATAGCGGTACAAGTCGAAGAAGTGGACCCCGTGCTCTACAAAAATGCCGCCACTTTTGCGTTTGTCCCAGAACCAGTGATTCTCGCCCAGATGCTCATCCGTAGCGTAATTTTCAAAATAGGCATGCAAAGGGGCCCCCAGGATTTTCGATTGAATAACCCGTTCGACGAGGCTGACAATCGGTAGGTAGCGCAAGACAAAGTCCACTGGCATAATCAGATTTTGTTGGCGGGCACAAGCCAGCATTTCGTCGGCTTGATCCAGCGTCAAACAGAGGGGTTTTTCGCACAGAACGTGTTTGCGCCCCCGCGCGGCTTGCAGTCCCAAAGAGAAGTGCAAAAAAGGCGGCGTGGCTACGTGCACCATCTCCACATCTTCCCGCTGAATTAAGCGTGCCGGATCAGTGTAAGCCGCCACGCCAAATTCACCCGCGACTTTCTCAACCAGCTTGTCGTCGAGATCAGCCACAGCCACCACTCGTACCTGCTGCAGTTCAGCATACATTCGCAGGCAAAACTGCCCAAACCGACCGCAGCCGATGAGGCCTATTTTCAACGGAATGTTGCTGTGCATCTTACCACAAAAGAAAGGTTCTTTGTGAACTTCATGAAACGGAAACGATTTCTGCGTTTGATTATAATTGTTTCGTGAGGGAAAATCAAGAGATTTATTTCAGCTCAGCGCGACCCCCCAGCCCACGCGTCGACAGCTCTCAGTCGGAGCCGTTTTGTGTGCTTCAAGGGTTTAAGAAGTGAACTTAGCTGAGGTCGCCTCACTCAGAAATGGCTTACAATATGAGCACCTCCTGATCCACTTTCGCTCAACACACCGAATGAGCAAACTCAAACAATTGAATCATGAATGTTGTTCTGCTGAAGTCATGAGAAGACTATTATTCTTGCGCATCAGTCCGAGGAAGAGGCCTACCGACGGCTACGAGAACGCATTGAAAGAAATCCAATATTAGGACCTTTCTTAGAAAAAGTGCGTCGTGCGAAAACTGCGGTTCCCAACGACTAAGGAGAACCACGGGGGTTGCAACATACGATCGCGGGGTGGTAGCCGTGGCCACTGATGTAACTGTCATAACGCGCAGCAGTGGGGGGTTCAAAGCCGAGCACCGGGGTGTGAACTACGGCTGCACTGATGTCGACGGCCGACAGCGGCAGCCATTTTGTCTGGCGGGGAGGGGTTTGCAGAATCACATCGTGCAAGATCATTTTTTGTCAAGAATGATAATAATAGCTAAGTATTCTTCTGCTGTCCCATGAACTTCTTACAAGACTTCAGATCTTTGTCAAAGCTCACGATTTCCATTTCATTTAAGACACCAAAAGCGCAAACTAAACAATCGACAATATCTATCTTACTTCTTTTGTAGTATTCAACAGCCGTTCTCAAGATTTGTTTGTTTGTGTTTCGCATACCTTTTAAATCCAGTATTCTCAGTAACACGTCCGCGACGAGCGCTCTTTCGACCCTGTAAACTTTTTCAAGCACAAAAACAGTTTCAGCTAAAACCGATTCAAGGATAACGGCCTTAACCAGATCATTTTCAATGTCCGAAAAAATGCCAGCAGCTTTCTGGTAGAGGGTCTCCTCGTCACCAACTAAAAAACGAATGATAACATTGGTATCAAGAACGATTGAATTTTTTCTGGATATGGGCTTTCCAGGCCGTTTCATCTTCTTGACCGATCCTATTTGTCTCTTTATTTTTACTATACTTCCTTAAAGTTCCCCCTAATGAAAGAATGGAATGAGAGGGTTTAAGAATGATTCGATCTTTGTCCAGTTGAATCTCCAGAATGCTTGTCGAAAGTTTTTTTCGTATCTCAGCCGGAATACTTATTTGACCTTTTGACGAGATTTTCACTTTGTAAATTTTCATTGCTTTACTCCAAATATTTACTTACTTAAAAAATAGTAAAATATTGGTGAATGTCAAGATATATATGATTCCTGAGCAAATGAATGATTCTGGGAAGTTCAACCAGACTTTATTTTTCTCAACAGGATTCACAGAGAATCCTTCTAATGGTTCTAAATTCCGCTAACCTGAATTCTTCAAGCAAATAAGGCTTTAACTTGAAAGCATGGCTGAACCGTTGCGAAAAAGCCTCTTCAGGCAAAAATAATCCACAGGATGCCTATCGTCGCAGCAAGCACGACGGACA
>JBHHYI010000246.1:0-5979 GCA_046757525.1 bacterium | reverse complement strand
TCAATCGTCTCGATTGACGCGGTTCGGAGAAGATCTGTGTGACGCAACCCTGAGACCTCCGCAAACAAAAGCGGTCGCGTTACGGGTAGCGCTTGAACTTGCTGAAATCGGGCTCTCTTTTTTCGACGAACGCCTTTCGCCCCTCGTTGGCTTCTTCGGTCAGGTAATACAGCAAGGTTGAATTGCCGGCCAATTCCTGAATGCCGCTCTGTCCGTCTAATTCAGCATTAAAGGCCGACTTCAGCAAACGAATCGCCATAGGGCTTTTGGCCAGAATCTTAAAGCACCATTCCACGGTGGTGCTTTCCAACACCTCCAGAGGGACGACTTTATTGACCAGCCCCATTTGTAGCGCTTCCGCGGCATCGTATTGCTCGCACAAATACCAGATTTCCCGCGCCTTCTTTTGGCCCACGCACCTGGCCAAATAGGAAGCCCCGAAGCCGCCGTCGAAGCTGCCGACTTTGGGGCCAGTCTGGCCGAAGCGAGCATTTTCGGCAGCAATGGTCAGGTCGCAGACGACGTGCAAGACGTGGCCACCGCCAATGGCCCAGCCGGCCACCATGGCAATCACCGGCTTGGGAATGGAACGAATTTGCTTTTGCACGTCGAGAATATTCAGCCGCGGCACGCCGTCTTTGCCGACGTAGCCGCCTGCCCCACGCACACTTTGGTCGCCACCGCTGCAGAAGGCTTTGCCGCCTTCCCCCGTGAGAATGACCACGCCCACCTCTGTATTTTGTCTGGCCAACTCAAAAGCTTCTGACAATTCAAACACCGTCTTCGGTCTAAATGCGTTATGAACCTCCGGACGGTTGATGCTGATCTTGGCGATGCCTGCATAAAACTGGTACAGGATGTCTTCAAACTCCCCCAGGGTTTGCCACTTCACTTGTCTCTCCTGCATCACATCTCCCTCATGAGCGATTTAAATTTACGAAACGTTTCTTCATTGACCCTTTTGTCCGTATGGATTTCCAGGAGAGCCGGTTTCTCCTGGGGAGCAAAGAATTGCGGTAGACTCTTTTCAAGACTTCCCGCATCCTCACAGCGGGTGTAATTCAAACCATGGTCCCGGGCGGTATTTTCCGCGGTCAATCGGTGCTCCATTGCAAAATAGCGCTCTAATTCGGGCAGCTCACCGGCACCGTCTAAAATGCGGAAGATGCCGCCGCCCTGGTTATTGATGACCACGATGCGGAGATTGGCCGGCAGCTCTCCCTGCCACAGAGCGTTGCGGTCGTAAAAAAAGGCCAGATCGCCGACAAGAAGCGTGGTGACCCTTGACGTCGCCCTGGCCGCACCAACAGCCGTGCTCACCGTACCATCGATACCACAGGTGCCACGATTTGAATTTACCTTGATTTTTCCGGCCGGGGGCAAACCGAGAAAGTTGGCCATGCGCACGATGAAACTGTTGCCCAATTGCAAGTGGCTGTTGCGCGGCAAAGCCTGCAACACACAAGCCATGGCAGAGAATTCGCAATGGGGCATTTCCTTCAAGAATACTTCGAGGGCTTTGCGCGCTTTAAGCTCGCGCCGGTGCCAAAACGTCTGATACGAATCTTTGGAATCCCGGGTGCCGCCTCTACCCGCTGAATTTTCCCGGGCGAGCAATCGGGTCGGTGTTTCGAAGAAATAAGAGGCAGAAACGGGCACGATTTGCGTTAAAGATTGAAAGGTGTCGATGGACTGCACCGAGGTTTGAATTTGCCAGTGAACTTTGGGTCGGTATTTGCGCAGGAACGATTTTAGATTCTTGGAGACTACCGGGCCGCCCAGGGTGATCAACAAATCCGGTGCCAACTGCTGCAGCCCACTTTCATCACCGGTTCCCAGGATAATGTCTGAATGTTGAATGAAAAGCGCATCTTGCAGATTTGCTGTAACATCAAAAATAATTGCCGCAGTGGGGTCTTGCTGCAATTTTTGCAAACTTTGTGCAAGCACAGGGTCGGGTGGCTGCAAGCCTGCAACGATGAGCTTCTTAGGCGACCTCGTCCAGATTTGCAACAACACCTGCCAGGTTGGCTCATCGAGAACGGCCTGGCTTTGAGTCACGCCTACCAGCTTGTAATCCTGGCTGTAACCGAAGTCAGATGTGGGATAAAGCGGTTCGCGCAAAGGCACGTTGATGTGCACTGGTCCGGGCACCGGCCAGGTCGTGCTATTGATCGCTTCAGAAATGGTCCGTTCTACCTGCCACCTGGCATCGGGGTGCGAAGGGTCCACCGGCAGCTCAAAGCTGGCCCGGCAGTGTTTTCCAAACAGCTCTCTTTGGTGCAGGGTTTGCCCATCGTTTTGGTCGATCCATTCCGGTGGCCGGTCAGCGGTGAAGATCAACAAAGGGATTTGTTGGTAGAAGGCTTCCGCAACGGCCGGGGCGTAGTTCAAGCCGGCTGTGCCGGAGGTACAAACCAGGCCCACAGGCTTTTGCGTTTGCTGCGCCATTCCCAGTGCGGTAAAAGCAGCAGATCGCTCGTCCACAACAGGCAGGCATTGGATTTGTGGGTGGCGTAAGAAAGCCAGGGTGAGGGGTGCCGAACGCGACCCGGATGAAATGACGAAATTGCGCACCTGTTTTTGCGCGCAAATCCCTGCAATATTGACGATGCTGGGCTTAAAGGCTTTCATCACAGAGGGCCTCTGGCGAAAGAGAACGGCTCGGGAGTTGGGCGTCAGACGAGGCAGTGCCAAAGAATTTTAACAGCGTGTTGAGTTTTAACTCGGTTTCGAACCACTCTTTTTCTGGATCGGACTCCAGAGTGATGCCGGAACCAGCGTACAATTTAGCGCTTTTGGTTTTGAGCTGCATGCAGCGCAGATTGACGAACAAATGCGATCGGTTTTTCATGTTAACCGGCCCCAAAAAGCCAGAATAAAACTCGCGATCACAGATTTCGTGGCTGCGAATAAACTCCAGAGCTTGCTGTTTTGGAGCGCCGCCAACCGCCGGGGTTGGATGCAGCTCTTGCAGCAGACGGGTGGCTTCAGAGTGGATGCTTTCGGGCCGCAGGTGCAGAATGAATTGCGTTTTGAGGTGCAGCAAATTGCCAGCCTGTACGGTCACAGGCCCTTGTTTTTCAAAGCTGTGCAGTCCCGCGTTCATAAAGCATTGCTCGATATAATCGCTTACTATTTGCTGTTCATCCAGTTCTTTCTCGTTCCAGGTAACACTGGACAGGTCCGCTTTCTTGCTGCATTTCTGAGTGCCGGCCAGAGAAACCGTGGTTAATTGGTCGGGACTCACGTTTAGCAACAACTCCGGCGTGGCGCCAATCCACGTGCCTACCCCAGGAATGGCCACAAGAGCAACGAAAGCATTGGGATACGCGTGGCACAATTGTTTGAACAATGCCAAAGGGTCAAAATGTTCGGGCAATGCTATTTCAACACTTCTGGCCAGCACTACTTTTAGCAGCCCTTTGTCCGCAATTTGGTATTTCGCCCGGTCTACCCAGCGGCAAAACACCTCCCTGGAGGCGGCCGGCAGGGAAGAATGGGCCTCTCGGGAGATGTACCAGCGCAGGCCATTGCGTCCAGAGTCTAAAGCGTTAGACCGGGCGCCGTTGTTGCCGGAATTTTGCACCACCTCATGAAAAACCGCGTCAAATTTATTCATATTGTGAGAATCAAGACGATGTTGTGAGACGGCCAGATCGTTGTTAAAGGTAACTCGGCCATCCCGCAGCGACAGACTCTCTTTAATTAGAAACGTGGGTCCCGGACCAAACGGTGCAAAAACAAATCCGGAAGGCATGTTAGAGAAATTGACCGTCGTGCGTTCCGGTGTGCCGCTCAAATCCACCACGGCTGCTGTTTTTCGGGCGCCTGGCAGTTTCCAGATTGCCACCGGGGCGTTCATCAGAATGGCGGTACCAAATAAGATGTCGGAATGATCGGGACGGTGCGATTGCCGGGGGGCAGGCCATTGTGCTTCAGAAACAGGTTGTGTCATCGATAGTTTTTCCCTTCCCTCTAAGAATTCAAAACCTGAAAGTCACCACAGTCAATTTAAGATATCAACTTCATAATCGTTTTGAAGCGGCTTGTGGAAATCGTTTTGTTGTGTAAGAGTTTTTGCAGACTGTCCAGGGCAAATTGGGTCATATCCTGCAGTTGGTGCAGCTTTTCCAGGGTTTCCGGGTCACTGTGCTGCATTTCCGCAGCCAACAAACCTATTTTGTGTAAAATCGCGCGGGTCATCTTGAGTTCACGGTTGCGCAGAACGTTGTAAATGACCTGCACCAGATCGGTGTTGGATTGGTAGCCCGGCGATCTGGCGTCGCCCAGACTCACCCGTTCGATGACTTGATAAGCCAGCAGTTCAGAGATGGCCGTGCTAATCAGTCCCTTGGTTACCCCCAATTTCTGGGTCAATTCCTTGGCTGTGATCGGTTTTTTTGACAAATAGACGTGCAACCAAATGCGTCCGTGAATTTCTTTGAAACCCCAATATTTGATGAACGCGCCAACGGCCTCGGCCAGTTGTCTCTTTTTATCCTCTAAAGCAGTTGTTTCCATCTGGAGAAGCATTCTGTTTAAAAAGTTCAGAAAAATATAAACAATGCAATTCTCTAAAGCAAGCTTTTTCATGGCAAAAGCTTTTTTTGAGCTGACAGAAGAATACAGAAAGGTTGGGCAAGGCACTAATGTCATTCCGACCCGGCAGCCGCCGGGGAGGAATCTGAAGATGCACGGAACCCTCTGAGTAAATATAAAGCAACAAGATGGTAGCGCTCGTAAACGCTCATTCAGATTTCTCGTCAGGCAGGGGCCTGACTCGAAATGACAAAACTGCGAAGCTATTAGAGTGGTCCAAAATAGAGCAACATCCCCTTCTTAAAATAGTCCTGTCTCAAATCAAAACAATGCCAAGAGCTGAATTCACCACATCCTTGACCACGTTCAGAGCCGCATTGATGGCCGCCTCCACGGTTAAGAGGCCCAGGCCCTCAATGGTCAACAGCACCATTCGCGCCGAATTCTTCTGGATGTCAAGCAGCAGCTTTGCCTGCTCCTCGGTGACTTTCCCTTGAAGTTTTAGCTTTTCAATGGTAGCGAAGTTTTCGGCCAATTTCTTGAATTCCGACTCGGCGTAATCTTTCACGCCAGGCCATTTGCTGCCAAACTCTTTTTGGGCTGCATTTAGCATTTTACTTAGAATCTCAGCAACGTCGATAGCCATGACATTTCTCCTTCTTGTTTGACTTTCCTCAAAACAGCCACTCAACCCAATCCAGGTTTAAGTGGCTTTACCAACCGAACCTATTAAATGGACTCGCCCCGTTTTTTTGCCATTTCCAATTTAAGAATGGCGGTAAACGCCGTTTTAAAAGACTCTCTGATCGGCTGAACAACTTCGGGTGAGTTGATCCCAACTTTATGAATTTGTTCCAACTTATCTACGCTGTCCCGCAGCAGTTTTATCTGTTTCAAGGTAATCTCGTTCTTGGGCTGTACCGCTACTCTCAACTCCAACGCACTAATATCGACTTTGACCTGTTCGTAGAACTCCTTGTGGTTCTCGTAATTGCCAGCCGGCGTGCCCGCAATGTCTGCAAGCCTTACGAAGAAGGTCTCCATTTTCCGGTGTAAGGCTGTGACTTCCTGGTCGACCTTCTCATCATAGTCTGCAATCAACTTCACACTTGTGCAGCCAAATAGTCCTAATGTGAAGGCCAGAATGATCGTAAGTAAAAAACAATATTGGGTCTTTTTGTCAACGAATTGCATGATACGAATCCTCCTATTTTTGTTTAAGGTCCTCCAAAAAAGTGATATTCACCGACTTATTGCACCTCAATTAGAAGCGCTGTGCACGCTTTGGGTGCTTTTACATGAAAGAAACGACTGAAGCATTTCTCAGAAGCCCTCGCAATCCGGTGCCACTGGATTGCTTTAAATGTCGGAAACGCCAAAGTAGCCCTGTCATGCAGGAGGCATCTTGTTACAAGTCAGCACTGTGCAGCCAGCCAA
>JBHHYI010000245.1:0-6037 GCA_046757525.1 bacterium | reverse complement strand
CTTGGGCTTCGGTGTGTAACGCCTGCGGCGTTGGAGGCGTCACTTGCATTCATTGACATCCCGAAAAAGCTGTGTGTCGTTCACGGTCCCGTTTTATTCATTTTTTCCCGTTCTAATAATTCTGCCACATTCCCCGCAATCCTCTCCTCCAACTCCCGCGCCTCCGCGTTCAGCCTTTCCAGCTCTTTGTTCAGCTCCTCCAGCCGCTCCATGAAATCGAAATCGTCGGGCGCGCCGTCGGCCACGCCCACGTAGCGGCCCGGGTTCAGGCTCCACCCCCGGGCTTCGATTTCCGTCAGGGTCGCCACCTTGCACAGGCCGGGCACGTCCGAGTATTTGCCGTCGGGAAACTTTTCCCCCAACATCTCGGCGCTGTTGTGCTGTTTTTCCGGGGCCTGGCCGCGGTAGAGGCGCACGATGTTGGCGAGAAACTCGATCTGCTGCGGGGTGAAGTCGCGGTGCGCCCTATCGATCTGCCGGTAGATGTGGCGGGCGTCGATGAACAGCACCAGGTCGGCACGCTCGGTGTTTTTCTTCCCCTTATCGAGAAACCACAACGTACACGGCAGCGTGACGGTATAGAAGAAATTGGAGCCGATGGCCACCATCACGTCCACCACGCATTCCTCGATGAGCTTTTGGCGGATGTCCAGCTCCGAGGCGCGGGCGTCGCTGGCGGAGTTGGCCATGACAAAACCTGCCCGGCCATGCGCATTCAAGGCGCTGTAGAAAATCTGAATCCAGACGTAGTTGCCGTTGTCGGTACGCGGCAGACCGAAGGGGCAGCGCGGGTCGTCCTTCAGCCGCTCCTTGTCAATGCGATTGACGTTGAACGGTGGATTGGCCATCATAAAGTCGAACCTGCCGAGGCTGTCGTGCAGGTCTTCGTAGTAGGTGTTGGCCTGGCGGATGTCGCCGGCCAGGCCGTGCACCGTCAGGTTCATCTTGTTCAGGCGCACGGTCTCGGCCACGCGCTCCTGACCGTAAATGCTGATCTCTTCGTTGGGGTTCTTCCGGTGCTCCTGCACGAAGCGGGCGCTCTGCACCACATGCCGCCAGAGCCGCAAGGCCGGGTCGTAAATGCGGCCGTGAAACGGCTCGATGATCGCCACGATGAGCTTAACCATGGCCGTGGGCGTGAAGAACTCGCCGCCCTTCTGTCCCTCGCTCATGGCAAACTTGCCGAGGAAGTACTCGTAAATCTTGCCAAAGGCATCCCCCTCGATATCCATTGGAATGGAAGCCATGACCTTGAGCAGCTCCACCAGGGTAGCGTTCTCCAGATTCTGGTAGGTCTTGGGCAGCACATCGCGCAAGTCCTCGTTTGCCGCCTCGATGGCGCGCATGGCCTCGTTGATGGCCTGGCCGATGTTGGCGCCCTCAGGGAGCTGCAGCAAACTCTTGAAGCGCGCCTTTTCCGGCAGATAGAGCACCCCGCGCGCCTGGTAGTCCAGCTTGCCGATTTGCCGGCGGCCGGTGCTCTTGCCGGTCAGCTCCTGCTCGGCGGCGGAGAACTTGTGGTCGGCATACCGCAGAAAAATGAGTCTCAGCACAGGCACCGAGTACTCCGAGGCTTTGAGTTTGGAATTGGCGCGCAGCTCATCGGCAGCGTCCCAGAGGCGTTTTTCGATTTCGTTGGGGTTCACGGTATTCTTCCGGCAATCTCTTTTCCAACTGCGGCGCGATTAGCTAATTGGGTGGTTTCTCGTAAAACAACAAGTCAATCTTGTTCGATGTTGTCGAAGATTCTCGGCATGGCATCCTCAACGAATTTAAATGATACCAGGCTCCTAAATATATATGCGATAAGCTTAATGCAAGAGAATTTAAGGCGGGTAGAAGACTTAAGGAGCTGCGGCCCCACCAGGAAATCCCCAGATGCCAAGCGAGGCATAAAACTATCAAATCAAACTCCAAACAAAAAAGCCCACCTCAACAGTGAGCTTTCCTGAATCTATTTCGGTGGGCCCTCAGGGACTCGAACCCCGGACCGACGGATTATGAGTCCGCTGCTCTAACCGACTGAGCTAAGGGCCCTTTGCTTTGTTTAAAGCAAGATTAAATATAATGCATCGAATTCTAACAAGCAAGAAAATTCTACGCTCTCTGTTTGGTTTGCAAAGCATTCTTTTTCCCTTCCAGCTCCATGCAACGCTCAAGCAGCATCTTCATCGATTGACCGCTGCTCTGGGCCTGCCGAATTTGTTCACGTACCGCTTCCAACTCGTTCTGAATGCGTTCCCTCTTGATAGCGTTCAGGCAGTCGGTAGACCATTGCAAGGTGTCCACATCTATCAGCGTTTGTGCCACGGCATTTACGATGAAATCAGACTGGTCGATTTCGTGAAAGCGGTGCAGCAGGTCAGACTCTTCCGGCTGTTTCCCTCCTTTGAATTGATTTTTCATGTACTCGAGAATGGGCAGCATCCTGGAGCCGGTCAAATGGTCCAATTCTAAGTTGCTGAAAATGTGTTCGGCCATTTCCCAATGCTGAATCAAAATACGCACCAAATCTTCAGCAGCGGTTTCGATTTTTCTTTTCTTTGAAACCGCGGTTAAGCTTTTGAAATTCTCCGACATCTTCGATTGCGGAGATTTTGGCCGGTGTTTTTGGTGCAGAATAGCTTCCAGTTCACTCCAGAGTATTTTTTCACCGATCTGCAAGGTTTCGGCTACGTGCCGGAGCAAAATGCTCCTTTGAATGGAATCCTTTACGCTGGCCAAAGAATTCACAATCGATCGAATCGCTTCGGTGCGCTGTTGCTGGGGCCGCAAAAGCGTTTGCTCCAATTTAAAATCGAACAACGACCTTGCTTGCTGCAAGAACTCAAGAACCGCTTCAGCCCCCCTGGCCCTGACAAAGCTGTCCGGGTCCTGCTCGTCTGGCAAGCGGGCCACCGCAACGTTCAGCCCGTGTGCAAGCAAAATATCCGCCCCCCGCAAGGTGGCGGCAGAACCTGCTGAGTCGCTGTCGTACATCAAGACCACATTCCTGGTGTAGCGGCGAATCAGTTGCGCCTGATTTTCCGTCAACGCCGTTCCGGAAGTGGCGACCACATTTTTGACGCCGTGTGAAACCAGACTCATCAAATCCGTGTAGCCTTCGACAAAAATGGCGTGGTCTTGTTTGCGAATCTCGTCACGGTTTTGGAACAGGCCGTACAGAAGCTTGCCCTTTTCATAGACGCGGGTTTCCGGCGAGTTGATGTACTTAGGAGAATCCTCCGCCTCATCCAACTTGCGTCCAGCAAAAGCCACCACTCGCCCTGACAGGTTGCGGATGGTGAACATGACGCGGTTTCTGAACCGATCGTAATAATCCCCACCGCTTTTGCTGAGAACCAACCCGGCGTTCTGCAACTGCTGCACGGCTACCGCTTCCTTTTGCGCGTGCTTGATCAAATTGTTCCAACCTGCGGGGGCGTACCCGAGACCGAACTGCTTGATGGCACTCAACCCGAAGCCGCGCTCTTGCAGGTAATTCAAAGCAGGGTGTCCTTCCGGGGCCAAAAGATGGGTCTCAAAAAATCGAGCAGCGAATTCATTCACAAAAAATAAAGCCTCGCTTTCCTTGGAGTCGCTTTCATCTCTTTCTTCGAGTTCCAGTAAAATGCCGGCGCGTTGGGCCAGAAACTTTACCGTTTCAACAAAGCTGGTACCCTCGTGGCGCATCAAAAAAGTGAAGACATTGCCGCCTGCCCCGCAGCCAAAGCAGTGAAATATCTGCTTTTCGGCATTGACACTAAAAGAGGGGGTCTTCTCAACGTGGAAAGGACAAAGGCCAAAGAAGTTGCGACCGCTTTTCTTCAGCGTTACGTAACCGGAAACCAAGTCTACGATGTCCGTGGCTTCTCTGACTTCCTGAATCTTGTTTTCTGGTATTGAATAAGCCAACTTTAAGCTCGCTCAAATTTAGGAATTGGGGGAATGAATATTCGACGGCTGCGCCAAAAAATCAGTCATCTGCTTGAGAAATCGCGCAACCGGAGGCCCTCCTTACCCGGCGCGGAGTTGGAGTGTGCATTTCCCGAGTCTAACTTGTGCTCACCCGGACGGGGGAAATCTCCATGTAACAGACAAACTTGTGACCCGGTCACTCCTCCTCATCCTCCATGGACGGACGGTGGTAGAGTTTCTTGCGGATGAAGAGTTCAACGATGTCGCCGTCCAGCTTGCCCGCCTCTACTTCGGCGCGCAGGATGTCCAGGGTCTTCTCCAAAGGGATGGCCTTTTTGTAAGGCCGATCAGGCGAACTCAAGGCGTCGTAAATGTCCGCAATACACATGATCCGCGATTGCAGGGTAATCTCGTCTCCCTTTAGCCCAAACGGGTAACCGGTGCCGTTCAAATACTCATGGTGACCAGCGGCGTGCTGTGGAATGTTTTGCAATTCCTTGGTAAACGGAATCTTCTTCAAAATGCTCAAGGTTTGCACCACATGGGATTGAATTTCTTTGTATTCGCTTTCAGTCAAATTGCCTTTGATGATAGACAGGTTCTCATATTCTTTCGGGGTTAAATAGTAGCACTCCTCGCCGCGACTGTTTTGAAAAGTCATTTCAGCGATCGATTTGAGTTTTTCTCGATCCTCTTCGTTTAAAAAGCCGGGCACATTGATTCGCCTGATGAACGCCAAGTGCGCGTCGATCTGTCGAAGCTGCTCCTGGGCCTTTTCCTCCAGCTCTTGCAACGCTGTTTCGCAGTTTTGGCCCTCTTTGAGCATGCCTATTTTTGCAAGCGCGGTGCGGCACCGAATTGCATTCTTGACGCCTTCAAATCGTTCTGCGATCACCTCGATCTGGTCTTCGGTCAATTTGGTGCTCTTTTCGAGAACACTTTCGCGAACGCCGATCTTGCCGATGTCATGCAGCCAGGCAGCCATGCGAAACTCTTCAATTTCTTCTGCGGTAAAAAAGATCTTGCCCAGGCGCCCCTCGGTTTCCTCATTAATCGCCCGGGCAATACGAATGGAGTATTTGGCCACCCGACCCGAGTGTCCTGCGGTGTGCGGGCTTCGTGCGTCGATGGCCCTTGCTGAGTAGCGCACCAGGGCCTTGAACAAGTTTTTTATGTCCTCGATCAGCGTTGCGTTTCTAATAGCAACCGCCGCCTGGGAAGCCAAAGACAGAATGAGCGCTTCGTACTCCGGCTTAAAGTCGATCACTTCGTTGTGGCTATTCAGCGAGTTAATCAACTGCAAAACGCCGATGATCTCATCATTATGATCGCGCATTGGCACCACCAGCATGGACTTGGAACGGTAGCCCGTCTTCTTGTCAAATTCTTTGTTCACGCGATATTGCACGGTGGGAGGGATGTGGTAAACATCCTTAATATTTAAGACCTCTCCGGTGACGGCTACGTACCCGGCAACGCTCTCTTTGGTCAGTGGCAAATAAAAAGACTTGAAAGGCTGTTTGCTCCCGCCATTGTGTTCCAGCGATTGCGTTTGAGCTACAATAAAATTGAGTTTATCCTTCTCTTTAATATAAAGACTGCCGCCGTCTGCGCTGGTAAAATTTCGGGCCTGGGTGACAATCAGTTCGAGCAGTTTGTTCAGATCGTGTTCGCTGGACAAAGCAATGCCAATGGCATTGAGTTTGCGGATCTGCTCTTGCAGTTCAAAACTTTCTTCAGGTGGCAAGTTAGCGTGTACCATGATGACACCTTAATTGCGTTGTGTTAGACTTTTTGAAGTTGGGTTAAGCGTAGTGAAACGACGCAAAGATTACCTGTCCCAGAAATCTTCGTCATCCTGTTGGATTGAACCGATCATCGTATCCAGCATATCCTTGTAGGAGGTCATCGATTCCATGCTGTCTTTGCTCAGCATGGAATTTTGATGTAGTCCTTCAAGCAAGAATTCCATGGCAGCGCCCATTTCAGCCGGTAGGCCGTTCTCGTCGATGCCCAGGAATTCCTTGACGACCCGTTTGATGCCTTTGACCTTTTGCAAGGTGTGCAAATACTCCTGGGTATCCATGGCGTCCGAAATGTCGATCGAATGACCGTGCTTAAACCAATCCACCACCTCTTT
>JBHHYI010000244.1:0-6047 GCA_046757525.1 bacterium | reverse complement strand
GCTCGGGGTGACAATCAGGTGGTTAGACACCCCTTAAGTTGACGCCAAAAGGCAGTTGTCGGATTCGGATTGACACACAATGCACTATTTTGGGACTTTTAAGACAGGCCGCACGGAGTACTACTTCAAAAAAATCATTCTCTTGTTTGCGCTCCTTCGACCCACGCTTAATTGGTAAATATAAACGCCGCTGCTCACCCTCTCGCCGCGGTCATCTTTACCGTCCCACATCACCTGGTAGAATCCCGCGGATTGTGCTGTTTGCACCAGCGTACGCACCTTTTGCCCTTGCAGGTTGTAAATCTGCAAAGTCACCATCTTGGATGCCACAGTGGGCTCACTTATTTGGTAGCTTATCACCGTTGCCGGATTAAACGGATTGGGGTAATTCTGAAATAAGACGAACGCTTTGGGTTGCTGGGTACCTGGCATGGCAGGTTCCACAAATACCGCTGCCTCAGGCAGAACTTCGATGAGATCGTCAAAAAACAGTTGGCCTTTATTTTGCCCGGTGAAATTGAGCTGAATGCCGGCCAATTGAATTTCCGGACCCTCCAAGGTGCCGTTGCCACTTCCACCGTCGAGCAGTTGCAATTGCTGAAACTTGTAGCGCAAAAGCCGCCAGCCGCTCCAATCGATCGCAGTCCAGGGAGGTGCCGCTTGATCACCATCGTTATCTTGGACAAGCAACCGAATTTGGTTCTTACTCTGATCCCCATAAACGTAAAAACCGATCTCGTCGTCTTCGTTGAAACCAAAACTAACCGGGGCTAACCGATCTACTTGCAACAATCCGGATGCACCAGCGAACTCATAGTCCAGCTCAGCGGCCTTGCGGGCAGAGACGAAGACACTCGCCGTGTCTCGAAAAAAAGTGCTGTCGGCAATGGTCCCCAGGGTAGCGGGCGAATCGTCGGGGTCGGCCCACAAAAATTCGCCTTCGAAGTCGTCCAAAGAAACGGTTTGCACCGCTTGGGTCTGGGTATTGAATGGCCATTTGAAGCTGCTTTGTAACGGACTACCGTCCTTCAGGGTGACGCCGTTGGTTAACGTAAGAAAGTAGCGGGTACCTGGCACCAGCAGTTCGGTGGGGACCACGGTTAGCCGGCGTGTGCCGTCCTGCACGTAATCGATCTGCAAACTGGCGCTGAGGCCGCCGTCGCCGGTGAGCAACACCGTATTCTCATTTACGGAAGCAGCGTCTAACTCCTGGTTGAATTGGGCCCAGAACACATCCCGCAAAAAGATACCGGTGTCGCGCCGGGTCGGGAAAAAATCGAGCACGACTGGTTTTGTCATGTCCAGAAACGTGGTGGTGAAGACGAAGAAGAAATCGTCGCCGCTAACCCCGTCGCCGTTGCCATCGAGCGCACGACCGGAGCTGTCCAACGCGGCGCCCGTGAGCCGCACTTCGTATTCGGTCTCGAATTCGTAGCGCACGCCGGGTTCGAAAAGCACGACATCATTGCCGGGGTTCCAGATAAAGTGTCCCGCCACCGCCGGTTTGAGGCTAAACGCCGCCTCCACGCTGGCCCGATCCATGGGGCGACTGAAACGCACGCCGATTTGGTCGTAGACAGAAAAATCGGTGGTCTCATTGGCGGGCAGCGTTGAGGTTACCACGGGCGGCAGCGCCGACGCCAGCGCAAAGTCTAAAAAAGCAAAATCGTGCGCTTTGACTTCCACGGATGCTTCCCGGCTGTCAAACCCGGTCGCCGACACCTTTACCTGGTAGGTGCCTGGCGGCAAATCCTCAAACGCGTACAGCCCGTTGTTGTGGTCATCGGTGGTGTAGGCGGAACCAGTGGGCAGCAACAAAACCTGGGCGCCGTTGAGCGGGTCACCGCTGGCCGCATCGGTAATGATGCCGGCGAGAGCGCCAGTCGCCAATTTGCCGGCCTGGTAAAAATCCAGAAACGCCATGAACAAGGCTCTGGCTTCAAGCTGCAAGAAATCGGGATTGCGCAGTTTGTTTTCCTCGACGGGATTGTCGAAAAAAGTGGCTTCGGAGAGTTCGCCCGGCATGATTAAATCGTTCAAAACGCCCAAACTAAAGCCGCCGTCGCAGCCGCCAAAAAAGGACCAATCGAGACCGTGTCCGAAAGAAGACGTTCTCAGCGCAGTAAAAATCCCGCTCGACATGCCCTGACTCATGACATCCGACTGACCCGGCCACTCCGGCACCCCGGTGCCTCTGGCACTGCCATTGGGACAGGGATTTGCAAAGCTGCGCGCTTCTTCGTAAAGCAGCAGGGTGAAACGAAGGTCTCCGTTAAAGGCGTTGTGGTGCACTGAATGGAACCAGTCCACGCCAAAACTGTTGGCCTGGTCCTCCCGTTGGCTGAGCGTGGGATTGGTGGAATCGTCCACGCGCGTGAGCAGCACCGTGTCGATGTTGGCGCTCTTGAGAAAGTCCTTCAAGAACAACGAGACGCTCATGTTAATGTCGGCTTCGCGAAGACCTGTGGGGCCCTGGTTCATGTTGCCAAGCCCGTGTCCGGGGTCGATACAGATGCTGAGTCCGGCCAAATCCTGCGCCGAAGCCGTGCGCCATGCGCTCCAAGAAATCGATAGTGTGAACAAGATTAAGTAACCGAAAAGGTGAATCCTCTTCCTCATTCAAACTCCGTGTTAGCTTTACCAAGATACCGAATAATACTAAAATAAATTTGAAAAGGCAAAACCAAAATCGCTTCAATAAAAGGACTTGACATTTCTCGAACAAATGACAATATTTACGCAACGATCCAGAACACCTGCCAAATCAGTTTCTGAATTTTGACAGCACGATGCCCTCTAAAAGCGAACGCCTGACTTCCCTCGACGCGTTTCGAGGAATTGCCATTGCCGGGATGATCCTGGTAAACAATCCGGGTAGCTGGAGCCACATTTACGCACCTTTGGAGCACGCAGAGTGGCACGGCTGGACCCTGACAGACCTGATATTTCCGTTCTTTCTCTTCATCATCGGCGTAGCCATGACCTTCTCCTTTGCGAAGCAGTTAGCTGGCGCGAAAACTCGTCAGAGCATTTATTTGAGAATCGTTAAGAGAACCTGCATCTTGTTCGGGTTGGGTCTCTTCCTCAACGGCTTCCCACATTACCATTTTGCCACGATCCGCATTCCCGGCGTTTTGCAACGCATTGCGGTCGTCTACTTATTCGCTTCCATCCTCACGCTCAATACCAACGCCAAAGGCCTGGCGTGGGTAACGGCCGGCTTGTTGCTGTTTTATTGGGGCCTTATGAAGCTCATTCCGGTGCCGGGTCACGGTGCAGGCGACTTGAGTGTAACTGGAAACTTAGCGGCCTATGTTGACAACCATCTGCTGCATGGTCACATGTGGAAGGAAACCTGGGATCCCGAAGGCTTGTTGAGCACGCTGCCAGCAGTCGCTTCCACGCTTTCGGGCGTTTTAGTGGGCTACTGGATCCGCTCCGGAAAGGAGAAAAGGGAAATTGCGGGCTGGATGTTTGTCTCCGGGTGGGCAGCCATCCTGGCGGGTTTAGTCTGGCACAATTGGTTTCCAATCAACAAGAACCTGTGGACCAGTTCGTACGTCCTGTTTACCTCGGGGGCGGCGCTACAATTCCTTGGGGTTTGTTACTGGCTCATCGAAGTGCAAGGCATCAAGAGGTGGGCCTACCCTGCCATCGTCTACGGCATGAACTCCATCGCCGTTTTTGTGCTCTCCGGCCTGGAAGCTCGACTCACCATTCTCATTAAAGTGCACGCAGCAAATGGTGGGACCGTTGCCTTGAAGAGCTGGCTCTACCAGAACATCTTCGCATCCTGGGCCGGGCCGCTCAACGGTTCGCTGGCCTTTGCGATCGCCAACATCCTCTTCTGGTTGGGACTCATGGCCATTTTGTACCACAAGAGGATTTTCATTAAGATCTAAACTCTGCTCTATGTTATTGCGGGAGCACACTCGCGGTGATGTTTTTGACCGGATTAACAGGGAAGGCAAGGTTCATTTACTCTTCTTTATCTTTGTCCTTCTGCTCTTTCTGGCCGTGAAGGTATGCCCAGAATAGGGCGCCAAGCCCTGACAAGAGGGAAGTAAGCCCACCTACATCTTTGCCAACATAAATAAGGAGGATACCGCCAACAATGGTTACAAGACCCAAGATAAAACCAAAAATCTGGCCTCGGCCCACATATTTTGCGAACTTAAGGTCTACTTCATTACTAACCTTTTGTTCATTTTCAGCCATTTTTAGAATACGGTCGGCGCAGCCAGGTAGGATTTGATCGTAAGCTGCTAAGGCTTCAGGCGGTGGGATTGGTCCAATGAAACTACTCGCTGTCGCTACTACTCTGGCACTTCCTTGTTCCTCCGAGGGTTGATCAGTGGTTGTATCTGTTTCTTTTGGTAAGTTGGGTGAGGCAGCTTCTAAATTCCTGGAGTTTTCGTTAGTTTTTGAACTATGATTTTGCTTTGCTCTTTTGGGCATGCCTGTTCAATTTGATTTTTTATCTCCCTCTGTGAAGCTTTGTCGGTGGTCCGATAAACGCGGTTCATAGCTTGCCAAAAATGTCCGCCTACGCGATAGAAGTATCGATCTATATTATCATTATTGGAACGCCGTCTTCTCCTCCTGGGTAAAACGTTCAAATTAGAACCTACTCCTATTAAGATAGCTTCTTTCAGGGAATTCATTTTATCGAGTAAGAAACTTTTTGTCAAGTAAGTATTTGATCGGCTGTGGGCATTAACAAGTTTATCAAACCTTTTCAATATAGTAAATATTTCCAAAGAAATCAAGGTGATTATTGGAACCCCATGAATAAGCAATTGGAAAACGGTCCATTGCGTTGAGATCGGCTATCATGAGATCAAACCCAACATAGGGCTATATTTTTTTAGTTTTGGTGCGCCCCTGAAGATTATCTTCTATTCAAAACTCGTGCCATGTTTCCCTACTTGCGCCAGAGGCTTTGACAGCTACAAACGGTGTAGGAGCAAGTACTACGGTACAAGCAGCATCTTCGCATCCTGGGCCGGGCCGCTCAACGGTTCGCTGCCTTTGCGATCGCCAACATCCTCTTCTGGTTGGGACTCATGGCCATCTTGTACCGCAAAAGGATTTTCATTAAGATATGACCCGTTTTCTCGGAACCACGCGACAGTGGACTCACAGGGTGCCTGCCAGGAGACACTCCCCCCTGTAACGCAAACGTCTCGTTTGCGCAGGGTTACTTGCAGATAAATAGGCCTCAGTGGTTGTCGGGAGCTTTCAAGAACCCCCCTGCAAGTTCCGATCCAACACAGTCGCTGACTGTGTTTTGAATCCAGCAACCGTCTTGTCATTTCGAGTCAGGCCGTTGCCTTGCAAAAAAACTTAAGGCCACCAGACGTTCATGACACCTCGTTATTATTTTGAAATAAGGAAAGCATGCGTTGCGTCACCAGATTCCTCATCCGGCGGCTGCCGGATGAGGAATGACGGTTGTCGTCAGAGACAACCATGGCAGTCGTCCTGAGTAGGCCCGACCGCTTTTTGGTCGGGAGGTACCGAAGCCCGTCACCCCTCGATACGGTCACCTGAACAGCGGTGACCTACTCGGGATGACTCGCACAGGGCTTTCCGGAAACGCCTGGCTGTTACAGTCCTTTTTCACAGCCTCCGGTTGTCATTCAGGAGGAATCTTGTTGGCGGGCTGCACAGTGCTGACCAGCAACAAGATGCCCCCTGCATGACAGAACCGCCTTAGGCGTTTCTGCCATTTAAAGCAATCCGGTTGTGGGATTGTGCAAGCTTTTGCGAAACGCTCTGTTGAACGTAACGCAATCGTCACGATTGCTGGAGCGTTTCCGATATTTAAAGCAATCCGATTGCACCGGACTGTGAGAGCTCTTACGAACGCTTGCTGTTTTCCCATCCGGGTCCACACTCCACAATAACCAGAAGAAAGCGTCGCAAGGAAACGCCCCTGGTGATTGAATTTGGGCACGGTCTTTTCCAGCAGGGTTTTCAGGTTCTTGAGCGACCTCGTCGCCAATAGCTCTCTCTTTTTTCCTTGCATTGTCTGAAAGAATTAG
>JBHHYI010000243.1:0-6050 GCA_046757525.1 bacterium | reverse complement strand
CGACCTTTGGGTTATGAGCCCAACGAGCTACCAGACTGCTCCACCCCGCGATATCAAAGTATAATATAGAACTATTTTTCTCAAAGTCAACCATTTTGTTTGTAAACGCCTGAGAAAACAGGTTCAATTGAGGCGGCCTGCAATCTCACTCAAGAAATTTCTCACCAAGCCGATAAACAAGAAAATATTCCCATTCCTCATCAGAGCGCTGCGGCGCGAAACTACTATAACACGAGGGCAATTATGGACAACATTATGATCGTGGATGATGAAGAGGACATCGTTCAACTCATGTCAGCCACTCTTGGCATTTGGGGCTACAACCCAATCGTTGCTCGCAACGGCAGAGAAGCTCTCGACAAATTCTCAGAAGTTCCGGTAGATATAGTCATCACCGATTACAAGCTGCCAGAATTCGATGGACTGGCGTTGTTGGAGGAAATCAAAAAGGTAAACGAAGAAACTGAAGTCATTTTGTTTACAGGATACCCGGAAGTCCAATCAGCCATTGACGCCATGAAAAAAGGTGCCTATGACTATTTGGTCAAACCCGTCGATTTAACGGAATTAAAACTAAAAATTGAAAGAGGGTTGGAAAGAAAGAAAATGGGCAAGTCCATCGTCACGTTAAGGGGCATCAATTGGGCCATGATTATCTCCATCCCCATCTGGTTGACATTGGGAATCTATTTAGCCTATCTGTTGAACTGAATCTCGCATTAGAACAGGTCGTAATCTCCAAAACGGTTGGGGCGCTTTTTCTTCATCATATTGATCAGGACTATGCCAGCCACAAAGCCGCCAATGTGGGCCCAAAACGCGATGCCTCCCATTTGAGCGCCTTGCCCACCAACATGACTCATGACACCGCTGAAAAGCTGCAATACAAACCAAAACCCCAGAACAATTAAAGCAGGAATCCTCAAAATCTCGATAAACAGGAAAATCGGTATGACTACCAGCACCCGTGCTCTGGGATACTTGACTAAATATGCGCCCAGAACTCCGGAGATGGCGCCGCTGGCTCCCACCATGGGCACAACCACAGAAGTTCCGCCCAACACAATGTGAGACATCGCTGCCACCACGCCGCAAGCGATATAAAAACAAAAGAAACGCAAGTGCCCGAGATACCCCTCAACGTTGTCGCCAAAAATCCACAGATAAAGCATGTTGCCGGCTAAGTGCATGAATCCGCCGTGCAAAAACATGGAAGTAATGACCGTTTCCAGGTGCCGCCCCGAAATAATCTGAGCAGGAATGGCCCCGTGCTCTTCAATGAAAATGGCAAGTCGCGGGCCAAGGCTCAGTTCGTACAAGAAGACCAATACATTGACAACAATTAAAGCGACCGTCACCACGGGCGGCCTGATTCTCGGATTGTCGTCTTTGATTGGGATCACGGTACCGAGCTCACTTTACTCAATCCAAAACAGAGCGCTTCTTTGGGCGACGTTTTTCGAGGCGTCCTGAGCCCAAACGGTGATCCGGTGGCGACCTCGAGGCAAGGGACTTCGCACTTGATACGAAACTCTGCGGCGTTCCGGATCATACTCAGCGATCAATTTGTTGCCATCCAATTGCACAACGATGTCCTCCTCACTCCGAATTCCGGAAAGCCGGTCGAATATCTTGAATGAAATTCGTGGCGTTCGGTTTGTCAGGTGAGACCCGTTTGCGGGCAAGAGGTGGGTGATTTCCGGGGGCGCTTCATCCCGAAGCAAAGCGAATTTTTCGAAGCTCAGTACCTTTGCCCAAATGGTTCTGTTGGTTTCATTCAATTTGTTGTCAACGAACACCCATCTGCCCTTGCGGCTTTGGAAATAAACGCCTAACTTCTCCGGCTCGACTTCGCTCGCCGGGTAGCGCAGGTGGACGATAGCCCCAGAATTTAAAGGGACGTCCCGAGGTTCAATCTCATAAATGTTTCCAACCATAGCCGGGTTGCTAACCGCACCCACCGAGTCCACCGCGATGCGCACAAATATGGGCTGGTACAGCGAGCTGAGCCAAAAATTAATGCGACAGTTGCGGTCTTCAGAGAAAACACGTTTGGCTTCAGAAGCCCTGATCTTAGTAGCTACAATCTTTTCGATCTTGGTGGATTTGACTCCGTTCAAGTCTTCGGTCGTCAGGGTAACTTGATGGACACTACCTGTCAAATCATTGAGATCGAGTTTGCCAACATATTCGTTCAACGCCTTCTGGTAAATCTCGACGACGATCGAATCCTCGCTCCAGGAATTGATGACCAACCGCGGGAGGCTTTTTAGGACAGCACTCGATTTGATGTCAAACCGCAGGTAATCGTCAAAATAGTCGTAGTCGATTGAAACCTGTGGCACGGCCTCAGTTGGGCCCAAACCCGGCCGGGCAAAGATGTAGGGACGGGAAGGCGTGCCAAATTGGTCGTGCGCAACAATTCTTAGCATGGACGCTCTTATGGGAAATTTGATGGCGGAAGCGCTCTTGACCGGTTCGTCATATTCAATCCCGGGGGTGTCGCCGCCTTTTTCATTCGTGTGAGCAGCCCAATCGAAAGCAATGGGTCGCCATCTTTTGCCCTGGAAACGATAGAGGTCGATCTGCTCAATCTTTCGCAAATCGTCCGATAGAACGTCGGTGAGCAAATAACCGCCGCGGTCACTTGCGGAAAGTATGGGCTGAATATTAAACAAGGAACCAACCTGTACCCCTCCATTGACCGTGGTCACGTTGCCGAAATAGTCAGACACCTCGATGCGAATGTCGTGCAAACCTGGTAACAGTCCGCCAATTTGATTTTCTAACGTGGCGGAGGCGTTTGGGTCTACTTCGCCGTGGTCCTCTTTCCGCTGCAACTCCGGAATGGCGGACAGAGTGGCGCTGCGCAGCAAACCGGCACCCGGCTTGTTGGGGAGATAATTCGACAGTTTATTGTGCTTGTCTTTGTACAATTTGTAGAATCGTCCCAGCTGGCGCCTCAAAAGACGGTAGTCTCTCTCCAATTCAATATAGCGGTTGTTTTGGAACGAAAACTTGTCATATTCATATTGGAATCTAAGCTTGTCATCCACGAACAACCTCAAGCGGTAAACGCCGTAGCGGTTCAAATCGTTGCCGCCCTTGTCGTAGCACGAAATCGCCAGACCCACACGGCCCCAAACGGTTACGGTCTGCTTTAGAAGATACTTGCCCGAGCTGATGCGTGCCGGAAAGAGAATTAAGGGCTGGAAGTCGCCATTTACTTCGGACCGGCTGTCCATCGGCGTAAAGCTCACCCGCGTCACAATGGGATAGGTGTTATCTGGAAGAACATACCCTTTAGACAAAGGATTTACAGGACGATTGCCGGCGTCTCGAATTTCAAAATGCAAGTGTGGGGCGCCAATGCCGGTTTGACCTGTGAAGGCGATGATTTCGCCCTGGGCTACCGGCACTTCCCCGGGCTTCAAATACTTGTTAATACGGTATCTGCCCAGCCGGTTCTGTTCCGCCTCAACGACTTGCTGAATCTTGTCCGAGAATTTCGAAAGGTGGGCAAACAGAGCGATTTCACCGGTATCGAGTTTCAAATAGACCGCTTTGCCGTAGCCGTACGGGGATACTGAGATTCTCCAAACATAGCCGGGTCTGACGGCAAAAACCTTGTAACCTATACGGCCCCAGGTTTTTATGTCCACCCCCGCATGAAACCGCCGGCCGCGGTATTCACAAAATGCCGAGGTCAAAAGCTTACTGGCATCGGTGGGCCACAAGTAACTCTGAGAAAAGACAGGTTTCGCAATCAGCAGGGCTGCAAAGCCGCAAACCATCAACTTGGATTTGGCTGGTAGTCTAAGCATTTCGGTTGTCGAGTTTCAGTTCGTTTAGCAGGTCGGGTCTGTCGGTGATGATCCCTTGCACCCCCTGGTCAAGAAGTTGCTGCATTTGTTCCCGTTCATTGACGCTCCAGACCAAACAGTAAAACCCGAAATCCCGTATTTTCTTTAACAGGGAATCCTTTGCCAAGCTCTTTTCCAGATGAATGGCGTTTGCCCGCGTTAACTTGGACAGGGGAATCTCAGAATAACGAACTCTCAAACTTTTGTCCATTAAATAACCTGTGATGAGCCGGTCGTTGATTTTCTTGACCCTTCTAATGACGATGGGATTGAATGAGGAGATGATCGTTTTGTCCTCAACGCCGAAGCGTTTGATGATGCCGGCCACTTTGTTTTCGATGAAATCTCTGGGGTACCCTTTGGTCTTGATTTCTATATTCAACAGGACGCGACCATCGACCAGCTCGAGAACTTCTTCGAGCGTGGGTATGTGCTCATCCAAATCCGCGTGATCGCTGCGCAGCCTGAGGCGCTTCAGCTCACTCAAGCTCCTCGCTTTTACGAATCCCCTGCCATAGGTCATCCGGGTGACCGTGGCATCGTGCAGCACGACGATCTCTCCGGTTTTGCACAGGCGCACATCCAACTCGATGCCATCCACGCCCAATTCGATGGCCGCCCGAAATGCCGCCAGACTGTTTTCCGGGGCCCTGGCCGTAAAGCCGCGATGGGCAAAATTCAAAGTTTCTTGATCAAAGATTGATGGCATCAGACAGTTAGGTCCTTACTCTGAAAAAGTTTGCCTGTTTGTGCGAACTTCGTGTTGTCATACTATTGAGCTTCAAATTTCTAAAATTAACACATACCGCAACAAATGTAAACCAAAAAAATCGCAGCCCACTTTCGACCACAAAAGTTCCGGGCTGGCATGGCATGGGACAGAGGTCAAATAGACCTGTTCAAAATCTCCGCAAGCTTTTGGGCCTGTTGTTTTCTCTCATAAGCAAGCGGAAGGTGCCCTTTCCGTTTTGGCAAGGCCCCCTGTTGGTACAGCTCATAATAATGCAAGACGATCTGCTCGATCTGTTTCGGATTAGAATGGTCGACGCATTCTACACGCGTGGCGGTCTTTAAAATTTCGACCCCTTCAACCACCGGACCGATGGCCAAAACCGGGTTGCCGCTAAGTAAATACTCAAAGGTTTTTCCCGGCACAAAATCTCGGTTTGCCCAGGAAGCAACGGGATACAACAAAAGATCGGCGTGCACAACCTGCTCCAGTGCCCGCAAGTGCGTCTGGTATCCCAGGAGAATGACCACATCCGCCACCTCGTACCGCCGCAGCAATTCGGCCAGTTCGCCCGTCAGGTCGACGCCCACAATGCTTACGCCAATTTGGTGCCGCATAGCGGGATATGTGTGCAACAGGTTCGCCAGGCTCTTAACGAAGCTCGCAAGCGGGGAAATGGCGGTCACCGCGCCACAATAGGTCAGCGTAAACTTATCGTTAACCATAGGTTGTGGCAACTGGTGCAAATCCTCCAGATCGAACCCATTAGTAATAACGTGAAATCCTGGCCGGGCACGGTTAGGGTGTGCTTGTAGTTCTTCGACCAACCCTTCTGAAACCCCAACAATTTGATCGGCAGACGTCAGAATTTTTTTCTCCAAATGCTGATTTAACCACCTATGTAAACGAGTGGGTTCATATTGAAAATTCCCACCAATCCAACCGTCTCTGAAATCGGCCACCCAGGCCAGTTTCGTTATTTTCTTCAACAGGCGGCCGGCCAGATGCACGGAATGTGGTGGCGAGGTGGTCAAAATGCAAGCGATCTCCTCACGCCTGATCAAGCGCAGCGATTTCAGCAAAGCAAAGGGCAACCAGAGCACCTTTGGGTCGGGTATGAAGCACCAGGCCAGTATTTTATTCAGCCTTTGCCATCTCCTTGGAGCGGCCGTTTGGTTCGGGCGGTTAGATGCGCCTTTGGCCGGAAACAAGATGGCCGCAAGCCGCTGCGGGTCCAACGAACCGGTGCGGTAGCACCTTGCTTGCGCAACGTCTTGCAAAAGCGTCTCGTCTCTGGCATAATACACGACATCCTTAACCGTGACAACCACTGGCTGCCACGAAAACTGCGGCAAGTATTTGACGAATTTGGCGATCCGTTGCGTGCCGCCCATTCCCAATGGCGGGAAATAATAGGACAAAATCAATAGCTTTTTCTCGTTCTTCAAGAGTACTTT
>JBHHYI010000242.1:0-6055 GCA_046757525.1 bacterium | reverse complement strand
CCCTCATTCTAAGATCAAAATGAGAACTAAATTTACTAATTGAACGAAGCTAAGCACTTGCTCCTTTGAGCAACAGATAATTGGCCAACAAGATGACACCGCCACCGAACCAGACATTGGCCGTGAGGGGCTGGCCGAACAACCAGTAGGCCAAAGCGGCCGCGCTTACCGGTTCAAACAAAAGCAGAATGCCCGCGGTAGAGGTTTCCACTCTTTTCATGCCGGCGAATGCCAAACAGGCGGGCGTCAAACCAGCCAGCAGCGTGTAACCTGCCACGCCGGGCCAATGCTCTAAATAGTTCTCGAAGCTGAGACGACTGATCTGGACCTCAGCGATGACTGTGTGAACAACAGGATAAAAAACTAGCAGCCACAGCGCTGAAAAAAATGAATAGCCGAAGGTCGTCGTAACAAAATGCTGATCCCGCAAGCCGCTGGAACGCCCCCAAATGACCCAGAGCGCGAGAAAAATGCCGGCACAAAGGGCGGCCAGCAAACCGAGCCCATCGGGACGCAGCGGGCCCTGAAAAGGACTCACCAGGATCAGAATTCCCACTACGGCCAGCGGCACCACGAACAGTTTCTTCAGCGTGATGCGTTCCTCAAGAAGCCACCTGCCCAACAGGGTGGTCCAAACGGGCTGGGTGTACAATAGCAGCGCGACCACGGCCACCGGAACCCCCAGAACGATTCCGGCAAACTGGCTCAATTGCAGCAGAGCGCCAATGAGACCAAAGACGATGAAAAACGCAAGGTGTGCTTTTCGGATGCGAAATTTCTTGTTGAACAGCAGAACGGGAATCAGGGTTAGGGCGGAGAATGAAATCAACAGGGCGATTTCATAAAGCGAAAATCCCAAATCCGCAAAATATTTCCCGCCCACAGTGATGAGGCCGTAAAAGACAGCGGCGGCTAAAATTAAATAGTGGAAAGTAAGGCTCTTAGCGTTCACAGGTTCTTGTTTTCTGCGTGTTTCTCCGGCAAAGCCTCAAGGCACTGGAAACTCTTGGTCAAGAAAAGCAGCCTGGTGGTTAATAAGACCCCATTTCAAATATTTCTGGTGAAATCTGCTGGTTGAATTTCACGTCTGAGTAGCGCAACACGGCGACCATTGGGCCGGTTTTGTTACCCCGGTCGTCGCAGGGATAATAATGGATTTCCGTGGGCACTTCGATGCCCTGTATCTCCCGGTAGCCCTGATATTTGCCGGCTTCGGTAAAGTTGTTGAATCCTTCAGCGGTAATGACCCAGGCGGTTTTCTTCAACAAGCCGGTTTCTTTGTCAAAATAAAAGATGTACCAATCTTCCGGGGTGTCGCCGACGCTGGGATCGTAGGTGACGGAGACTTTTTCTAAGTGACTGCCGTCTTCCAGGGTTTCCTCGCCGAGGTACTCGAAGTTAGTGCCTTCATCCATCAGCTTAAACGGTAATTCAAAAATAAACAGAGTGGTCAGAGTTGAGAATCTAACCCGTGTCAATTTGGCCTCATCCTTAACAGGCACGCCATTTTCCAGCATCCAGTGCGATTTACCGTCAAAGGCTTGCACGATCGGCGCACCGACAATCTCCTGGCGAATCTTTACGGGATACGGAATGGTCATTTGGTTAAACACAATGGAAGTGTCGCGACGATCGCCTTGAATGCGGATGAATTCCTGTCGGAATTCGACGTCCTTCAAGGAAACCCAGTGCTGCCAGCCGCCATGGGCGGCGACGGCCCTCTCGACCAGAGCTTTGCCGCGCTGCGCCGGTGTTTGCTGGCAGCTCAAGAGAAACAACAGCAACAGGTTGAAACCAATGCCCAGCCACCCCTTATGCTTAGTAAACATAGGTCCTCCAGAAGAAGTTGGCGTTATTCTGGCCCAAAGCGTAGCGCTGAAGTGGCTCAGTCGGGGTGGGTGCCGGCTTTGCTAAAATCGTGAGCCAACATGATTTAACGAATTGAAACACCCAAAACATAGACAATTTGTTCAGCAATGTCAAGCCTTTTGCACGCCAGAGCGTGGTGCCACCAGCAAAATCAATGTGCGCTGGCAACAAGGAAAATATTGACATTCAAGATCGAAATGTTTATATTTAGCAAAATTTTTAGGGTCAAGGAACGCGATTCATTGCAATCTTAGGAGGGTCGTACGAAATGGAGTTTAAGGCAAAGCGGCGAATACTCGGCGCTTTTTGTTTGTTAGGAGCCATCCTGATTTTTGGGGCAATTTTTTATGCCTGTACAAACGATTTCGGCGTTGAAGCCGATTTTTTCAAAGGCAGCATCAAAGGCGAAGTCGTTCTCAACTCCCTGGTTCCCGAGAACACAGACGAAATTCGCATTGCAGTCACCAAATCCTTCCCGCCGTCGGACATTTTGGGCCTCATCTTCAGCGGTCCTTTGCCTGTCAAAAAAGATTCCACGCTAACCGCCCAGACCGTGGCGTTCGACCTTCAGGTTCCCCTGGGCGAATACGAAGCCGCCTTTGCCATCTGGAAAGAGTTAGACGAGTCTTTTAATCCTGCCGACATCATCGGTCTGTACGGCAATTTGCAGTTGAGCCAACCCATCCCCATCTCGGTCACCCAGGACACCCCTACGGTGGAAAACGTGGACATCGATATCGATTTTGGCAAAGTGATGCGCAATTCAAAAATCGAGGGCAGGATTACTTTCGTGGGCGACTGGCCCGCAAACACCGGTGCGGTCGCTATTTTTGTCTTTCCAATCGTGCCAAAAGTGATTCCCGACGACTTTCTCACCTTCGCTGCTTTTGAAGAGTTGCCGCAAAACGTAGAAACGTTTGATTATCGCGTCCGAATAAGCTCCGGCTTGTACAAGTACATCGCCGTATTCTGGCTGGCTGAAGGGGACGATCTGACGAACTTCAAAACCCTGGGGTTCTACCGCAACCCGGATGCTCCGGAAGAGCCGGGTGAGGTGATGCTGGAGACCGATCAAACCGTAACCGGCATCGACATCACTGCGGACTTTGCCAACATTAAGTAACAATCATAAGACTAAAACTCATATCGTAAGAGGGATGGGATGAGACCTCAACTTAGAAGATTGAGCCATTTGATTTTACCATTGTGCCCGCTCATTTGGGCCTCGT
Source organism: bacterium (assembly GCA_046757525.1). Lineage (GTDB taxonomy): Bacteria > Zhuqueibacterota > Zhuqueibacteria > Oceanimicrobiales > Oceanimicrobiaceae > JBHHYI01. The sequence continues at coordinate 2,957 of JBHHYI010000242.1, read as the reverse complement.
CCCTGTTGGCACAGGGCGTAATCATCGGCCGGGTGGTAGACGCAAAAACCAATGAAGGGTTGCCCGGCGTCAACGTCATGATTGCAAACACCGTACTTGGCGCCAGCACCAACTTGAAGGGGGCTTTCATAATAAGGCGCGTTCCGTACGGCACCTATAGTTTGAAGGTTTCCATGATCGGTTATGCCAACCAAACCGAGCCAGGGGTTAAGGTCAGTGTGGGCGACACGGCTCTGGTTTTTTTCCGCTTAGAAGAAGCCGCCATTGAAATTGACCCGGTGGTGGTGACGGCCAGCAAGTGGCAGCAGGAAGCCGAAAACACATCAGCCACCGTGGAGGTTTTGACGGCAAAAGAGATCTTACAGCGCAATCCAATCGGCATTCAGGACGCGCTCGAGACCGCGCCGGGCGTTCAGATCATTCAGGAGAGCGTCAACATTCGCGGGTCGGACGGCTACACCCGCGGCGTGGGCAGCCGGGTCCTGGTGATGCTGGACGGCATTCCGGTGATGAACAGCGACTTTGGCGCCGTGAATTGGTTTATGATTTCGCCAGCAGATATCGAGCGTGCGGAAATCATACGCGGCGCAGGATCGGCGCTGTACGGTTCTTCGGCTATGGGCGGCGTCATCAACTTCATTACCCGCAGTCCGGCCCCCAAAAGCCGTACCTACTTCCGGTCCATTCTGGGCGTGTACGACGACTCGCACGAACCGGATTGGAATTGGGCGGCGCGCGAAGACCGCACGTTGAAATTCAATCGCGAGGACTTTACCCACAGCCAGCAGTTCGGCCGACTGGGCATCCGAATCTCCGGCGGCCGCAGCAATTCCGACGGTTATACGCAAAACGGGCAGTTCGAACGCTTTAACTTTTCGGGCAAGCTCATTTACAAGTTCCGAAATACTTCCTCTTTAACTTTTTATGGCAACTACATGCACGACGATTCCGGCGTTTTCATCGTGTGGAAGGATCAGCGCCATGCCCTGGAAGTACCGGCCAAGGAATCCGATAAGAAACAGACACAGAACGGCATCACGCTTTTCAGCAAATATTACCTGCCGGTCTCTTCAAAAGCTTCCTTTGAAGTGCGGACCTTCTTCAACCGCTTTTTGTTGGGCACCCAGATCACCGACGCAGGTTCCTTCTCTCCAGCTTTCGGCCTTGGGGGCGCCGTGCAAGGCAACCTCATTCCCTCCAATTCCTTAGCCATCGTTTACGGTTCCGATTTTAAGTTCGACAAAGTGAAATCGGACACCACTTTGTACGGCCAACGAGATGCCGTGCTGCTGGCGCCTTACATTCAGATCGACTGGGGTTTCTTGCGCAACTTCAACCTCACCCTTGGTGGCCGCTACGACCGCTACGAAATCTTCGAGGATCCCAATGCGCGCCTGGGCGATGCCCGCACCTTCGACCACTTCAGTCCTAAAGTCGGTCTCAACTTTCATCCGTTTGCAAGCACGACTTTGAGAGCATCCGCTGCTAACGGCTTCAAGTTTCCCCTGGTGGCGCAACTGTTCCTGGAATTCGATAGTGCCGGATTCAAGTTTTTGTCCAATCCAGGTCTGAGGTCCGAGAAGTCGTGGACTTACGAGGCTGGCTTCAAACAAAAAATCACTTCTCAATGGTTTTTCGAAATCAACGGATTTTACACCGACGTTGAAGACCTCATCGAAGCCGAACCGCAGCTTTCCGGCGACGTAAAATTCGTCAACATCCAGAAAGCCAGAATTCCCGGCATCGAGTTTGTAACCAACGGCCGCTGGTGGGACAATCACCTGGGCCTGAAAGCCAATTTCCTGTACATGAATCCGGAAGACCGCGTCAAATACGCATTGCTGCGTTACCGGCAAAAATTTGTTGCCTTCGTCGCTCCCTCCTTTCGCTTCGGCGATGTTGAATTCCAGTTTGATTACAAATATGCCAGCGCACAAAAACGCTATGCTCTGCCCGGCGTGCACCAACTGGTACCACAGAGGGTCCTGGACGCCCGCATCTTTTTCTACTGGAAGAATTACACTTTTCTGGTGGGCGTCAACAACATGCTTAACTACGCTTACACGCTGCGAGACCGCAGCATCGAGGAAATCCGCAACTTTGTGGTTGGTTTTACCGCAGAGTTCTAAAATCTCAGTATGCCGGCGTTTCGTGGTAGATTACATCTGTTAATGAGTTAACGGCAACAAACTCACACCAAGATACGAGGAGTATTAGGAACAAACAATTGACAGCGATTATCGAACGTGAAGGTAACGGATACGTCGCGTTGTGTCCCGAAGTAGATGTGGTAAGCCAGGGTCGCACTGTTGATGAGGCGCGCAAGAATCTCCAGGAAGCATTAGAGTTATTCTTTGAAACTGCATCGCCAGAGGAAATAAAAGAGAGGCTTCACAACGAGGTCTACGTGACCCATGTGGAGGTAGCTGTTGGGTAAACTGCGTGTTCTTTCTGGCAAGGAGCAGAAGTAGTGTTTTCGGTCAGAGCGTAAGTAGTCCGAGGGTAGTGCAGCCAATCTGTTAGAAAGTGCTTGCAATTTAGCCACTATGTAACTACATTGTAATTATGAAGGCGAAGATCATACAAATAGGGAACTCACAAGGTATTCGTATCCCCAAAGTCTTGCTCGAGCAAAGCGGTTTAGGCGAAGAAGTCGAGATCAGTGTTAATAAAGAACAAATAATCATAAGTGCGGTGCGCAAGACACGCGAAGGGTGGGCCGAAGCGTTCAAGAAGATGGCCGCTGCCGGAGACGACCAATTGCTCGATGAACAAGAGATGGGCAAGCAAAGTAACTGGGATGAAACAGAGTGGACCTGGTAGATGGAAGTACACCGGTTTGAGGTCTACCTCGTTAGTCTCGATCCGACCCAGGGGAAGGAAATCAAGAAAACGCGCCCGTGTCTTGTGGTTTCTCCTGATGAGATGAACCGTTTTATTTCTACTGTTATCATTGC
>JBHHYI010000241.1:0-6066 GCA_046757525.1 bacterium | reverse complement strand
GGACTAAGAATTTTCGCCGTCTCTGCCATAAATCGCACGCCGCAAAATACAATTATCTCCTTATCGGTCTCGGCCGCTCTCCGACTAAGTTCCAACGAATCTCCGGTGTAGTCTGGCACGGAATGGAACAGCGCAGGTTCCATATAATTATGGCCAAGGATTACTGCCTTGCGTTCTTGCTTAAGATGATTGATTTCACAAGCCAGCTCCGCTTTGTATCTCAGTTCGAAATCGGGTACAACATCTTTAAGCTTTTTCTGCAGTGCAAGGTAAAGTTGTTGAGTTGGTTCGTCCACCAAAGCCACCTAAGAGTGATCAAAAACTTTCAATCGCATCAGGGAATTTGCGTTCTTTCACATCGTCAGTGAATCGCTTGCAGGCCGTGCGAATTTCCTTCCCCAGTTCAGCATACCTTCGCACAAATTTGGGCTTAAATTTTTCGAATAGCCCAATCATATCGTGGGTCACCAGCACCTGACCATCACAATATTTTCCTGCGCCAATTCCAATTGTAGGTACGGAAACTTTTTCGGTAATTTTTTTGGCCAATTCCGTAGGAATTTTTTCCAGAACCATAGAGAAAACCCCAGCCTGTTCTAAAATCATCGCATCTTCAACCAGACTTTGCGCTTCTACTGCGTTGCCACCACGAACTCCATAACCGCCAAAATTGTGAATGGATTGCGGCGTTAAGCCTAAGTGTCCCATCACTGGTATTCCAACCTGTACCATTCTCCGAATCGTTTCAGCAATGTGTTCGCCACCTTCCACTTTCACACTTTCTGCATTCCCTTCTTTTAAAAATCGGCCCGCATTCTCTATGGCCTGATCGGGATTGATTTGATATGAAAGGAAAGGCATGTCTGCTACCAACAACGCCCGTTTTGTCCCTCGATGGACTGCTTTTACGTGATAGAGCATTTCTTCCATGGTGATAGGTAAAGTAGTTTCGTGGCCTGAAAAAACCATTGCTCCGGAATCGCCAATCAAAATCACATCTATCCCAGCTTCATCTAAAATGGAGGCAAAAATATAATCGTAGGCCGTGAGAGCAACAATTTTTTCACCGCGTTCTTTCATTTCTTTAAGCGATGGCGCTGTTACTTTTTTCACCTTTATGCAACAGATATTAGAGATTAATAAATCAAGTCTAAATTAGCAGTAGAGTATAAGCTAAATTATCCAATTTATCAAGCAAAAAAGTTCATCATCCGAAGTCTAAAAAAACATTTGAATGCAGCCTGATAATTTAGAAATAACCTACGCTGTTCAACACAGAATCGGCCTTGAATCCCCTCTTACAAGGGATTCCTCACTCTATGGACCAGTCCAGCCCACCGCTGTTTCAGAATCTCCACAGGCGAAGGCCTCTCCTCACGCAAAAATTCGTGAATCACCGCGGCGACTTCCGGGGTTCTGAGGTAGCCGTACGATTTGTGGGGATTCTTCACACCGTGGTGTTCATAGTCATTATTCACGAGGACATCGACCGGCCCCACGTGATGCGAGTTTTCCTTGAAGTCATCGCACAGGTCGTAGTTCATGGTGATGCCGTCGTCCAGGTCTGAAAAATTCACCCAGGATTTTCTGATGTTCTCCGGCGTGGGCACTTTTTTTTCTTCCTTGAAATCAATTTGTTGTTCGCGAAATATCTTTTTCATGATGGCGGGCAAACCCAAAGGCGAGCCAATGGTCAAGAATGTCTCAATCTTCACCTCTGGCACTACCTGAGTCAGGACGTCATAAGCAATGATGGAACCCATGGAATGGGCGATCAGCAAGATTCTCTTTCTCTTGTGCTTTTTGAGCACTTTGGCCAGCTCCTGGCGAATGGCAGTCTTGGCATGAAGTCCTGCAGCGGTGCTGTCCACATTTTTCTTATGGTAATAAAGGTCCAGGTCTCTGAATTTCTTTCGGATGATTAGGTCGGAAATTCGGTCGAAATTGTAGATCTTGTTTTCTGTCAGGAACAGCGCATCCAGGACTTTTTCTACCAGGCCCAACCATCTTTTCTTCAATAGACTGGGAGTCCGGTTTGCCCGGTTGGAATTTGCAGGAGCATAGGGATGTTTGAGGTAAAGCGGGTTATTCTTGTCCTTAACGCTTAAGCTCAAGGGATCTGAATGCAAAAAATGGGACCAATAGACCAGCTCAAAATTGAAGAATCGGCGTGGGTGGCCAATTCGTTGCAAACCCTCGCAAATAGCCTTCTTCCACCACAGCTCTAATAGCATTTTGGGCGGCTTGTTGCCGATGCCATGAATCCCGATTATGATCTTCTTCCTCTTCCTCATTTGCCATGCAGGGGGGGTGTAAAAGTGCTTAGAATCTAAACCGGGCACAGGCTGTCGTCTTGAAGAGTCGGGTAGTTGCTCAATGACGCAGAGGTCCGTTGTGAACGCGCCAATGCCTCAGACCCCGGAGTCTGGTTTCATGTTCCCTTTGAAATGGTCCAACGCCTTGACAAACTGCGCTGAATTGTTTATTATGGAAACGATGGTTGAAACAAGCGTCATTATTCCGACCTACAATCGCCTGGCGTTTTTGCAAGAAGCGGTGCAGTCCGTCTTAGAGCAGAGCTACCGGGATTTTGAACTAATTCTGGTCGACGATGGCTCCACCGACGGGACGAAAGATTTGATGCGCCAGTTCGGAGAGGCCGTCAAATATGTCGGCAAAAAGCATGGCGGTCCCGCTTCCGCAAGAAACCGGGGTATTCGTGAGGCCCGCGGTGCGTTCGTAACGTTCCTGGATTCAGACGATCTCTGGTTGCGTGACAAACTACAGGTCCAGATCGAATATATGAAATCCCGCCCCGAAGCCATGGTGTGCTACACCGATGAAATCTGGATTCGCAAAGGCGTTCGTGTCAACCCCAGGAAGAAGCACGCCAAATACTCAGGCTGGATTTTTGAACGCTGTGTACCCCTGTGCATCGTCAGTCCCTCTTCGGTGCTCATGCGCAAAGAATTCTTCCGCGAAGTTGGCTGCTTTGACGAGGCCCTGGCCGTGTGTGAAGACTACGACCTCTGGCTGAGAGCCTCTCTGCGTTTTCCCTTTCATTTCATCCCGCAGAAACTCATCATCAAACGCGGCGGGCATGGGGACCAACTGTCGTCGCATTGGGGCTGCGATTGCTTTCGTGTGCAGGCCTTGCTCAAGCTGCTGCAGCGGGAAGCCTTGTCTCCAAAGCAAAGGCAGTTGGTGGTCGACAAACTCGTAGAGAAATGCCAAATATTGGAACAGGGGTTTCGCAAACGAGCCAAACTCGCAGAAGCCGAGTTCTACCAGCATATCAGACTGAGTTTTTGCAACAGATGATCACTTCAGCCTCTGAAAAATGTGAAAGCCCAGGTCAGTGTTTATGATGTCGCTCACCTGGCCGATTTGCAGGCTGTCAATCGCCGCCTCGAAGTCAGCGCGCAGGTCTCCTTTTTTGAAATAACCCAAATCGCCTCCTTTTTCTGCTGTCTGCCGATCGATAGATTTTTCCTGCGCGAGTTGCTTGAACGAAACCCCGTGCGCAAGCTCTTCTTTTATCTGTTCGGCTTCGGCCTGCGTTTTAACCAGGATATGTCGGGCGCGCAGGTAACTGTTGTCGAGCGCCTTGAGGAGATCATCCATGAATTCCGGACTGATTTTTAAGCCCAGACGTTCCGCTGCTTTGGCGTGCTGCATGGCCATGCCGTAATTGAGAGCCTCATAGTAAGCAAACGCGAGGTTGTTGTGGACGATGGAATAGTTGGGGACGAGAATGAGAGCCTTTTTGAATTCCTCGATCGCTTTTTGCGTTTCCCCTTTGTCCAAATAGGAAAGCCCCAAATTGTTGTAGGCTTCCACGTTTAAGGAGTCCAATTCTAAGGCCTTCAAATGTGATTCTATGCTCTTGTCGAGCTGACCCTGGGCGCGGTACGTCACCCCCAGGTTGTTGTGCACCACCAGAAGGTTGGGTTTGATCTCCAACGCTTTCTTGTATTGGGCCTCAGCGGCATCGTACATGCGTTTTGCATGATAACACAAGCCCAAATAGTTGTAAGCCAGCGCGTAATCGGATTTGTATTTAAGCGCTTCTTTGGCTTCCTCGATGGCCTGGTCGAACAACCCCAGGGAATAGTAGGCAAAGGCCAAATTGTTGTGGGCTTGAGGGTATTCGGGCTTGTTTTTGATGGCTAAACTGTATTCCTGAATGGTCGCTTTGTAGTTACCTTGCGCTAAGAAAACCGTGGCTAAGTTATTGTGTGCCAGCGCATTGTTGGGTTCGATTTGTAGCGCTTTGCGATAGAAAGCGATGGCCGTGTCCAGGTTGCCGGTTGTGTAATTGAGAAATCCCAGGTTAATATAGGCCTTCACATAGGTAGAATCCGCGGCCAGGGCCTGATTAAAGGCCGCCAGAGCCTCGTTTCGCTTCCCTTGTTTCAATAATTTCATCCCGTCTTCGTTGAGCTGTTCAGCGCTTTGGGACCAAATCGGACCGGCGCTGAGCAAGCAGATGAAAAGGGTTACCAGTGACTTCTTGACGTGAAACATTGCTTGCTCCAAAAGAATAAAGTTACTTATTTCGTCCTACACCGTGGGCACAGCGAACTTCAATCTCTCTAAATCCGTAAATCAATCAGAAGACCCGGCGTGGCGCAGCCGCTAACGAACGGCCCGCGGATTTTGTGGATGGCACGGGTTCCCGCGGATTGTTTCTTGTGCAAGTCAAACCGTTCATGGGCCGTATGGTCAAATTCACGGCCTGCAACCAGGTCAGCCAATTCCTTCGGATCGGTTGAATCCGGGCGCGATCCGAGCTCTAATTTTTTTTGCCCTCTTGTCAGTCGGGCGCCCGTCAAAGGCCGGACCTCTAACGGGCCCGTCAAGGGCCGGGCCTCCGACTGGCCTGACCGATGCAAGAAATGAGACGTCATACTATAACATCCTTTGCTTTAATTGTCAAGTAAAATCAACCTCAGCTCAGATTGATTTACGCAGAAATGGGCAAATCGCGCTATTGCTCAAATGAGGATCGTTGCTCCCGGGCTGAACTCTTGCGGACATTTGGCGAGGACATTTTGCTTGACTTTTAGAGATATTGCCATTAAATTGGTTGTTAAAATTCATCGTTGCAGTTCACCCGATAGCGATCGTTAAGGATATTTATCCTGAACGTAAATTAATAGGGAACATCTGTTCTCGCAGCAGTCTCGATGGGGATAAATATCCCGACTTAATGTGCGTTCAGCATAAACATACTGAACGATCCATCTACGGCCTGAACTGTTACAATTCATCGTTGCAGGCTTTGGGTGTCCAATGAATACGCAAAAAGTCGACGGTCAATGGCTGAGACAGGGCGTCATCGCCGGTGCCAGAAGAGTGATCATGATGCAGGAGAATCTCAACCGGATCAATGTGTTTCCAGTTCCTGACAACGACACCGGTACCAACATGGCTCTGACGCTGCAGTCCGTCGCAGAAGGGGCGATAAGCTGCCAGGACCTGAGCATTGCGGGCATGAGTCAGTGTTTGGCGGATTCGGCACTCATGGGGGCCCGGGGCAACTCAGGCGCTATTTTAGCCCAGTTTTTTCAGGGGCTTGCAGAAAGTTTCGAGGGAAAGTTGAGCGCAACGTCTCAGCATTTCGCTGAGGCCGCGCAAAAGGCCAGGACTTATGCGTTTGAGGCGATTGCCGAACCGCGGGAAGGCACCATATTGACGGTCATCCATGCCTGGGCGGAAAAAATCAAGAGCCAATGCTACAAATCGCACGATTTCCTGGAGCTGCTCAAGGAAGGCCTGCGCGAAGCGCAAAGATCGTTGAAAGAAACGCCAAAGAAGTTAAAACTTCTTGCCAGGGCAGGGGTCGTGGACGCCGGAGCACAAGGATTTGTTCACATGTTGGAGGGGATTATCCATTTCATGGAATCGGGGAAAATCGAGCGGGCTGTGGGCATTGGAGAACAAAAGCAGGTGGCGCGGGCCAAAGTAGAGGAAGCCCCAGAGGATATCGCTTTTCAATTCTGTACGGAATGCCTAATTGAGGGCGAGGCCATCGCTCGACAGGAACTGAAGGAAAAATTAGAA
>JBHHYI010000240.1:0-6078 GCA_046757525.1 bacterium | reverse complement strand
CTAGGAGAGGAGAAATTCATTGACTGATGGGGTAAAAGTGTGGGTCAATAACATCAACGCCCACGAAATAAACCAACTCAACACCTTATTCGCGACTCTACCCACTTCCTACAACCATACCGACCTGACGCCAGCACTCCGGGGGGATCACTACGTGGTCACCGTTGACGCGCAAACCTCAGCCGAGATCAAGAAAGTGCTGTCCGCCATACTGAGTGTCATTGAACCAGAGAGGATTACCCTGGAGCCATAGCCAAACGGCATCCAAGAACACATTCACACGTTGAAGCTAAGCGGCAAGGTGGGAAATTCTCAATAACAGCGCTTACCAGGACTTTTTCCCACCAGGCGATCGGAACCGACGGCTCAAAAAATCATACGTCAGCAACAGGTAGAACGGCAGATATTCGAGCCATTTGATCCAGATGTTCTCGTGCCAGACGCCGGTAGCTGAAAAATCAATCAGGGCCCAATAGGAAAGGCCGACCAGCCCGGTAAGCAGAATCCAGGCGCGATTGGGCAAGAGCACCAGGAACGGCAGCATCCAGCAGAGGTACCAGGGGTGAACCGTGGGAGAAAGCAAGAAGAAGGTACCGAACAGCACCAGTCCAACTTTGAACATCCAGATTCTTCCGACCTTTGAGAATTCCCTCTTGCTTCTCGAAAAATAAAAGAGAAACAGCGCCGCAAAAGCGAGACTGACGATGTACTTGGAAACAGTTAGAGCCAGGTCCGTACCTCTGGTCGCAATGGTTCCGGGCTCGGGCTGCATGCCGTAAGGCAGGATCATGAGCTTCACAATCCAGCTTTCGGGCAAAAGTCTGTGCACTGTGGAAAAAATCAACGCAAACAGCGAGTCGTTAAACCGCCACTTTGAAGAGTAAACCAACAGAGCAGAAAAAAGCCCTTCCCGCGCGTTGGCGTACGGAATGTAAAAAACCGCCGCCACAATAACAAAAATCAGAAGGTAGAACAACTTGTTTTCTTTTTTGAAAAAGGTGTAAAACGGCAGGAGCAGCAACGCCAAATACTTTGTCAAAAAAGAAAGCGCCAACACAACGGTGGAAACAATTAGCTTGCGTTCGACAAAAAGCCAGAGGGCCAGGGTGAGGAGAAAGATGCCTTCACTGTCGATGTGGCCACTGCCGGAAAATTCGACGATCACCAGAGGATTCCAAACGTAGATCAGCAGCCTGTCCAATGGCATCGATAACTTCCGCAGAATCAGAAACAGCAAGCAAATGGTGAGCAAATCGAATCCCAGCGCCGCCGACTTAAACCCCACAATTCTGGGGTTTAGCTCATAGATTCCCCGAAAGGTGAGTTGATTGACCGGCGGGTAGATGGTAGAGACCTCCCGGTGGTTTATGTTGGGGAAAATATCTCGGTCGCGTAGCGATTGTAATTCATGTGCCTCAGGAGCAAATCGGTAAGGATTCACGCCATGGGCGGCCACACGGCCATCCCAAACGTAGCGATAGATATCGTCTGAAAGCGTTGGCGGACTAAAAAGCAAAGTCAACCTGAAGATGACGCCAAAAACCACGCCCACGGTGACAACTTCCCGAGCTGAAAGCGTGTCCGCACTTGTGTGCTGATTGACAACCCTGCTCAGCCAGCCAATTCTCCGAATGAAGCTGCCGGAACCTGCCGCCGCCAGGAGCGTATTTTTGGCCCCCTCTCTTCTGAAATTAAAAAACAACAACCCAGCAACCCAGTAAATGAGAAAGACCGCGCCGTAGCAAGCCAGATAAACTGGAATGCGGATTTCGCTATTGTCAAACATGGCCATGACGATGTAGGTCGCTTCGGTCGACAGGGCCAGGCAAATCAGGAGTTGTAGTTGAATGTTTCTTCGTGTCATAGGTTGAGCAAATATATTGATTGTCGAGGACAAAAGCAAATATCAAGATTTTGATACTCAAGACCTTAGGCAAATTTGTCGATTAATAGATGACAAGAAACGATAGCAAGCAATAATAAAAGGGGGATCTTTCTATTTCTTTAATCAAATTACCGGAGCGTAAAGCAGTATAAAATGGGCCTTTGTAAAAGCCAGGATTTACCTGGGATAAAGAATGTTCCTGCCTCTATTCTGGACCACCTCCCTTTGGGGATCATTGCGGTGGACTCGGAAAATGTCATCAGGGTGTTTAACCGAACGGCAGCGGACATTTTTGGCATTATAGCCGTTTCGATCGTTGGAAACAAACTGGAGGACGTTCTTGAAGAACAAATCTCTGCACGGGTTCAGGAGATTTGTAGCCAGACTCTGCAAACGAATAAACCACAAAAGCAGGACGTGTTCGAAAACCCGCCGGAAGCGAAATCCCAAATCGAAATCTCCGCTACCCCGTGGAAGAATTCTGAAGGAGAGATTTGTGGCGTCATTTTGCTGTGTGCCCGGATCTCCGAACCGCAGCAATCGCTTTCCAAAACCAAATTGGAAACGCTGAGAAACCAATTTCTGGCCACGGTCTCCGATGAGATCCTGACGCCAATAACAGCTATTAAGTCGTTTGCCGAGATCATGATAAACGGGGAAGTACCCAGTGAAATAAACGATGATGAGTATTTGCAAATTATCATCGATGAGAGCTCGCGGCTCACCAGAACAATCAAAAACATGCTGGATTTATCAAAAATAGAGGCAGGTATGGCGGACTGGAAGATGTCCATTCAAAGAATGTCAGAATCCATTGCGTTGGCGGTCGATTCCCTCAGAGCGCTGTCGCTGGCAAGAAAGGTCATGGTCACTTATGAAGTTCCGGAAAAGGACCCTTATGTCGTCGCAGACATGGACAAACTGATCCGGGTCGTGATCAACTTGTTGACCAACGCCATTAGATTCACCCCCGAAGGCGGCCTCATTACCATCACGCAAGAAATTCTAAAAGGGAAACGTCAAAAAGACACCACAGACTTCGTAAAAATTGCTATTCAGGATCAAGGGGTTGGCATTTCCAGAGAACAATTCGACGTGATTTTCGACAAATTTCATCGCATTGAAGACGATCTGTCCAGAAAGTCCGATGGAACTGGACTTGGATTGTCGATCTCCAAAGAAATCATCAAACGCCTGGGCGGCAACATCTGGGTAAACAGCGAAAAGGGCCAGGGCGCAACTTTCTACTTTACCATCCCCATCTTGAACGAACCGGATGAGCTCGACGCTGTGGAAACCCGTGCCAACGTCACCGTGGTAAAACCGGAAGAAAACCTCCTGCAACGGCAAGCCACCAAACTAAAACCGTTCGGACCTTAATGCTAATTTCTTAGAGGTGAATACAGTGGCGGGCGAAAAGATACTGGTCATCGACGACAATCTGAATACGCAAGAGCTCCTCAAACACGTCTTCGAGAATGAAAGTTATCGCGTCTTCCTGGCTTCAACCAGCCGAGAAGCGCTCGAAAAAGCTGCGGAAATCCAACCCCAACTCATCGTACTCGACATCATTCTGCCCGATATCAACGGCTACCAACTGTTGGAGTCGATAAAACGGGAACCCAATCTGAAGTTCATCCCGGTTATCATCTTGTCGGCAAAAAATGAGACCGAAGACAAACTGCGCGGACTACGCTTAGGCGTTGTGGATTATCTGACCAAACCGTTTCAGCGCGCCGAGCTCACCACCAGGGTGCGCAATGTACTCGATTTTTACAATATAAAACTCCAAAACTTAGATGAGGTAAACGGACAAAAACCGTGGGGCAGACTGCTAAAACATCTGGAAGAAAACAGCATTTCGAAATTAATTCCGGTGGTAAGGAAAGAAGCCAAGTTAGGCTACGAATACCCGGATGCCGCTAAAGTCCTGCAGCCCGATGACATCGGTGGCGAAATATTCACGTTGGAAAGGCTGGCCAAAGAAAAGCACCTCGATCGCGTCTTCTACGATACCATTCATATCTGTCCCCTATGCGGTCACCACGATTTGAACTTCAGGGATATTTGCCAGCATTGTAATTCGGCCGAAATCATGGCTTTCGACGTGATCATCCACATCAAATGCGGTCACAAGTCCATGGAGTACGAATTCAGACGCGACGGTGAGCTGATCTGCCCGGCCTGCCACAAGAAGCTTTCCACTCAGGGCATCGATTACGAAAAAACCAATCGACCGGTCTACCAATGTTTAACCTGTCGCAAGAAGTTTTCTGAATCCAATGTTCACTGTCGCTGCATGAATTGCGACCGCACCTTCAGCGCTGAAAAAGCCATCAAACGAAAAATCTATTCCTACCTCTATCACAAATTCGACGAAGACCTGGCTGAAGACCTGGTGATTCTGCAAGACCGGGGGGCTGTGACTCAAGGCTCCGCCCCCGCCAACGGGAACGCAGCCGAGAAAGAGCTGCTGCGGGTGAAGAAAACGTTCGAGGAGGTAGGCTTAGAAGTCTTGAACTGGCAATTCTTTCCACACCAGCTTCGTCTCGAAATAAAACGCAGCCGCAAACACAATCTCAACCTTTCCGTGCTCAAACTGTCTCTCCTACGCGAAGATGGGGTGAATTTTGATTCCGTAAACGAACTGCCACAGCCGGTGTTCAGGAAGATTCTGCAAATCCTCCAGAAGTGTCTGAGAGAATTGGATGTGGTCAGCATCAGAAATCAGACGGAGTTTGTAGTTTTGTTGCCGGAAACGCCTCTGAGCATGGCAAAGATCTTAGGCAACCGGTTTCAGAACTACATCGATCACCTTAAAGCCTCGACCACCACGGAAGTGTCCGTGAGCGGCTATCCGGAGGACGGGATGGAAGCCGACCAACTCCTGGAGGTCCTCAATCTCAACCTGGCCATCTTGAAGCCAGATGATTCCCAGGAAGATTTTACCCTGAGTTGACCCAGAAATCCTTCATTTCATGTTAACTTTCCACTGTTCTTAGCTTCTGCCACGCCTTCATGTCAACTTCAGGCCGCGCCAGGAGCCCCTTGTCTTGGTGCAACAATTTGTCTTGACATAATTCTCTAAGCTTGATATATTGTTTAAGGTTGAAATAGGAAAACCAAACCTCAACGGTAAAGAGCATAAATTTTATAGATCACCAATGCTAACTCAAGATCAAATCAGTGAAATTGCTAATAGGATCGTCACTGAATTTAAGCCCTCGTATCATTGGATGTCGCAAAGCAACAAAAACAGAGAGAAGAGCTTATGAAAACAAAGAAAGCCGATACTAAGGCAAAAGAGATGAGAGACGAGTATGACTTCTCGAAAGGAGTTCGGGGAAAGCACTACAAGGCGTATCGCGAGGGACATACCGTACACATTCACAAAAGCGACGGCACGACCACCGTCCAATATTTCACGCAGGAAGATGGTGCGGTGATGTTGGACCCAGATATTAAGGTGCATTTTCCCGACTCTGAATCCGTGAACCGGGCACTCCGATCACTTATTGCTCAGAGCTAAATACGGATATCAAATTTGACTTGTTCAGGCTCGTCGCTTATTTCAAATCGCTTACAATCCAACAATGATAGTCTGCTTTTCCTTACATCTCTAAGATCATGTTTCTTTTTGGCGTCACGGGCGGCATTGGCTGCGGCAAAACGGTTGTTTGTAATTTTCTCAAAGAGCAGGGCATTCCCATCCTGGAAGCTGACCCTCTGGCCAAAGAGCTGACCAACCGGTTACCCGAAATCCGCCACGACCTGACCGCCGAGTTCGGCACCGACATTTATTCCAAAAATGGCCGGTTGAACCGGGAAAAACTCAGTGCCATCGTCTTCTCGGATGCGTCTGCACGGGAGCGTGTCAACCAGATCATTCACCCGCACGTCCTGCGTTGGATTGAGCAAGAGGCGCAGCGGCTGCAGCGCGAGGAACGCCAGAGCCTCGTGGGTGTGGAAGCCGCCCTGATTTTCGAGTCCAACATGGACGCCATCCTGGATGCGGTGGTCGTGGTGAGCGCTCCCCTGGAGAAGCGAATTCAGTGGATTCAAGAACGCAACCAGTTAACCCGCGAAGAAATTCTAAAGCGCATCGAGTCACAAATGCCGTCAGGAGAAAAAGTCAAACGCGCCGATTATGTGGTTGAAAACGACGGCTCACTCTCCGATCTGAAGGCTAAAAC
>JBHHYI010000239.1:0-6088 GCA_046757525.1 bacterium | reverse complement strand
CATTGTTTTTTTGCCTGTGACTTTCAGAACATTTTCACGGGAGGCGGCTCAAATTCAAAGGAAGGGCAGCCGGACTCGGGTTTAGGTAAACAGATTCTTTTGCTGGAAATCACCGGCGGGATTGCTGGCATACGGCAGACATTCGTGGTGGACGAATCCGGAGTGCTGGTGTACGAGAACCGAGATTCTCCGGGAGCAAGGAAGGTCGTGCAACTTTCCACCTCTGAGCTGGACGATTTGCAGAAATTGTTTCTCAACAACAATTTTTTTAGTTTGGGAGACAACTACTTTAACGGGCAAGTGGTTGACGCACTGAATTATGCCATTTCATTTTCTCGTGGCCGCACTTCCAAGTTGGTGCGGACGGATTATTTTGGTGCGCCAGCCAATCTGCAAACCATTGTGGAGGGATTGCTGAAACTCACGCAGAAGGTCACGGAAAACGGTCTTCAGTTACGGTTGCAATTGAGCAGCAGCGAAATCAAAGTTGGCGAAACGGTTGCCATGCAACTCACGGTTACCAACACTTCCCAGCGGGCGCTTAAACTGAAATTTGCTTCCGGCCAAACGTTTGACTTCGTGGTTTTGGCCGAGACGGACAGCGCGGGGTCAGAACCGGCGGTGATCTGGAATTGGGCCCATGACCAGGTGTTCATTCAGGTACTCCGGATTCTGGAGCTGCAACCGCAGGAGTCAAAATCATATCAAGTGGAGTGGGATGGCCATGACAACTCTGGAGCCGTTGTCAGCGGGGATTTCATCGTGCGTGCAGAATTGCTGTCGTTTCCCGGGGGCAGCCCGGAACAGCAGACTTTGCACGTTGGCAAGTAGAGTCGCCCGGGCCTCATGCCTTGCGCGTTGGCTTCGGCGAGGACAAGGGCCCTTGTGAGTTTTGTAAGACCCTTCAAATTAAGAATAACGTTCACATGGCACAGACTTTTATTGAAAAAATAGCTCAACGTTATGCTGTGGATTTAGCGCCGGGCCATGAAGTGCACGCGGGAGATTACATTACCATCAGCCCGGCTTACGTCATGACCCATGACAACTCCGGGGCGGTCATTCCCAAATTTCGCAGCATTGGCGCCACCCGTGTGGCCAATCCGCGACAAGTCGTCTTTACCCTGGACCACGACATTCAAAACAAAAGCGAGAAGAATCTGCAAAAATATGCCAATATCGAGGCCTTTGCACGCGAAATGGGCGTGGATTTCTACCCGGCCGGTCGCGGCATCGGCCACCAGATCATGGTGGAAGAGGGCTATGCCTGGCCTGGCACGTTGGTGGTCGCTTCTGACAGTCATTCCAACATGTACGGAGGGATCGGCTGCCTGGGCACGCCGGTGGTGCGCACCGACGCGGCCGCCATCTGGGCCACGGGCCGCACCTGGTGGCAGGTTCCGCCTGTGGCCAAAGTCGAGCTAATCGGTAAGCTGAAGCCCGGGGTGACTGGCAAGGATGTCATCATCACCTTGTGCGGTTATTTCAGCAACGACGAAGTGCTCAATCACGTGGTTGAGTTTGTGGGCCCAGGCGTTGCGCAGCTCACCTTAAATGACCGCCTTACCATCGCCAATATGACCACCGAGTGGGGCGCTTTGGCCGGCGTTTTTCCGGTCGATGACGTCTCTCTGCACTGGCTGCGCCAGCGTGCCGCCCTAATTGCCAAGCGCGGACCGATGGGCGTGCCATGCGATGCCAACGTCAACGGAGGACACCCGCGCCTGAACCAAACTCGAATTGCGCAGTTGGAGGAAGAACGCGCAGCCCTGCAGGCGGACAAAGAGGCTTTCTACGCCAGAGAACTGGTCCTGGACCTGGCAACCGTACAGCCGCACGTTTCCGGCCCTGACACGGTGAAAAAGATGACTCCTATTTCCGAGATGCGTGCACGACAGGTTAAGATCCAAAAGGCTTATCTGGTGTCGTGCGTCAACAGCCGGGTCGAGGATTTGGCCGAAGCGGCGGCTATTGTGCGCGGTAAGAGCGTGGCAAAAAACGTAGAATTCTATGTCGCGGCCGCTTCCAGTGAAGTGCAGGCAGAAAGCGAGAAGCGTGGCGATTGGCAGGCGCTGCTGGATGCCGGGGCCCTGCCCTTGCCGCCTGGCTGCGGGCCTTGCATCGGCCTGGGCAAAGGGACCCTCAAAGACGGCGAAGTCGGCATTTCAGCTACGAACCGCAACTTCAAAGGCAGGATGGGCTCCCGCAGCGCGCAGGCTTACCTAAGTTCGCCTGCGGTGGTGGCGGCCTCGGCGTTAAAAGGGTACATCGATTATCCCGGCGCCTGGGAGGCGACACCAACACGTGGCGAAGTGCGCATCAACGAAAAGCAGAACCGTCACGGCAGCCAGGTCCAAGTAATCGACGGCTTCCCGCAAGAGATTGACGGCGAATTGATTTTCTGTCCTCAGGACAACCTCAACACCGATGGCATCTACCCAGGAAAATACACTTATGTGGATGATTTTACGCCGGAACAGCAAGCCGGGGTGGTCATGGAAAACTACGACCCTGAATTCAAGAACCTGGTCAAAGAAGGCGACATTCTCGTGGGCGGTTTCAACTTCGGCAGCGGCAGCTCGCGCGAACAAGCAGCCACCGCGTTGAAGTACCGCGGCCTTGCCCTGGTCATTGCCGGCTCTTTTAGCGAAACTTACAAACGCAACGCCTTGAACAACGGCTTCCTGACCCTGGAAGCTCCGGAACTGGTCACCGCTCTAAAAGACAAATTCGGAACGCAAAAACCGACGGTTCGCACTGGCATTCAAGCTCGACTCGATTTCCAGCGTGCCGTGCTGCATGCCGATGGCCAGGAATATCCGGTCAGCCCGGTGGGCAGTGCCGCCCAGGAACTGGTGGTCGTCGGCGGTCTGGAAAACTGGGTCAAAGCACGATTGCGCCGCACGCCTTGACCGGCTGGTCCCGACCCTTGTAGAATCTCTCACGGAAATCAAGGTTAACACACAGGAGGGAGATCACCATGGGGCAAAAAGATGCTCGCATTGACGCTTACATTGCCAAATCGCGGGAGTTTGCGCAGCCCATTCTAACCCACATTCGCAAGCTCGTTCACCAGGCCTGTCCAGAGGTCGCGGAAACGATCAAATGGGGCTTTCCTCATTTCGAGTACAAAGGCATTCTGTGCAGCATGGCCGCCTTCAAGAACCACTGTGCTTTTGGCTTCTGGAAGGGTTCGCTCATGTCCGACCCGCACAAAATCATGGCTAAAGGCGAGAACACCGCCATGGGACAGTTCGGGCGTATTACCGATACTTCCGAACTGCCGGCAGACGACGTCTTGATCGCATACATCAAAGAGGCGGCAAAACTAAACGCCGACGGCGTCAAGTTGCCGGCCAAACCCAAAAAGCCGAAGCAGGAGTTGATCATCCCATCTTATTTCCTGGAGGCGATGCGCAAAAACGAACAGGCGCTGGCAACCTTCGAAGGCTTCAGCTATAGCAATAAGAAAGAATACGTGGAATGGATTACCGAGGCCAAGACCGAATCCACCCGGAAAAAACGACTGGACACGGCCGTCCAGTGGCTTGCCGAAGGCAAAGTCAGAAACTGGAAGTACATCAAGACCGGTCAGAGGCCCGGCCCTTGACGGGAATGAACTTGGGTTGCTGTGGCCAAACGTCAGCAGACCAAAGAACAGCGGATTGCAAAGTCCATCAGGCTGCTGGAGAAGGGTCAAAAGCTCGGTTTGAAATAATGCTCAGGCGCAGAGAAACCCCAATGCCTGCTCGTGAACCATTGCCGGCAAGGTTCGGCAACTAACCTACTGTCAAGTGACATGCAAACACAGCCGCAACGGCAAAGCGTCTGCGACACTTTCATTCTTCCCGGTCTGTTCCTGCTGGTCATGCTCGCCTTGCAGCTCCCACAGCCCGTCCGGGGCCAGGCAGGGCCGCCATTCGATCTGCTCTTGCTGGGCGGACAGGTTCTGGACGGCAGCGGCAATCCCTGGTTCTATGCTGACGTCGGCATTCGAGACGACAAGATTGCGCGTGTGGGTCGGCTCAAAGATAAGCCGGCCAGCCGGGTCCTGGACGTGACCGGCCGGAGGCTGGTACCTGGATTCATCGACTTGCATTCTCACGCCGACGGCATTTTGAGGTTTGAACAGGGTCTCAGCTCCGAAGACGCGAAACGTCGCGCCGCACCCAACCTAATTTCCCAGGGTATCACGACGGTGGTTGTAAACCAGGACGGGCGCTCACCCTGGCCCATTGCAGAACAACGCCAGAGGTTGGGCCAGGCCGGCATAGGCCCCAATGCCCTTCTGTTGGCGGGCCACGGAACGATCCGCAGCACCGTTCTGAAGAGCAATTTCCGCCGCGCAGCCACGCTTGCGGAAATTCAGCAAATGCGACAAATGGTGCACCAGGCCATGGAAGAGGGGGCCTACGGACTGTCTGTGGGTCTGGAATACAGTCCGGGGCGCTGGAGCACCACAGACGAGCTGGTGGCCCTGGTGGCGGAAATCGTGCCGTACGGCGGGGTTTACATCGCACACCAGCGCAGCGAAGGGCCGGACCCCATGTGGTATTGGCCCAGCCAGGACGGGACGAACGCACCGCCCACTTTGCTGCAAGCCGTCAGGGAAACCATCGAGGTTGGCGAGCGTACCGGTGCCACGGTGGTAGCCTCGCACCTCAAGGTTAAAGGCGCGCACTATTGGGGCGCCAGCGGCCAGGTCATCCACCTGATCGCACAAGCCCGCGCACGCGGCGTAAGCGTGTGGGCCGACCAGTACCCGTACAACACCAGCGGCTCTGACGGCAACACGGTTCTGATTCCCCGCTGGGCATTTGAGCACCAGCAGGGCACAAACGACAGCGGCGAGCAGATCACCCCCAAGACCGACTTTGCGCGAATACTGCGCAAACGGTTGAAAGACAAGAGGCGTGCACACGAAATCCGACAGGACATTGCGCACGAAATTCGCCGCCGGGGCGGCGCCGACCACATCCTGGTATTCGACTACCCGGATACTGCCTACATCGGCAAGAGCCTGCAAGAGCTATCCGAGCAGCGCCATATCACCCCGGTGGCAATGGCCTTGCGGCTGCAGCTCGAAGGATTTCACGATCGCCGGGGTGGCGCGCGTTTGCGCGGCTTTTCCATGTCCGAGGAAGACGTCGAGGCCTTCATGTCGCAGCCGTGGACGGCGACCTCCTCAGACGCAGGCGTGGCCCTGCCCGAAGATGGAGCCGTGCACCCGCGCTTCTACGGTACCTTCCCGCGCAAGATTCGTCGTTACGCCCTGGACCGCCACAGCATTTCTCTGGAACATGCCGTAAGGTCCTCTACTTCGCTGCCGGCGCAAATTTTGGGACTACGGCACCGAGGGATGATCCGCGAGGGCTTCTGGGCCGACCTCGTGGTGCTGGACCTCGAGCGGCTGCGTGACCGGGCTACCTTTTTCAAGCCGCACCAGTACGCCGAAGGTATCGATTACGTACTGGTCAACGGCGAAATGGTCGTGGAAGCAGGACAATTAACGGGTAAGTTGCCGGGCGTCGTCATAACCCCGGCCACCGCCAAAGGGAGCGATCCCCTCAAGGAGGCCGAAGCCGGGTTTCGGGAATGAAGCGACGCCACAAGGCGGACCGCTTCATCCGGATTGCTTTAAATGTCGGAAACGCCAAAGGCAGTCCTGTCATGCGGGAGGCATCTTGTTACTGGTCAGCACTGTGCGAGTCAGCCAACAGGATTCCTCCTGAATGACATTGGAGGCTGTAATAAAGGCGGGCGAGAGCGTGGCGTTTCCAGAGAACACTGTGCGAGTCATCCCGAGTAGGTCGCTGCTTCTCAAGCGACCGTATCGAGGGGTGACGGCCGGCGCCCTTCGATACGTCCCGACCAAAAAGCGGTCGGGACTACTCAGGACGACTACTTTTGCGCTCAAGAAAAAGAACTGTCATTCCTCTTGGACAGCTTCACTCGATGGGAACGTTCCGTTTCAAGGAGAGTTATTTGGATTCTTGGCACAACTATTTGATTATACGGTGCTTGCAAGGAATCCCCCTTTTTGAAAGGGGGACGGTTTTTGAAGCGTCCAGCGAAAAAACCAGGGGGA
>JBHHYI010000238.1:0-6090 GCA_046757525.1 bacterium | reverse complement strand
TTCCCGAGGCTCAGTGGGTCGACTTTGCCATTCAGTGTTCACTCCAGTCATCGCCTCTGCGCCTGCACAGTCAGGCACTCGAACGGCGCCAGAGGACCGGGTTACCAATACATCCCCCTATTGCCTGGATTGTTGTATTGTGGCACGGCGTTTGGGCAGAGCAACTTCTGGTCACGACTGCGGTCGCTGCCCCGTTTGTCCCTTGACATGTTCATCCAGGAAGTTCAAAATTGCCTTCCAGCCTTTGATTTGATTCTTTTTCTTGCGAAAGCCATGCCCTTCGTCGGGAAATACCACGTATTCCACGGGCACGCCGTTTTTCTTGACCGCCGCAACGATTTCGTCTGATTCTGTTTTCAGCACGCGGGGGTCGTTGGCACCTTGTAGCACGATCAAGGGTTTGGTGATTTTGTCGGCGTGGAATAAAGGCGATATTCTGCGCAAATAGTCTTCATCGGTTTCTGGATTCCCCAATTCCTGGTACAGAGCATTCTTGAAAGCTTCCCACCAGGGCGGCACGCTTTTCAAGGTGCGAACCCAGTTGGTGACACCGAACAGGTCCACACCGGCGGCAAACTCCTGCGGACGAAAGGCCAGCGCGGCAACCACCATGTAGCCGCCATAGCTGCCGCCGGCAATAGCGATTTTGTTGGCATCCACGTAACCGGTGGAGACGAGAAACTTTTTGGCTTCTACACAATCGTCCAGGTCATCTTCGCCGTGCTTTAGATCGTCTAATTTGAAGAAGGTTTTACCATAGCCCGAACTGCCACGGTTGTTGACCGCTAACACCACGTAGCCATGATTGGCCAGATATTGGAACCGCGCGTTGTAACCGATTCTGGATTGCCCGCCCGGGCCGCCGTGCACCCAAATTACGGCAGGCGCTTTTTCGCCCGGCTTGATTTGGTGCGGCTTGTAGAGTATGGCCGGAATTGGACGGGCGTCAAAGGAAGGGTACCTGACCACCCTGGCCTCGACCAAATCTGACGGGTCGATTTCCGGGGTCATGGTCTCCGTTAATTTCTTGAAGTGCCGGGATTCGAAGTCGTAGACGTACAGATTATTGGGCGATCGCGAGCCGTTTAAGTACACCGTCATGAGACGTTCGCTTTTGGAAATGTTTACCGAACTGAAGTTGACATTCGGAATGACCGGTAACTCGACCTGAGCACCCGTCCCGGTATCGTAGACTTTGATTTCCGTCCTGCCGTCGTTGTTGATGCCCACCACGCGATATTTGCCGTTGTGGGAAAAAGAGGCGTACAAGATGTCCCAATCGGTAGCTTCAACTTTTTCCGTCTGGCCAGTTTCGATGTCGTAGCGCTTCAAATAGGTAAATTCGCTGTCCTCGTCTGTGAGGAAGTACAGACTCCTGGAATCCACGCTGAATGCAACCGGCACGTAGTTGACCTCTCCCTGGTGGGCACTAAGGTGCTTGAGCGTCTTGTTGTGGATGTCGTACAAATACATGTCCGAATTGGCTCGGGTAATGGTTTTGCCAAACGCCATGAAACGTTGGTCGTTTGAAACAGCACCGAGGTCGTATCCGGCATCGTTGCGGTAAATTAGTTTCGGCGTGAAAGTCGCGATGTCCATTTGGTAGAAATCCATGTACTTTGGATTTCTACTGTTAGTACCGAAATAAAAGCTTTTTTCGTCATGACTCCAACCGTAGAATTCTGCCCGGGCCTTTGGATCTGAGATCAAGTCTGTTACCGAGCCATCTTCGTTTCTTACAAGGAGGTGCGAGATTTCGTTGCCTTCCTGATCGCTCCGGTAGAGAATGCGCTTGTCTTGAGGGAAAAATGAAATGGCGTAAATCGCATTATCCGTGGAGTTGGTGACCTGAGTTGGCTCTCCACCCTCGATGGAAATCGTATAGGCGTTGAACACGCCGGAAGCGTTGCTGGTGAAAAGTATTTCGCTCTCATCGGGAGAGAAGGAGCTACCAAAGATGGATTTGGTGGCCTGAAATTGCTCGATGGTGTACTGGCCCACTTCCTTGAAATCCCCTTTCTGACAGCCCCAATTGCCAATGATCGTCAGTAGGGCAAGCACACCGATTAATGTCTTGGGTTTCATATCATCTCCAATGGTTTTTGAAAACAGTTGAAAGGCACAAAATTTTTCCGTCCTGCTCGGGATCAACCATTTTCATCTGTTCATTGTATTTTCAAGGATCCCAGGCACATCCGCAGGATTAAAAGACACCGCCCAACGCTACTTTCCAAATCCGCCGTGAGAATTCACCGCCTTGACCCATTCGTCCAGAAACTTGCGCTTTGTTTTATCTCTCTGTGTGTCCATCCCTTTTGTTTCCAGAATGAGATGATTGCCATTGATCAAGCGGATGATAAAATCAGGCCGGTATTTCTTGACCACGCCTTGCCAGATATAATGAATTTCAAAACCCAGATGGTCGTTTTTCACCCAGGCATCTACGTTTGGATTGCGGTCGAATTCGAACGCCTCGCTGGCCTCCCACGTGCTGTCGAAGACGCAAAAATTGATATGTGATTTCTTAGTGAACTCACAAGGTTTAGATGTGTACCAGGTGCGCATATCTGATGTGGAACGGATCGGGTAGTCAGGATCGAAAATAGGCGTGATGGCTTCTGTATTTTCGAAACGAATTGCTTCCCAGAGATGCTGAACGATTTTGTTCATATTGTACATCAACAGGATTCTTCTCCGCACATCATAGTTGTACAGATTCCTCGGGGTTATTTGAATCTTCTTGGAATTCAAGAAATTCTGAACGATTTGAAAGAGCTGCGCCAGCAACATTTCCTTGCTCGCCCTCCATTCCGGCCGCATTTGCTCGAAGACTTCCACCGTAGCCCGGAAAATGATCTTTTGCATTCTGGCGAGTTGACTGGCGATTTTGTTTAGATCGATATCCGCGACTTTGGTGATATCGGGTTTCCCTTCAAGAATAAGCGCAAGGTCTGCAATCAGCGAAACATCATACGCATTGAACCTGAGTGGGTTCACTTTTTTGGAGTTGAGCGTTAGAGTTGGACGATACACATGTTCAACGCGCAACAGGTTGGGCCATCTGATTTCGAACGCTTCTTTTGCTTTGAGCGGCTCTATCGCCGTTCTGGCCGGCGGTGGGGGAGGTATGGTATCTTCGGTCGACTCGTGGGGGAGAAACGTGAACGGCACGCCAAAGATGTTCACATACTCTGCGTCGAACAAACCGGTTTCGCGATTAATGTCATAAGAGGTTCGTCTCAACCCGCGGCCCACCACTTGCTCACACAAAAGCTGACTCGAGAAGGCGCGCAATCCCATGATATGCGTCACGGTTTTGGCGTCCCAACCTTCGGACAGCATGCCGACAGAGATAACGTTCTGCACCTGTTCTCCAGGCTGCCCCTGCTTCCCGACCGTATCGACGGTTTGTCTGAGCAGCTCAGCAGCTTCTTTTTTCGTGAGTTTCTTCTTGGGGGCATTCTCAGATTCGGCTTGTTCCGGTTCACCGCCGATTGTAAATCCTTCTTCCTGCGACTCGGCCATCTCCAGGACTTTGGAATCGATGTGAATGGTGCGTTCGGGGTCACAAAGCGCTTCGATCTGAGTTTTCTTGTGGTCGAAAGCATGTTTGACCCGGGCCGCTGTCTCGGTTCGGTTGGCAACCGTGATCATAACCGGTGGAATGGTGTGACCTGAATCCCGCCACTTTTTTGCTGTCTCCCACCAGTCTTTGCCGAGTAAATCATAGGCGTTGATGAGCAGACTTGGCAATGGTTCTCGTTCCTCTGCTCTCCGGGTGATATCGTTTTTTACATCTGGATCGTTGTAAATGTGATAAAAGCGGGACCTGTATTCTTTGGTGAGCTTTCCGTCATCGCGGATGACCACACGAGGCGTTTTCACCAGACCTGATTCGATGGCATCGTTCAGGCCGAAGTCGCTGACGATCCACTCAAACAGCGCCTCACGGGCAGCTTTCTTTCCGGATGGCGCAAAGGGCGTCGCTGAAAAGTCGAAACAGTTTAGCAGGCCACGGGCCGTATGAATGCGGTCCAGGCCGCCGACCCACTTGGTCGCTTCTTCGATTTCTTCCTTTTTGACCCCCTTGACTTTTGATTCGGCCGGCACCCGCCAGGCGTGGTGCGCTTCATCGTTGAGGACCACGATATTGCGGGCACTTGCCATTTCGCCGAGGACTTCCCGGACGTAGGCCTCATCACTCTTGGCACCTCGTTTGTCCACGCTTCTTTTTTTGGCGACTTGCTCTTCTGTGTCCCAGTTCAGGGCATGCCAGTTTCGCACCAGTACTTTGCCCTGGCGCAGTTTTTCTCTGAGGCCAGACGGCACAACATCGAATTCATCGTAGTAATTTCCCTTGCCATACGGAAGCAGGACCTGCAGCCGGCTCTTGACCGTCAAGCCCGGCGCCACGATGAAGATATTCTTGGAGAATCTCGTGTCCTGTGGATAGGTGGCTTTGTTGAGAATCTGCCAGGCAATTAAAAGAGCCATGACCACGGTTTTACCGGAACCGGTGGCCATCTTGCAGCACAGCCGGGTGAAATTCCCCCCGTCGGAAGGAATGTCAATCCCGACTTTCTCGGCGCCCGGTGCTTCCACGAGCCAGATCACGGTTTCAATCGCCTCCAACTGGCAGAAAAAGAAGCGGCGAAAATCACGTTCTTCCGGCGCATTCCAGTATTCGAGCAGGCGTTTCGTGATGCCGGTCACCCCGGGATATCCTGCTTCGCGCCAGGCCTTTACCCGTGGCCGGATTTGGTTGACCAGCGGAATCTCGACAAAGACGCCTGGATCATCGAACGATTTGGAACCTTCTGAGGCAATGACATACCCTGCCGGGCGGCGACCTTCTTTAAGCTCAAACGTGCGGTATTCCCGGTTGTAGCTCCAGTATTGCTGCGGCTCCTCGAAGGGCGAGTTGATGATGAGTTTGTCGATTGCGGATTGACTCATCACCTTTTTCTGAGTAGATGTGGGTTTGCAGTCAATATTCTTACGTTTGAACCTTTAAAAATAAAATCCCTGTCATTTGTGACAATGGCCATCTCTTTCTTAGCTGCCAGTGTTGCATAATAGGAATCGTTGAAATCAGACTTTTCGATACTTTGGAAAAGATCACCCAAATTTATGCGGCTGAAATCATCATCGATTCTTTGGGCAAGTTTAAGGATTTGTTTCTTGACTGCTGAAGTGATATCTGCAAGTAATGAATGACAGACTCCTGTCCTTCTAAAATCTCTCTTGAAATCTGAATACCTATCGGGATTTTTTCGTCTCCGAAGGTTGAACTCCAGTCTCAGATACGCATTGTAAAACTCAGAAAGGACAAGCGATGAGATGTAAATAGTCGATTTCGCACGAATAATCTTTCCCAAAAACTGTCCATATGGTTGAATTGTGCGTTTGTTGTAGTTTTCAAGTGGACAGTACAGATACATCCAGATATTGGTGTCGAAGAAAAAATACTCTGACGAGCTTGGTGCGTAAGCCCTGATGTCAAAAATATTGCTCATTCTCCCAGCGTCTCTTTTATTGCCTTTTCGACCAAGTTCTTGTTCTTGAAATACTCTTTGGCCCGTTCAACGACTTTTTTCAAAAGTACCAGGTCGTCTTTTTCCATGTTTTGTATGGCAAGATGTTCTTTGAGAAATGAACCGTCGAAGAAGCCGTAGAGTTGACCGATGGCAGCGTTGAGAAAAGTAGAAGTAAGGAGGTCGATGTTATTGAAATCGAGAATGACCTTAGCCTCATTCTTGAATGCTTTTGAGATAAGTTTGAATAAGAGATCCCCGTCCTCCGAAGATACGGCTGCCGTGCTGCCGATTTTTTCAAATATATTGATTACGATTTTGTGCATTATTGATCCCTCCTTTAAAAAATGTCTTCAGGCGCTATTTCTGAAGAAAGCTTGTTATAACTTTTATCGTCGATGTTAAATTCAAGATTCACGATGGTGCCTGGAAATTCCTGTTCAAATGCATCACTCTTGACACGTCGCTGTTTTTGCTCCCAGTAACCATCCGAAGAGACAATTTGAATCTTTCCTCTATTCAACTCAACGGATTCTCTTATGAGTTTTAGTCCCAA
>JBHHYI010000237.1:0-6125 GCA_046757525.1 bacterium | reverse complement strand
AACCATACCTGGGACCACCCGCACTTGACGACTTTTGCCGAGAACAAACTGCAAGAAACACGTCCGGAGGTGACCCGAGAATTCTTGCAAGACGAACTACGGAAGACCGCTGCGGCGTTCATGGCGGCTACCGGACAGCAGATGGCACCTTATTGGCGGGCACCTTACGGCGAACAGAACCAGGAAATCCGCGAGTGGGCGGCAGAACTGGGTTACCAGCACGTCGAGTGGACCCTGGGCCGCGACTGGAAAAGCACCATGGACACCATGGATTGGGTGGCGGACACCACCTCTCCAGCCTACCGTTCCGCCGATGAAATCCTGGACAAGATTCTCAACTACGGCAATGGCTCCAATCACGGGGCCAACGGTTGCATCGTGTTGATGCATCTGGGGACGCTGCGAAACGGCGACTTTCCCCACAAAAAGCTGCCGCAAATCATCGATGGCCTGCAGGCCCGGGGGTACGAATTGGTCACCATTACTGAATTGCTAAAGTGATTTTTCCAACCTAATTTGGAGGCAACGATGTCGATAGTCAAATGTGCACGGTGTGGCGAAGACAAGGAAGGACTTACCGAAGCGCCCTATGAAAATGAGCTTGGGGAGAAAGTTCTGGCCCAAACTTGCGAACAGTGCTGGCAAGCGTGGATCGGCCAGCAACTCATGATAATGAATGAATATCGCCTGGACCCTTTGAACGAAGAACACAGCAAACATTTAGACGAGGAAATGGTAAAGTTTCTCAATCTGAAATGAAGGATTTAGCCGATCAGGTGCCGTTGTCGGAGAAAATAGACTTGCTTTTGGCCGTAAGCGCCCAATGTCGCAAAGTGCGTGGCAGTCATTCTGTACTTGGTGAAATGGGGTTCCTCCGCAATCGTCAGTTGTTTCTCAACGTAAGAGTAGGATTGGACTGACACATGGCCCTGAAAGTTGACGGCGACGCTTTGTTTTCCACCAACCCCAGGACTGGTGAAATCATCGGCCAATATTCCACCACTAATCCCGACGACATCCCAACCATTTTGCAAAAGGTCAGCCGGGCGTTCGAAGATTGGTCCAGCTTGAGCCTCACTGCCCGTCTGGAACTGTTCAAGAAGTCCTACCGCCAGTTTTACCAATTCAAAGATGAAATGGCGAGCCTCATTTCTGCTGAAACCGGGAAGCCTTTGGTCGAAGCGTATTCTTGCGAAATCCTGCCAGTTTTGGACTGCTTTAAGTATTACATCAAGAACATTGGGAAAATCGTGAGGAAGCAGAAAATAAAGGCCAGCAATCCGTTGTTTAAAGTGCGCAAGGGCGTGGTGACCTATGAACCTTTAGGCGTGGTGGCCGTGATTTCGCCCTGGAATTTTCCTTTTCTGTTGTCTATGCAACACATCATTCCTGCCATTCTTGCCGGAAACGTGGTGATCCACAAGCCGTCTGAATATACCACTCTCACGGGGCTGAAAATTCGCGAAATCTTCAACCGCGCCTATCTGCCCAGGAACGTGCTGGAAGTGGTTACCGGGCTGGCTAATGTGGGCAGCGCTTTGGTGAACCAGCGGCTGGACAAAATTATTTTCACCGGCAGCACGGCCATCGGGCAGAAAATTTATGCCGCGGCAGCCAGGAACATGGTGCCTGTGAACATGGAACTGGGTGGCAGCGACCCCATGATCGTCCTTGAGGATGCCAATTTAGACCGGGCTGCCAATGCCGCGGTCTGGGGCGCTTTTTCCAACGCGGGCCAGACCTGCCTTGCCGTGGAGCGTCTTTTTGTGCACGAATCGTTGAAGTCGGAGTTTTTGGAATTGCTCATTCAGAAAGCACGCAAGTTACACCTGAACAGCGAAAACCGTGGTGCACCCGATATGTCCTGCTTAGCGAATGCTGCCCAACTAAAGAAAATCGAGTCTTTGGTGAGAGACGCGGTCAAGAAAGGTGCCGTAGTGAAACTGGGCGGCAAGGTCAGGAGGGACCTGGGCGAACATTTTTTTGAACCCACCATTCTGACCAATGTGGGCGCCACGATGCAGGTTCTGCAGCGGGAAAGTTTCGGTCCCCTGCTTGCGGTGCAGTCGTTCCAGAAGGATGAAGAAGCGGTGGCTATGGCCAACGATTCCGAGTTTGGTCTTTCTGCCAGCATCTGGACCCAAAATCCAAAGCGGGCTCAGGCCCTGGCCAAACAGATCCAGGCGGGTAGCGTGTTGATCAACGACCTGTTGATTCACATCGCGCAGATCGAGGCGCCCTATACGGGTCACAAAAAAAGCGGACTGGGGGTTAGCCACGGCCCCTGGGGCGTCATGGAAGTCGTGAAGCCCAAGTACATCAATAGGGACCGAGCCATCATCCGCAGGATTCTGAGACTTGTGTGCAAATCGCTCGCGGACAACGACCTCTGGTGGTTTAAATACAGCCAGGAAACGGTCGACGATTTCAGAGGTTTTGCCCAGTTTCTTCACGGGGAGTCGATCTGGAAGAAGGTCAAGGCCGTGCCCCGGGCGGTCAAGGCGCTCTTCAGAAAGCACGCTCTTTGACCCACCTGATGGCCAATGAAAAAGGCCGAGACATCTGCGCCTCGGCCTTTTACGCGTCTGCTACACGCCTACGGGATTAGCTCACGTTAATCTCAACCTGTTTCGGCAAAGCCTTTTGGGACTTCGGAATCGTGATCTTAAGAATCCCATTCTTGTAATCCGCCTTGATTTTGTTTTTTTCCACTTCATTGGTCAGGCGGAACGAGCGTCTGAACGAACCGTAGCTGCGTTCCGACCGGTAGTACTCGTCTTTCTTTTCTTCGTGCTCGTACTTTTTCTCACCTTCCAGGGTGAGAACGTCGTTTTCGAGAACCAGTTTGAAATCATTTTTTTCCAGGCCCGGCAGTTCCGCGTTAATCACAAATTCTTTCTCCGATTCTTTCACGTCGATTTTGGGTTCAAAAGCGAGCTGTGGCACCGGAAAAGCGGCGTCAAAAAAATCGTCAAAGAACGGATCGCGGGGTAGCAGAGCACGCATGGGATTGAATTTAGTTAACATAGTTGAACACCTCCTTAAATTGATCTATTTGGTTCTTTTGTCGTTTGACTTTTTTCTGTTTTCGTCCGAGGTGAGAGCAAAGGGTGTGCCACATGAAATTTATGTCAAATTGGTAGAAAAAATCAATGAGGGAAAGACCAGGTGACAGGGTTTGAATGGCGAAAATGTCAGGCTGACGCACGGTATGAAAACTTGTGAGAACGGCTTGACTTTCTGACAGGAACTATGGCCCCGAGCTTGCCTCGTCCTCGACCTTGAAGAGGTCGAACACGTATTCCAATTTCTCTTTAATCTCTTTGTTGTACAGTTTGTTGATTTTGGTATCGCTTCTAAACTTCCAGGCAGCGGTCAATTGTTGTAATGCGCGCCTGAGTTGCCATTTGTGATCGAAGGAGTGTCCAGCCAACTTTCTTAAAGCATCGGTTTGTCCCCTGGTAAGCCAGTGCGTATCCAGCTTCTGCGCGATAATGGTCGGATCGACAAAGAAATGATGCCTTTCAGAAGCGCTAATAATCAATTTGATCTCAGCGGGTGTGAAAGCCAATTTTTTTCCCAAAAGTGTCTGCAATCTAATGGGATTGTCAAACTCACGATCTTTGAGCTCCCGGATGGGGTCTACGTCGATGCTGTTGGAGTTCAAGTAGGTCAGCACTTCTTCGGAAAAACTGTAAATGGTCTTACGACTGACTTGCTGCTTGAATACGTTTTGTACAAAAAACAGAGCAACGAAAGTAATAAGCCCCGCAATGATGGGCGTGGTCACCCAACCCGTGGCTATCTCACCCAGGACGCGGTAATTGATTCCTCTGGCGCCCTTAAGCAAGCCGATTCCCAAAACCGCCCCGATGACCGCTTGTGAGCTTGAAACCGGCACCAGGGGAAGTGAGGGAAGACCGTGAGTGAGCAGCCATCTTTCCAGGCCCTGCGATGAAAAAAGAAAAAGGACCAGGGCGTTGGCCAGCACCACCACGAGGGCGGCCTCCGGAGACAGTTTGAACAAACCGCCGCCAACCGTTTCCATTACTTTGCGGGAATAGGTAAAAACTCCCACAGCGATGGCAAGTCCCCCTAATAAGAAAAGTTGCTGGGCATTAGAAAGTGTGAACAGGCCGAGCAAATGCAAATCGCTGAGAGAAGACACGGGCATGAAGACGCCCATTACATTGGCGATGTTGTTGGCTCCCAGGCTGTAAGAACCAAACGCGCCCACGAGGATCAACCCGAGCCGCGTGTACAGATCCAGTTTCAGTAAATGAATTTTCGCCCGGGTAAAGAATGCCTTGAATGCTAAGAACAACCCCATGGCAAATAAAGCGGCTAAAACGGGGCTACACGCCCAGCTAACTACGATCTTTAGCAACGAACCGTAATCAGTCAAAGATTTGCTGTAGAAATTCCATCCGATGATCGCTCCAACGATGGCCTGCGAGGTAGAGGCAGGCACTTTGAGCTTTGACATCCAGAACACGGTCAAAGC
This sequence comes from bacterium, assembly GCA_046757525.1. Classification (GTDB taxonomy): domain Bacteria; phylum Zhuqueibacterota; class Zhuqueibacteria; order Oceanimicrobiales; family Oceanimicrobiaceae; genus JBHHYI01. Next base: position 1,621 of record JBHHYI010000237.1, on the reverse strand, counting down.
TGCCGAACTCGCTACCACGAAAGCGCCGGCGATGGCGTTAACCGATCCCAGCGTGCCCAGGGTGTGAGCCGCTCCGGCGCCTCCGATCACCGCACCAAGAATGATGAAAATGCTGCAAATCACGGCTGCGGTTTTAAAACGAACCATGTTAGTTCCAACCGCCGTTCCAAAGACGTTAGCGGCATTGTTGGCCCCTAAAGACCAGCCCAGGAATAATCCGCTTGAGAGAAAGAATATATTCATGGTATTCGCTACACTGCGCGCTTAATGGCATAGATTGCCAGTCTGTCGGCGACTTCTTGAGCTCTGTCTGAAACGTTGTCCACATGGACGGCAAAATCGCGTAAATGAATTTTTCTGCTCAAGGCAATGTCCATGCTGAACACGCGGCGCTTGAGTCCGTAGGAAATCTTGTCCGCTTCCTTCTCGAAAAAATAGACTTTGTGCAGGTGGTCTTTGATGGCATTGATGTCTTTAAAGAATGCGCGGGTTGCAAGCACGATGGCCTCTGCGGCATTGGCTGCCATTTCCGCAAGCTCCAGATAGTCCTGATTCAGTTCAGGCTCTATCTCTGGCGACTCGATGGAGAATTGGTTCAAGGTGTTCTTGGCCGTGTCGATCACATCATCCATGTTTTCCAACAAACCAAGCACGTCGCCACGATGTTCTGGGATTAAAGATTGAGAGTAAAGCTGATTCTCAATTTTTCTGCGCAATTCGTCAGCGGTGTTTTCCAAATTCCCTATTGTAATGATGCGTTCCTCGAAATGATCGGTTTCTCCTTCAAGGTAATTCTTTATGGCCTGTTTAAAAACCAAAGCTCCTTCACTAACAGCGTCTAAGAATTCATCGATCTGGGCGGCAAGCATTTTGGGGGATTTAAACATAATGGCCATGGGTCCGTTCTCCTTTTTTACATGACTAAAGAGTCTGATGCTCGAGCAAGACTTTGTGACTAAGTGTACCTAATATTAATGCATTAGCGCGCAAGAAGCAAGGGTATTTTTGGAGAATTCGGCAACCGGTCGACATCTCGCCGCATTTGATGGCTGCCTCACCGAGAACTCCGAGTTTGTTGATGCTGTTGCGTTCATTGCCATTTCCGTAGCCTACTTTGCGGTTTATTCGTCTACTACCCACGCAGTTCAATCTTGAACGCAGATTACTCGCTTTTTTCGTGCGATCGCAATCGTGAGTCCGAAGCAGAGTTCTCGGTTAAGTTGGTTTCAACGACAAAAAAATGGCTTGTTTCGGTGTGAGACAGTGTAATACTTCATTACGCTAATTTTTGCGAAATACCTCAATAATGGTTGTCTGCGCAGATCAAGCGAGTACTCGTAAGCTTAATAATATGATTTAGTTAACTGAGATCTGGAGGTGCCGCAAAATGAATGGCATGAATGTTGTAATGAGAAGAAGTGAGTTTTGAAGAAGTAAGTAGCAAGTTACTCGATAATAACAAGTTTCTCCATCCACCCCTCCTTTCCCTAAACGGCGGAACTCTGGTTCCGCCGTTTTGGTTTTTGCAACCCATTGTTTCTTAGTCAACGGTTAGTTGACCCAATCCCGGACTTACTTTCACCAGCAAATTGATTGGAGGCAGACTCGAAATCCTTGCTGT
>JBHHYI010000236.1:0-6146 GCA_046757525.1 bacterium | reverse complement strand
AAGTGTCGACGGAACTATTCGACCCCAGACCAAAGTACGCTGCGATTTCTGTACCTGCGCCATAGCCAGAACCGTTGCGGATTTCTCTGATCTGCCTATTTCCATCAGCCGTAATGGCAGTGAGTCGCGTACCGATAGCATCTGCATTGCTCACTGTGCCATGAACCTCAACTCGTAGCCAGTGGCGACCAGGTGTGCCAAGATTGTGGTACAGCCTTCCTTCTTGACCGATACTGACGATATAATAGTCGAGAAAACCATCTTTGTCGTAGTCAGCTACGGCTATGGTACGACCTCGGCTATCGTCAAAAGTGGGGTCACCGGCTGAGAACATGTCTGTGAAGGTGCCGTCGCCGTTATTCTTGAACAAGCCATTAGCCATGGCTACGGTTCCCAGAAGGTCTCCAGCTACAATGAAAAGATCTTCCTTGCCGTCGTTATCGTAATCAAAGAATTCCGTACCCCAACTAATCGTACGTATCGTGTTGAGGCCCGCATTGTCGGTTGTTGAATCAAAGCTCACGCCAGCAAACGCAGCTTCATTCGAAAAGCTTAAGGCTGAATTACTTTTTAGAAGCACGGATGGACCGATATTAGTAAAGGCAAAGTCAAAATACCCGTCATTATTGTAATCACCGGTCGCCAAGCCCATGGCCGAGGTGCAGCTATCAGGCATGATCAAGTCTGCGATTTCAGTAAAAATCCAACCGCCAGCGCCATCTGAGCCGTCGTTACGCCAGAGCTTATTGTCTCTCTCGTCCTCGACAAAAGTCCCAACACCTGTAAAAGGGCAATCGTTTACCAGGAAGATATCAAGATCGTGGTCATTGTCATAATCCACAAAGTGAGCGCCAAAACCGTAGTTTTTCAACCGCTCACTTCCTAATAAAGCGGAGACATCGCTGAACGTCCCATCGCCGTTGCTGTGAAACAGGCGTTCTGGCAGTTGCGTATCTGGATTTGGTTTTTTTATCGTTTGATGATTCGTGTAAAACAGGTCCAGCCAGCCATCCTTGTCATAGTCGCCCCATGCGATCGACATGGTATTGCCCGTGTCCATTTCGGCAAAGGTAAACGCGGTTAGAGTAACATCGGTGAAAGTACCGGCGCCATCATTCCGATACAATACATTATATCCCGAATTTCCTACGTAAATATCTAAATCGCCGTCGTTGTCATAGTCCGTGAATGTTACGGCAGCGCCCCTGCTGTTGGGGTCCTCAACTCCGGCGGCAACCGTTACATCCGTAAAAGTCCCGTCGCCATTATTCTTGAAAAGATAGTTTCGTCCATCGGTGTCAACAGGATTTTTATCCATTTGGGTCACATAAAGATCCACACGACCGTCACCGTCATAATCTCCCCAGGCCGCTCCCGTACCCATAGGATAGAAATCTACTGAGGTGTCGAAGTTGTGATTGACCAATACGCCTGCCGCGGTGCTTGTATCCTCGTAGAGCTGAGCACGCACCGATCTGGTGCCGATCAGACATACGAATCCGATCAGCCAAAAGCTGTAAAAATGTTTCATGGTAACCTCCTCTAAGGTTTGGATGGTGGGTTAATTCAAAATAATCTTACTAACCTTAATCACTTTTTGCAGAAAAAAATCCCCTTTAACATTCGGGAACAGCGCTGCCAATCTGAATTTAGCCAAAAGTAGGTCTCTGTGGTCCCTGGAACTCGTTGCCATCAAGCCAGGCGGTCAGCGCAATTTAACATAAAAACTGGCTGTGACCTGTCGCACGGTGTTCTTTCAGATCTCTTCCATCGTGTGAAATGACGTGACGGTTGGGGCCGTTTTGGCAACCGCATTGCAGGGAAGCGTTCCCTGAGCGGCCGGCACCTGACCCATGAAGCAACCCGACCAGGTCACATTTTCCGACAGGTGCACCAGGTACGCCTGGCCAAGCACCACCGCATCCGGCACCGTGAAGAATTTGAAAATGCAACCGTTCAATTATCGGTTATGGTTGAACATCGGCCAATGCCCTGAGTCATGGATCCTAATTTCAAAATCTTATTCAGTTGTTAAAAAAGCCTTGATTCTTTTACCTATTTTCGTTATTCTTTGAAAGATCATCGCAATAAAATTTTTCACTCATCGTAGCAATGTTTTCTTTCTTTAAACCGCATCCGAGCCGTTTCCAACTTAGCGAGCACCTAAGAGTATTTAATTGAACTATCGCAAACGTGGAACTCTGACATTCACTTCCTTGGCCACCTACCAACCGTAAGGCATCTTTGGACTACCCAATTAGGGTTTTAGGATTCTCGCAAGAATTGGGGAGCTTTCCAACAATTTTTGAGAGAGAATCGCGAAATTTGTTGTCTTAATTATGTAGTATGTTTTTGATCTCTCAATGTGGGAGAGAATACCTTGACCTAATTGCTCTTCACACAATCAAATTAGATTTACCCGATTTGTCCAGCCACGCGTTTTTGCTATTTGCAGCTTACGAAGATGTGTGATACTTTCACAGAGTTCAATTTCAAAAAGGCTGTCTGAACCGAAAAGACCTCGGTCAGGCAAGTGCGTAGGAGCGCAAAAAAAACGAGGAATAACTTTATGCTTGGGGAGCAATTAAACTTTCTGGACGATCAGTGGAGTTCTCTGGAAAAGGAACTCCGGAGTCGGTATCGATTTGATTTTATCGTCGGCCGCCATCCGAGGATGATAAGGAGCTTGAAATTGGTATCACAGATAGCCAATACGGATGCAACAGTTCTAATCCTCGGGGAAAGTGGTACCGGTAAAGAGTTGATCGCGCGTGCTCTACATTACAATAGTAACCGTCAAAGCAACCCTTTCGTAACCATCAATTGTGGCGCCCTTCCTGAGAGTCTGCTGGAATCCGAACTCTTTGGACATGTCAGGGGTGCGTTCACAGGCGCTATCAAAGACAAGCTGGGCTGGTTCGAATCTGCCAACGGCGGGACCATTTTTTTGGATGAGGTCAGCGAAATGACACCGACACTGCAGGTCAAGCTACTTAGAATTTTGCAGACCGGTGACTATTCCCCAGTTGGTAGTACGGAAAGTTGCAAATGCGACGTGCGTTTTATCGCAGCAACTAATAAAGATTTGCTTGCATTAGTTTATGAGACAAAGTTTCGTGAGGATCTTTATTTCCGATTGAACGTGATCGACATAGACCTTCCGCCGTTGAGAGAGCGCAAGAGCGATATTCCATTGTTGATCCAACATTTCACCAATCTCTACGGCGCCAAGTACGGGAAAGAGGATTTGGATATCTCAAAAGACACGGAGGGGTTGCTATTATCGTACAATTTTCCCGGTAATGTGCGTGAATTAGAAAATGTAATACAAAGATGTGTGGCCTTAGTAGAAAATCATCTCATCAAACCAGAGCATCTTCCATCGTGTATATATGGCAAGGGAAATCATATACATCTTGTAGAAACGCCGTCCTGTTTTAAGGCGGCTAAACAACGCGTAGTGGAAAGATTTGAGAAAGAATATATTGCCGACTGTCTGAAAGCTTCAAAAGGCCATATCAGTGATGCAGCCAAGAGTGCTGGAATCGACGTGAAGAACTTTTACGAAAAGATGAAAAAGTATGGAGTCCACGCTCACACTTTTAAAATTCCTTCAATGTAAGTCAAGGTGATTTTACCAAAATTTTGGTTTTTACACCCTGAAATCCAACCTTCTCCCATTGCTTCGCAAATATCTTTATTCTCCTAATAAACAGTCTCTTAGTAAGAGAAGAGACGTCTGTTTTTTTATCTGGCACAATAATTGACCAAAACTTAACAACAGATCCCTCAATTAAGCGAAATTATGTTATGTCAAATCCGCACATATTGGTTTCTGGCCCCACAATCGCCGCAGATGAGGATCTAATTAACAAGCTTCAAAAAATTGCTGTTGTGTTAAAGAATCCACAAAACTCTAGAATTGAATCGATTTTAGAAAACCAAAGAGTCGATCTAATTTTATTTGAACTTTTGAGAGAGACCGCTTCTGAAACAAAGATGGTCAAAAAAATTAAAAAACTGTTCCCGAACACAGCAATCGTTCTGATTGATGGGGACCGTGAATTGCTGGCAGAAGCATTGTCTTGCGGCGCAAAAGATGCGTTCAGAAAGCCATACAAAAGTTCTTTGATAGTGGAAAGAGTGAAGGCAATCTTGGCTGAATCAAACAACACTTGAGCCTCAAGAGCATGATAAGAAATAGATGGACTTTATAACATAAGTAATCCCAAAAAAGCAAAGGAGGTGACCCCGGTACAAGCTTATTTCCAGTCTAACTCATAATTAACAGTGCGTTCCCGGGCAGAAATCGAAGTTCTGGTTCGTAGCCCATAAACGCAGTATTCACACATTTTGAAAGGAGAATTATTATGAATGCCAACGATGTTGAAATTGCAAGAGTATACACCAGGGCCCCAGGTGGGATCATAGCAGACACAACTTTCGCCTCTAACGAAAAATGTGAAATCGTTGTTGAGGCCGAAGCAGGCAGTGCAGTTTTTGACACTGGTGGGCCCTACATTATCGGCATAGCAGTACACGACCTGACGGACAGTAAAGTCGAGATACATAACTTCGAAGAACAGAGTAATTACCAGGCCCCCGGCACCTGGGTTAACCAATCCTACCAAAAAGTCTTTGGTCCCTTCAGCTTACAAGACGTATCTGGCTTTACAGCGATTCAAGGTCTGCATTGCTTCGAGGTTCTGGCATATGTGCGATCAGGAAAGAAAAACCCGGATGTGTCTTTCGCCAAGAGTCCTGTTTTTGTATATTTTGAAGGAACCCGCTAAGCAAAGTGGGTTATTACGGTAAGTTTAGTTCACTTCGGACGGAACGAGGGCACTCAACAGACGGAGTGCCCTCGATTGAAAAAATTTAGAGTGAATACATAGATGGTGACCTTATCAGTAAGATCGCAGGCTGCCAACAGAATCTCACCAGTATTTTGTAAAGAAGGCCGCAATGGGACCCAACGATGTTGAAATCGTGAGAGTATATACCAGGCAAGCCAAGGGAGATATTGCAGATTGTACATTCGGCACGAATGAGAAGTGTGAAGTGGTTGTTGAAGCTGAAGCAGGCAGCGCTATTTGGGCAATGGGCGCACCCTATTGGATTGGGATCTCTATAAGAGATTTGACAGATAATACTGTTAAGGTATATAGCACTGAAGAAGGGAATAACCTGGGTGGCTCTAAATGGGAAAAGAAAACCTATAAAAAAGTCTTTGGCCCCTTTACACTCAAGGATATTTCAGGTCTCACCAAGTTACAAGGTGCTCATTGTTTTGAAGTTCTAGCGTACGTGAGAGCAGGGATGCAAGAACCAGATGTATCTTTTGCCACGAGTCCCTTATTTATGTATTATGAACCCCAGCGAACATGACGCAATGGTTACCATTATGCATAGTTATCCTCATTAAACTCCTCTCCTGAAATGGTAGGAGGCTTTTTAGGTTTGTTAACATTTCTTGCATTGGCAAAAGACACATTAACAATATAGTCGTAGCCAATAATTCCGTGGTTTATACACCATTCTTGTCCGTGATTCTCGATTAAAGTCATTGGAGTTTTCTCATTTCCGTATTTCATCGTCAAGCATTCGATCATGAGATTGATATAGTATTCTCTGTTTTGTTTTTCTACAAAACCTTTTTGACGCAGATTCCGAATGATTTTGATTGTTTCCGGATTTATTATATTTAACCCTTGTTCATCTTGCATTGTTATTTCTCCCATTAGTACCTGGCTGCATTAAAATCCTGGGCTTCCACGCTTTAGGAAAACTTGTATAGTATATAGATTGGTCGTCTGAATTTCTAAAATTATCAACTGTTATTTATAAAAATTCATATAGTTATAATTACCGCCACATTTCCCTTTTGCGAGCCTCCGAGTGCGCCGTTCGCAATTAGCCTCAGGATTCCGCATATATCTCAACACACCTTTACTAATGATCTCTTCCAACAATCCCTTGCTTTCTTAACCCAAATGGGTTATATCTGGCCATGCTGCGTGTGGCTTTACATGAAAGAAATCAGGCATCTGCCTGACGCAAACGAGACGTTTGCACTACGAAGAGCAAGCGTTTCTTAGAATTGTTGCGCCTGACCAATGAAGCAATCCCTACCAGGTCACATCTTC
>JBHHYI010000235.1:0-6152 GCA_046757525.1 bacterium | reverse complement strand
CCAAAATCAGAACGTACAATTTTCCTCAGGGTCGATTGACAGACCACCGCATTGGTCTGACGCTTTACCGGCTGGAGGAAGTGCTGAACGGCGATCTGGATGAGGTGATCGAGCAGCTTCGATTAACCGATGAAGCCGAATTGTTGAAAAAGGCCGGTTGAGGGTGTCACGGTCCAGTGGTGCGAGGAGTGCTCTGAGGACTTGGTATGATCAATGAGTAAAATATGGAAAGTCTTGGAGGTCTTGAATTGGACCACGGATTATTTGTCACAAAAAGGATTTGAGAACGCCAGACTAAATGCGGAGTATTTATTGACGACTTCTTTGGAGTTGAGCCGAGTAGACCTGTACTTGAATTATGATAGACCTTTGACCACAGCAGAACTGGGTCGCTTCAAAAAGTTGCTAAATCGCAGACTGCAGCACGAACCTTTGCAGTACATCTCCGGGCGAACGGAATTCATGTCGCTGCCTTTTAGGGTTGAACCTTCGGTTCTCATCCCCCGGCCGGAAACCGAGGTGCTGGTAGAAAAGGTGCTGGCTGTTTGCCGGGAACGTTTCACAGAGAAGTCGACAGTTTCAATTTTAGACGTCGGCACAGGCTCGGGGTGCATCGCCGTGAGTTTGGCGAAATACCTGAATAACGCGGAAATCAAGGCGATCGACATCTCAGAAGCTGCGTTGAACACCGCGAAGGAAAATGCAGCCTTGAACGGTGTTTCCAACCAGATCAAGTTCTACCAGAGAGATTTTCTCAAGATCCCGAGTCCAGAAAGGCAAGCGGTTGCGCGGTTCGATGTCATCGTGTCGAACCCGCCTTACATCTCAAACACGGATTTTGAGAAGCTGCCTGATGAGGTCAAAAAGTATGAGCCTCACGTCGCTCTCGGAGATTGTTCCACCGGATTGATTTTTTACCACAAAATCGCGAAAGTTTCTCTGGGGATCTTGCTGCCAGATGGCATCGTGGCCGTTGAAATCGGTTTAGACCAGGCGCAGCCAGTGCGAGAAATATTTCTGTCAAATGGGTTCTCGGAAGTTGAGATTTTCAAAGACCTGACCGGAATAGAACGCGTGCTCGTTTGTTCTAAGAAATACAGCACGCAACCCCGCAAAAGCAACGTCAAAGGAGGACATCGATGATCAAGCCCACTATTTTTCGGGAGTACGATATCAGAGGCATTGCCGAAGATGATTTGGTCGATGAAAACGTCTGGCTCATTGGCCAGGGCATTGGAACATTTTTCCTCAGACAGCAGGCGAAAACCTTGGTGATTGGCCGCGATGTGCGCCTCTCTTCGAAGAGAATTCGGGACGCTCTCGTAGGCGGCTTGCTGTCAACGGGTGTCAACGTCATCGATGTGGGCGTGGTGCTCACTCCCGTCCAATATTTTGCCATTTTGCATTTAAATGCAGATGGCGGTGTCATGATCACCGGTAGTCACAACCCAATAGAATATAATGGTCTGAAGCTTTCTTCCAAGGGAGTCGGAGCGGTTTACGGTGCACAAATCCAGACGATTAGAGAGATCGTTGAGAAACGAGAATTCGTCCAGGGCTCTGGCGAGGTGATGGAACAGGACATCATGGCCGAGTATGTCCAGGCGTTGAAAGCCAGGCTGCATTTTGACAGACAGTTGAAAATCGTCCTGGACCCCGGCAATGGCACCGGAGGTCTGGTAGCGCCTGAGCTTTGGCAAGACCTGGGCTGTGAGGTCGTTTGCATTTATTGCGAACCCGACGGTCGCTTTCCAAATCACTTGCCAGACCCAACGGTGCCCAAATATGTGGTGGATTTGCAGAACAAAGTCAAAGAAGTCGGTGCCGATGTGGGGGTAGGCTACGACGGCGACAGCGACCGGGTGGGCGTCATCGATGACCGGGGGCGCATTGTTTACGCAGACCGGCTTCTTGCAATCTTGAGCCGAGAGGTGTTGCAGCGCCATCCTGGCGGGCAAATCGTTTTTGATGTTAAATGTTCACAGGCTTTGCCTGAGGAAATCGAAAAGTATGGCGGCAAGCCTCTCATGTGGAAAACTGGCCATTCCCTATTGAAAGCTAAAATGAAAGAGGTGCAAGCGCCCCTGGCCGGTGAAATGTCCGGCCACATCTTTTATGCCGATGACTATTTTGGTTTTGATGATGCCATCTACGTTTCGGGCCGTCTTTTGCAAATGCTTTCGAGGACGGACAAAAAACTCTCTGAAATCGCGGATGAAATCCAGAGTTTTGAGTCGACGCCGGAGATTCGAATCGAAGCGACGGATGAAGACAAGTTCAGAGTCGTCGCAGACCTGGCGGCATTTTTCGACAAGAGCTACGAGACCGTAAAAATCGACGGCGCAAGAGTTCTCTTTGGCGATGGCTGGGGATTGGTGCGGGCTTCAAACACCCAACCGGTTCTGGTTCTCCGGTTTGAGGCTAAGAGCAAAGCGCGCCTGGGGGAGATCATCGAGTTGTTTAAAGAAAAGCTCAGGGAATACCCTTCGGTCAAATTTTCAGATGCTGATTTCGGCTTTTAACGACGCTCAATTCTGCTTGCGTAATAAGCTGAAACTATTGAGTCATCTTACCTACTGCACGCCCCTTCTTGTCACTTAAGTTTGTCAAATTCTTTCAGGAATATCTTTAAGCACCTGGTAGTTCAAGCAATTACACTTGTGTGTCAATTATTTTCCTTGAATCTTTTTAAATAAAGTTGTAGTTTCTCTTCTTAATTCATTGCTTATGAGAGTATGGGTTAACATGCGTTTCAAAACTACGAGCATTTTTCTAATCTCATTTTGTTTTTTTGGCCGCGGCTTTGGTGCTACTGGGGACGAATTCATGCCGCTGTCCGAAATCAAGCCCGGCATGCGGGGCGTGGCCAAGACCGTTTTCGCTGGCACCGAAATCGAGGAATTCGAACTGGAAGTGCTGGATGTGATTCCCAATTTTCGTGCCAAGCGCAGTTTGATTTTGGCCAAGCTGCTGGGTGAGAAAGTCACCAGGACGGGCGTGGTAGCCGGCATGAGCGGCAGTCCGGTTTACATCGATGGCAAGCTTATCGGTGCCATTTCTTACAGCATGGGAATTTTCTTAAAAGATCCCATCGCCGGGATTACACCCATTGAGCAGATGCTGGAGATCTTTGATCGTGAAAAAGTACGCAAAGAGGAGTTGGCTTTTAGCGGCGGGTACAAGCCCGAGTATTTGGAAATGGCATTGGGCGTTCGTGCCCTGGATTGGGAAAACTTCATCCCACGAAAATTTCAAAGGCTGCGTTCGGGCGGCGGGACCGTCACCAGCATCACCCCATTGAACATCCCCTTGATTTTTTCTGGCTTTGAAAGGGCTGTTCTGGAGAAGTCCCATGAGGTCTTTGCCGGGTTGGGTTTTGAAATCCAACAGGGCGGGGGCATTGGCAATCCAAAGGGTGTTCGGGCTAACAAAGAGAACAATTTGGACCTGTTGCAACCAGGTTCGGCATTCTCGGTGGTACTTGTGGAAGGGGATTTTGGTCTACAGGCTGCCGGTACCGTTACTTACAAAAGTGGTGAACATATTCTGGGCATGGGACATCCCATTTTTGACAACGGCGCTGTGGGGCTGCCCATGGGACAGGAAAGAATCCTGACGACGCTTTCCAGCCTGATGTTTTCCACCAAGATGTCTACCCTGACCGAAATTGTGGGCACGATTCACCAGGACCGCACAACCGGCCTGCTGGGGGTCATCGGAGAAACGGCAAAAATGATTCCCATTCACATGAGCTACGCATCGGAGACGCAGGGGAAGCAGGTGTTCGATTTCCGGGTGGCAGAGGACCGTAGTTTGCATTCCCTTACGCCGTTGATTCTAAGAATCGTATTGACGAATGCTTTAGAGTCGGCCCGGCTTTCCACGGGCGACCAAACCCTGGAGCTGAAAGGCAAGATTGCTTTGAAAGGACAACCAGACATACAGCTTGAAAACCACTACGGCGGCACTCTCCCCAATATGTTGGTTACGGATGCCGCTGAGGCCACAGGCGACATCTCGGCACTGGTGGGGGCGCTGCTGTCGAACAATTTTCAGTTGCCGGAAATTGAATCCATTGATTTGAACTTTCATTCGTTACACACAAAAAATCTGGTGTCGGTGCAGCGCATTGAACTGGACAAAACCGTCGTACGGCCGGGAGAAAGCGTAACCTTAAGGGTGACGCTCAAGGAATATCAGGGCCAGGAACATAAGGTGCTGCACCATTTGAGAATTCCTGGAACGGTTACCGCAACGAGTGTCACGATTTTTGCCGGGAGTGGCAATTCGTTGACGCAAGTGGAATATCGAACTGCGCCGCAAAAATTCATTCCCAAGAACTTTCGACATTTCCTCAAATTGTTGAAAGATCGTCGCAAGAACAATTACCTTTTTTTTCAGATTCGGGTGCGCGATCAGGGCGTGTTGGTGGAAGGCAACGAACTGCCCAGCCTGCCACCTTCGGTTTTGTCGGTGATGAAATCGCAAAAATCATCAGGCAACGTACTGTCTCTGCGAGATCGAACCTTGTTTGAAGACGCTGTGCAGGTTGATTATTCCATTCGCGGTGGCCGAACCATCAGACTTAGAGTAAATCACAAGGATGAGTAAAATAGAGATGAACAAAATTCACCGGGCAATTCTTTTTTCCTTCGTTTCATTGCTATTGGTCGTTGCTTTTTTAAACGCATCAACGCCTCAAATCAAGACCTACAAGACGCAAAAGGATTTCGAAAAGGGCAAAGCCAGGGGCGTTTCCATAAACAGCCGCGGCGAAATCGTATTAGGGCCCCGTATCGATGCAAGCTACGAAGCGGAAACCCCTTTCCTGTGGTCCTGGGCTTCCGATGCTCACGGAAATAGTTTCGTGGGCGGCGGCAACAGCGGCCAGGTAATAAAAGTGGATGCGCAAGGCCACGCAACCGTTTTCTTCGAAACCCCGGAACTGGAGGTTTATGCCCTGGCTGTGGACAGGCAAAACAATCTCTTTGTGGGTACTTCACCCCACGGTAAGATTTACAAGGTTCCACCGGATAAGAAAATGACTGCTGCGGAGGCTTTGTTTTATGACCCGAAGGAAGTCTACATTTGGTCTCTGGTCATAGGCGACGACAACAATCTTTATGTCGGCACCGGCGACCAGGGCAAGATCTACAAGATTCCTCAAAATGGCAAAGGTGGTGTATTCTATGAATGTGCGGATCAGCACATAAGAAGTCTAACTCTGGATGACAAACGCCATTTGGTGGCCGGGACTTATAACAAGGGACAGATACTAAGGTTTGATTCTGCGGGGAACGCTCTTGTCTTGTATGATTCCCCGTTGGCTGAGATTACGGGTTTGGTGGTAGATGCCACAGGAAATATTTTTGCTGCTGCCTCGGGTGTCTCAAGAATTCCACCGCTGACAGCGCCTACAAAAGCCAAAACTCCTGCAGCCAAGGCACTGGCTGAAAACAAGGATGATGACCAGGATGTTTTTGCATTGCCTCCTCAGGAAGTTACAGCAACTGGACCTGCGCGGCTGTTGCCACAAAACAGTGCTCTGTATCGAATAGAATCAAGCGGTGCGATCAGGGACCTCTGGGAACTTCATGATGAAAGGATCTATTCGTTGAACACAGATCAACGCGGAAACCTGATCATCGGGACCGGCGACCACGGCAGGTTGTATTCGATGACCGCTAATGGAGACCTCACGCTGCTAACCGAGTTGGACGAAATTCAAATCACTGCCATCGGAAGTGATGCAAAGGGCCGGTTGTTCTTGTGTACTTCAAACCCGGCAAAGCTGTATGGGTTGCTTCCGAGCTTGAGGGACTCGGGCGAATATCTGTCTGAAGTCATCGACGCCGGCGTCGTTGCGCAATGGGGCTCCATAAGTTGGGAAGCAGAGGTGCCTAAAAATGCCAACCTGGTGTTCTACACGCGATCTGGAAATACGGAGAAACCGGACAAGACGTGGAGCGCCTGGTCAAAAGCTAATTCAAAGGGAACGACAGGTCCGATTTCGAGTCCGGCGGCCCGATTCATTCAGTTCAAGTCCGAGTTGTCGACCAGGGATGCCAAGGCTTCCCCGAAAATCAAGGAAGTTTCCATCGCCTATCTGCAGAAAAATATGGCTCCTCAGATTGTCGAGATCGTGGTTCATG
>JBHHYI010000234.1:0-6160 GCA_046757525.1 bacterium | reverse complement strand
TAACTGTTCACTGACTAACTGCTTATGTGCTCCGGCAACACAGTTTAATCAAAAACCTTAGCTGATTCAGGCCAGGTGGGAGCTAAACAGAGCCGTCCTTGTGGGAGCAGACCTTACAACAAAGCCTGACAGAGAAACTCCGCCAGGCTTGTGCAAAGTCGAATTATTCATAATACAGGTATTTTTTCCAGTGCTCATTGTCACGGGCTTTGTACCTGACCAACTGCAGGTAAAAGAGGCTGGTCAGCGGTTTAGGCTTTTTCAACAAATTCAGGCCCGCCTCTTTCGGGGTCTGGTTGCCCTTCCTGGTATTACACCTTTTGCAAGAAGTCACCAGATTTGCCCACACGCTTTTGCCACCACGCGATTGCGGCAGAATGTGATCCAGGGTCAGATCGTTGGCGGGCGCAATCTTGCCGCAGTACTGGCAGGTGTAGTTGTCGCGCAAGTAGATGTGCTTCTTAGAATACACCTTCTTGCGATAAGGAATACTCACGTAATGGACCAATCGGATAACCGCCGGAACTGGCAACACGGTTGAAGGCGAACGCATGACGTCGCGCGTCACCTCCTCGCTTCGCGCCACCCCCTTAACGATTAAGATGATGGCTCGTTGAACACCACAAACATGAATAGGTTCGTAGCTCGCATTCAAGACCAAAACTTGCCTATTCATTACTTAACTCCTTCGGATTTGCACAAAGTCGACCACTGATCATTCATATTGTTACTAATTTAAAAATTACAACGGATTGAATCAAGGATATTTTTAAAATCGGCCATAAAATGATGGGGACTTTTCTCTTGCAAATGATGTAATAATATGTTAAACTATACGGCTAAATTCCAATATTTACGAAGCCAAGTTCTTTTTGGGAAAGGCCAATGATCGATCTACGTAGTGACACCGTGACCAAGCCCACACCAGACATGCGCAAGGCCATGGCTGAGGCCGAAGTCGGCGATGATGTGTTTGGCGAGGACCGCACGGTCAACCATCTGCAGGAAATGGTTGCCGACTTGTTAGGCAAGGATGCCGCACTTTTTGTCCCCAGTGGCACCATGGGCAATGAGATCTGCATCAATTGCCACACCCGTCCGGGAGACGAAGTCATCTGTGAATACGGATGCCACATCTACAACTACGAGTCCGGCGCTGCCGCATTTCTTTCGGGTGTCCAGGTCCGTCCTATTGTGGGAAAAAGAGGCGTCATCACCTGTGAGCAGGTGGAAGCGGTTATCCATCCTCCGCATTATTACTTGCCGCGCTCAGCCGTAATTGCCGTTGAGAACACGCACAACAGTGCCGGCGGCACTATTTTCCCACGCGACGAACTGGTGCGACTACACCAGTTGGCCCAAAGACACAACTTAAAGCTGCATTTAGACGGGGCCAGAATCTGGAACGCGGCGGTGGCCAGCGGGATTGCAGTAAAGGAATTTGCGCAGCACTGCGATTCCATTTCCGTCTGCTTCTCGAAAGGTCTGGGGGCCCCGGTGGGTTCGGCCATTGCAGGCAGCCAGGCATTCATCGAGGAGGCGCGCCGGTTGCGCAAGCTTTACGGCGGTGGCATGCGCCAGGTTGGCATTCTGGCTGCCGGAGCGCAATTTGCACTGGAGCACAACCTTGACCGTCTCGCCGAAGACCATGCCAATGCCAAACTCCTGGCGGAAAACCTCCTGGAAATCCCGGGCATTGAGCTGGATCTGGATTCGGTACAAACCAATATCGTCATATTTGATATCGACAAAACCGGTCGATCTGTCCATGAAATCGCGAATACACTAAAGAACAAAGGGGTGCTGGTTGTACCTTTCGGCCGGACCACCATGCGTGCAGTAACCCATTTGCAGATTACAAGACAGGACATCACAAAGACGGCCAAAATCTTCTCGGAGATTCTGGCTTAAAACAAAGGATGGGCATGCCTCGGAGAAACGACGGGTATGGGTGCACCAATTCCATAGGTTGCGGCCTGGGTCACCTGGCCAAGCGTAAGTTCGAATGGCTTGAGAACCGAACTGTCTCGAGGTATATGAACTGACTATTGGCAATTCTGACAGCGACACTGCACCGAATAACATTCTTTGGGATATGACTGATACGGCTGAAAAACT
This sequence comes from bacterium, assembly GCA_046757525.1. Classification (GTDB taxonomy): domain Bacteria; phylum Zhuqueibacterota; class Zhuqueibacteria; order Oceanimicrobiales; family Oceanimicrobiaceae; genus JBHHYI01. The sequence goes on along the minus strand of JBHHYI010000234.1, from coordinate 4,042 downwards.
CCCCTTTGTGACCGGCAATTCCATTGGAAAGATAATATGGCGCTCCTTTACACTGTTCATCTGGTTTTTGTTGCTCTACCCCGGTCCCGCAACCTTGACCCTGGCCCAGGAGCAAAACCACAAAAACGCCCGGCAGATCATCATCGGCGACACTTTCGGCCGCACCGATATCCGAGAGCTAAAAATAATGACCCGACAGGGCGAATTTGCAGTTTTCGATCAGAGCAAGAACAAGCCCTTTGACGTCGCGCAGCCATCGCCGGATCAACTGGTCATAACCTTCAAGAAGTCCGAAGGTCTCAAGTTCTACAATCCCAACCGGATAATTTACAAATTCTACAATTCGGAAAGAGCGCTCATCTCAGCGCTCATTCTCGACCGGGTCGACGTCGCAATTTTAGAAAACGAAGCCTCAGCGTCGGAAGTAGAGAAATCCAACGATCACATTTTGCCTTTGCCCATTCCAATGACTCCGAACACGGTAAAATTGGTGTGCTACAACAACGGCAGAGAACAGTTAAAGTCGCGCAAGGTTCGCGTTGCTTTGGCCTATGCCATCGACCACAAACGCATCATCAAGAAGATTCTGGGCAACAAAGCCCACGCAGCAAAAGGTCCCTTTGACATTGATTCGCCATTAATCGCATCGGGATTGAAAACCTACAATTACCACCCTAAGATTGCCATTCAATTGCTCCGAGAAGCCGGTTGGGAGGACGCCGACGGAGACCGGATCCGGGACAAAGATGGCAAACCACTTAGATTTACCCTCTACTACCAAAAAGGTATGACTTTAGATGAACAGATTTCCAGACAGATCAAAATCGATTTGTTCAAGGTGGGTGTGGATGTCAACCCTAAACCCCTGAGCAAAAGGGAAATCAACGACCGTTTGCGTTCGGGCGAATTTGATGCCGTGCTCATGGGTCACACTTTTGAAAACGATTTTACCAGTTTCCTCGAATTCTTCGCTGCCGATGGGTCGGAAAATTATATGCTCTATCGCAGCAACCAGTTCAAGAATTATTTGAGGTTTTACAGCGAAGCCAATGACCCAAATCGAAAAAAGACCTTGCGTAATTCTTTACAACATGTCGTAAACAAAGATCAGCCGGTGAATTTTTTGTACTTCAAATGGACCACGCACTACATGATCAACGTCGAAAAATTGGACAATTATCGCGACAAAAGGGGTAAAATTCGCCCTTACGAACAGTGGATTCTGAAATCATTGCTTGAGAAGTAGCCATGTCAAAAACTCAGAAACCAATTAGAATCAGGCACAGGCTCCTCACACGTCTGTTGCTTTCTCACATCTTGATCGTAGCCATTCCGCTTTTTTACACGGGCAGGGTGTTGATCGACACGGCCCAGGATTCCATTGAAAAGACGATTCTGGAACGGAATTACGAGTTCGTCCGGCGGTCTACCCGCGAAATAGAATTGTCGCTCAACACCGCCGTGGATGTCATTAAGAATCAGGCCAGGAACCAATCCATTTACGAAATGAACAAGAGCGCCCAGGAACTGGCGATCAACACCATCATTACCGACTTCAATTATTACAATGAAATTTCCATTTTGGACACACGCGGCAATCTTCTCGCTTCCACCTCTTTTGGGGAAGAAAGCTTCAACAGATTCAGCCACAATGGCATTGCGCTGAACACCATACTCAGCGGCCAGAGTTATTTGTCGGATGTTTACGTCTCGGACGTGCAGCTCCCGATTATGGATATCTACGAACCCATCAAACGGCATGATGAAGTGGTCGGCATTCTGTATGCAGTAGTGGACCTGAAGTTCATGTGGGATTTAGTCGGCGAGAATGCGGTGGGAAAAGATGGGCAGGCCTTTATTATTAACAAAGAAGGGTTGTTCGTTGCTCATTCGAACCCTAAGAATGTGTATCTAAAGCGCTTCTTCAAAAACAAGGAAATTCTGCGCAAGATTCGGCGCGGCCAAAAAGGCAGGACCATTTACACCAATGAGAACAAGGTAGAGATGGTTGCTGCTTATGCAGCTTTTTGGGACAAAGGCTGGGGATTCATGATTCAGCAACCGTCGTACGAGGCCTTTGCGCCGGCACGCAGCATGCGTTTGAGAGTGCTGCAGGTGATGATGGGCAGCGTTTTGCTGGCCTCTCTTTTGGCCTACTTTTACACCAGATGGATCGTTAAGCCTGTCAATCACCTGGTCTCCGGAATGGACCGGTTCTCCCGCGGCGATATGAATTATCGAATTGAAAAAGTGGGCAACGATGAAATTGGCACCCTGTCAGAGAATTTCAATGAAATGGCCGATCGCTTGATAGAATACCAGAATACCTTGAAAAGAACGGAGCGACTTGAAACCCTGGGCAAACTCGCTTCTGTGCTTTCTCATGAGATCCGGAATCCCCTGAACTCCATGGTCATCAACATACAAATTCTAAAGCGCGAGTTCTCCAAGGAATGCATTGACAAAAGGAAGGTTGAAAAATTTCACGGGATCCTGGTCTCGGAGATCAAACGCGTAGACCAGTTGGTCTCCGACTTTCTGCTCATTGCGCGACCGCCAAAACTCCAAAGGCAAAAAGTCGCCATCAACAAAGTGCTCGATGAAATTGTGGTGGTTCAGGTAGCTGAAGCCTTGAAAACCGGTATTCGAGTAGAGCGGGAATATGGCAAGGAGCCCATTTACACCAACGTAGACGTGGCAAAGATCAAGCAGGTTTTCCTCAACCTGATCAAGAATGCCATCCAGGCCATGTCTGGCGGTGGCAAATTGGTCGTCAAAATCGATGAAGTCAAGGCGGTGAAGGGTTTGAAACGCGGCTTGCGTGGCAGATTTGTAGCCATTTCATTTTCGGACACCGGCCGTGGCATTCCAAGACAGGATCTCACCAGGATTTTTGACTTCTACTATTCTACCAAAAAAGACGGCTCAGGTCTGGGATTGGCAATCGTGCAGCAAATCGTCGAAGAGCACCAGGGCGAAATCGTGGTGGAGAGCAGGGTGGGCAAGGGTACCACCTTTACCATTTATCTGCCGCAGAATTAGAGCGCCTGCTGCCAGAAGCTGCTATTTCTTGTGTAAGGAAAGGATGCGGGCTTTCTGACCAGAGCTCTCGGAATCGTCCGAGTCAGTGTCGGTGTTCTGGGAAGGTTCCGGTTCGCGTGGAAGCACCACTTTTTCGATGCGGACAGAGATTCCACTCATGGTAAAGTCAGCACCACGTATCTGCTCCTCGTCGATAATCCAGGTTACAAGATTTGGGGGAATCGTCAAAACCAGCAACTTAACCTGCCACCATTTCGGCTTTACGTCGGGGGTGATCTTCTCTACTCTGGCAAAAAAGGTGGGATGTTCTTCCACGTACATCAGAACAAGTTCTTGCTCTGAAATGGGATCGTTGTTTGGCGTCATCACTACCTTCCGGGGATTGGTTCTTTTTTGGAATGGTAGCAATTTTGAACACCATAGTCAAGCAAAAGAATCGGTAGCGTAGCTCATTCACGCAACTCTTTTCTGGTCCGATACCAACCACGCCCGCTGCCCGCACAGCCAACCGGCGAATCTAATAGCCGTTCTCCTGGGCATACTTGTGTAGCCGTTTTTGCAGCATTTTCCGGCCCCGGTGCAGCCGCGACATCACAGTGCCTATGGGATGCCCGATGATCTTGGCGATTTCTTTGTAGCTAAGGCTTTCAACATCGGCCAGCAACACCACGATTCTGTATTCATCTGGCAAATTGTTGATTGCGTGATTTATTTCGTCATCAAACATGTCTTCATATTCGTATCCGTTGTCTACATTGTTTAAACCTTCCCAGTAATTTGCATTGCTCTCTTCTAATTTGAATGCCACTTTATCGATTTCTACTTTGGATGGTTCAATTTTGCGTTTGCGATACCGGTTGATGAAATTATTGGTAAGAATGCGATAGATCCAGGCTTTGAAGTTTGTGCCGTGCTCAAATTTGTGGAAAAAACGGAAAGCCCTGAGTGCCGTATCCTGGACAAGATCCTCTGCGTCCAGCGGATTTCGAGTCATGCGCAA
>JBHHYI010000233.1:0-6244 GCA_046757525.1 bacterium | reverse complement strand
CGTCGCCCTTCGATACGTCCCGACCAAAAACCGGTCGGGACTACTCAGGACGACTGCCTGTGTGCTCAAAGAAAAGCAACTGTCAGTCCGCTCAAAAGGAGCGTTTCCTAAAAGAAATTAATATTATTTAAAAGATTAATTAGGTAAGCCTAAAAAAATACTTGACATTTCTTTAAAAAATGATTATACTTGCCGAAGTAATTAATTGAACATGGGTTAAATTGCATGATCACCAAGTCAATCCAGGATTATTTAAAAATCATTTACAAAATCGGCGCAAGAGAGAAAACGGTTTCTACGAATGCTATTGCTGAGAGATTAGGCGTTTCACAGGCCTCGGTTACTGGTATGAGCAAGAAATTGGCGCAGTTGAAGCTCATTCGCCACAAGCCCTATCAAGGGGTGGAGCTCACCAACGCAGGCAGGAAGATTGCCCTGGAAATCATTCGCCATCATCGCCTTCTGGAGCTCTATCTGGCTGAGGCCCTTGGGTTTAGCTGGGACCAGGTTCACGACGAGGCCGAAAAATTAGAGCATGTGATCTCGGAAGAGTTTGAGGACAGGATGGCGGAAGTGCTGGGAGATCCCATCCAGGATCCTCACGGTGCTCCGATTCCGACCAAGCAAGGTATTCTGGTTGAACGGAAATTAGATCGGCTGACTTCCGTTAAAGCCGGGCAAACGGTCTGTGTGCAACAGGTAAGCGACTCAGACCCTGAAATGTTGCGTTACCTGGGAAACATCGGCATTTTTCCGAACGTCGTGGTGGTGGTGCTTGAAAAGGCTCCTTTTGATGGGCCTATGTTGGTTCAGGTCGGCGAGGACCAACATTATCTCGGTAGGACTTTGACGAACAACATATTTATTTCTGTATGAAAGATAAGATTAAAGTCGATGGGTGTTGAGGATTTTCTAAGGGAGTCTTTTTTGAGATGATTTTGACAACATCGCTAATGCTAGCCAGTGTCATGGTGACTCTGATGTCGTTCATTTTCTGGCCTAAAGGTGGATTTTTTTGGAAATGGCGCCGGAGTTTGCAGGACACTTTGCGGGTTCTGGTAGAGGACGCATTGAAACATCTTTATGATCAGGAATACAAAGGGTTGCCGTGCACCCTTCAAACCATTTCAGGGACGCTTTCCATTGCAGGGGACCGGGCTTTCAAGCTGATGAGTCGCCTGGAGGCTCTGGGTTTGGTGAGGTCCAGAGGCGCGGGTTTCGAGCTGACGTCTGAAGGGCGCTCCTATGCTTTGCGTATGATTCGTATTCACCGCTTGTGGGAAAGGTACCTGGCGGACGAAACGGGTCTGGCAGAAACCGAATGGCATGCCCAAGCTGAAAAGCTGGAACATCACATGACCGATGCCGAAGCCGACGCATTGGAGGCTCATGTGGGTCATCCTACTTATGATCCCCATGGGGATCCTATTCCAACCTCTGCTGGCAAGCTCCCTCCCAAACAGGGAAGCCCATTGATCGATTTACAAGAAGGTGAAGTGGCACAAATCATTCACATCGAAGATGAACCGAGTGCCGTTTACGCCCAACTGGTGGCGCAGGGGTTGCACCCGGGCGCGCAGATCCAGATGTTAGAAAAGTCCTCGAAGCGCATTCATTTTGTGGCCGATGGGGAAGAGAATGTTTTGGCGCCGGTTGTGGCCGCAAATGTGACGGTCGTGCGCTTGCCAAAAGCCAAGAAAATAGAAGGCCCTTTTGAGACCCTGGCCTCGCTGCGTGTCAATGAAAAGGGTGAAGTCCTCGGCATCTCCAAAGCCTGTCGCGGTCAGCAACGGCGTCGGCTGATGGACCTTGGCGTAATACCCGGCACCATCGTTTCGGCGGAAATGCGCAGCCCTGGTGGCGACCCCACCGCTTACAATATTCGGGGTGCTACCATTGCTCTGAGAAGGCAACATGCAGAGATGATCTACATCAAACGTTTGAAGGAGACGGTCTAACATGGCATTAACTTCTAAGAGCAACTGTGAAAGCTGTCCGGCGCATCTCACCGGCAATCTGATTAAACTCGGGGTGAACATGCACTCGTGGGATTATGTTCTGGCTTTGGCCGGCAATCCCAACACCGGAAAAAGCACGGTGTTCAACCGTCTGACCGGCTTGCGTCAGCACACTGGTAACTGGCCGGGCAAAACCGTGGTCAGGGCAGAGGGGGGATTCGTTTACGAGAAAAAACGCTACAAGATTGTCGATCTGCCAGGCACTTATTCTTTGCTTTCGACCAGTGCCGATGAGGAGGTGGCGCGTAATTTCATTCTCTTCGGTCGGCCCGACGTCACGGTGATTGTGGTCGATGCGACCCGATTGGAACGCAATCTCAATTTGGTCCTGCAAATTCTCGAAATCACCGATCGCACGGTTGTGTGCTTGAATTTAATGGACGAGGCAAAGCGACACAAGCTCCACATCGATGACCGTCTTCTTGCTAAAGACCTGGGCGTGCCTGTGGTGCCCACAAGCGCACGTCACGGCGAGGGCATGCAGGATTTGCTCAAGGTGATCAGCCAGGTGGCGAATGGAGCTTTCGTTTGCAAGCCTCATCGAATCCAGAGCGGTTCCAAAGAACTGAAACGGGCCATTGACCGACTGGTGGAAAAGATCGACGCCAGATTCCCGGGCCTGACTAATGCCCGCTGGGTGGCCTTGAGAATTCTCGAGGGCGATCCGCGCATCATTGAAGCCGTCCGCAACGAGGAGCTGGACGATCTGCGGAGAAACGGAAAAAAATTAGAGAAAGTGGGTAGCGGCAGTTTGATTTCTACTTAATAACGAAGGGAAAAAAGTGAACCACAAGAACAACGCCAGTGATGCCATTTTAGAAACAGCCAATTCGCTACGTTGGGAATTAGGGGAAGAATTCCACGATTCATTGATTGGATCCATTTACCGGGATGCTTCTCGAATCGCTGACCACGTTGTCACGCGGGTGGGCGAAAAGCCTCGATTCAATTGGGACCGCACCCTGGACCAGCTCCTGACCAGTCGTTGGACCGGTTTTCCGATCATGCTTTTGATACTGACTGTTGTCTTCTGGATCACCATATCGGGCGCGAACGTCCCTTCCAGCATGCTGGCAACCCTTTTAATAGACACCTTTCATCCGGCGCTGAAAAGTTTTGCGGCCAATATTGGCACGCCCTGGTGGCTTGCTGGTTTATTGATAGACGGGATCTATTTGTCCATGGCCTGGGTCATCAGTGTGATGTTGCCGCCCATGGCGATCTTCTTTCCGCTGTTTACCTTGTTAGAGGATTTTGGTTATCTGCCGCGGGTGGCCTTTAACCTCGACAATCTCTTCAAAAAGGCTGGAGCGCACGGCAAGCAAGCTCTCACCATGGCCATGGGCTATGGCTGTAATGCCGCCGGCGTCATTGCAACTCGCGTCATCGATAGTCCGCGGGAGCGGCTCATTGCCATCATTACCAACAACTTTGCTCTGTGTAACGGTCGCTGGCCGACTCAGATTCTCATTGCGACGCTGTTTATTGGCGCAATGGCTCCGGCCGCTTTCGCAGGTTTAATTTCTGCGGCCGCTGTTGTAGGCGTCGCCCTGTTGGGGGTCATACTTACCTTCGTAACTTCCTGGTTTTTATCGCGCACGGTGCTTAAAGGGGAGGCCTCGGCCTTTAGTCTCGAGCTGCCGCCTTATCGGCCACCGCAAATTTTGAGGACGCTGTACACATCGTTAATCGACCGTACGATCATCGTCCTCTGGCGGGCCGTCATCTGGGCAGCCCCCGCTGGTGCTGTAATTTGGCTTTCGGCCAATATTGAGATAGCCGGTTCCAGCGTGGCGGAGCATGTCATCCGTCTGCTGAATCCATTTGGTCTGTTTGTCGGGCTTAACGGAGTCATCCTGTTGGCTTACATCATCGCCATTCCGGCTAATGAAATCATCATCCCTACCATTCTCATGCTTACGGTACTCAGCGCCAAATTAGCTGGTTATGGCGAGGGTACCGGGGTCATGTTCGAACTAAATGATTTGGGCTCCTATCTGGACGTTTTCAAAGCGGGCGGTTGGACATTGCTTACGGCCATTAATTTGATGCTGTTCAGTCTGGTGCACAATCCGTGTTCCACCACGCTCTACACGATTTACAAGGAGACCGGAAGCAAAAAATGGACTCTGGTTTCTGCCCTGCTGCCCGTCTTTATGGGATTGGCCCTCTGTTTCGTGGTGGCCTGGCTGTGGCAGCTTCTGTTTTGAGTAAGGGTTTCGTGTTGTCCAACCTACGGACTATTTGTGAATAATGTAAGTTGAACAAGTCAGTAACAAGACTGTCAGGCAGCATGGGGTACAATCATGGTTGATGAAAAGACAGCGATCGAACAATTGTATGTGGCGAATGTGGCGGCTCTCAACGCGAGAGATGTCTCGGCTTTGGCGCGCTTCTACACCCACGACGCGATTCAGTTTCCTCCCAATGCTCCTCCGCTTGTAGGCTGGGAGGCGATTCGGTCATCTCTTGAGAATGAACTGGACGGTATCAGGATCGATGCCAAGGTCGAGGTCGTGGAAGTGGTCATTGCAGGCAGTTGGGCGTATGCCCGCGGTGATTACCGGACCGCTGTTATTCCACAAGCTGGCGGCCGTCGGACGGCGACTATAGGCAGTTGGCTGGATATCCTGAAACGACAGGCGGATGGATCGTGGAGGATATCACGTTCGGCGTGGAGCAGTCATGGACCTGCGCGGGCAGCAACATAATCCGTGTCGCCTAATGTGGTTGCGGGCGACCAAACAATCTCAAGGCTAAAATATCAGGAGATTGCTTCGCTGCCAGAGCCTGCCCTGAGCTTGCGCAGGGGGCGCTGGCAATGACAAGCATTATCCTGGCATCAATTAGAAAGCAAAGTCCTTTTTACAATCGCCTTGTAATTAAGAAATGAATCGTTGGATTATTATTTGGGCAGCCCTGGTTTTGGTTGTGCTGCCAGCCTGGAGTGGTGCGCAACAGAGCGGGTTAGAGCCTTTGGTTACCGATTGCCCTGACTTTACCGAAAGTACGGCGACAGTTCAGGCTGGAAGAATACAATTCGAAGCTGGTTACACCTGTCTGCACAGCAAAATTCAACGGTTAATTGCAAAAAATTGGCGATTTTTCGCGCGCTTACCTTAATTAACTTGACATTTAATAGTTTTTTGCTTATAATTGCTTGTAAATATTTACCTCAGCCAGGTTCTTTATAAATTGTTTCCTCATTTCGCAAGGTCCTGACTTTCTTGGGCTACTTCTTCTGTCGAGCGTTCAAAGGGACAAAAAGGATTTTGACATTGAACTTATCTACGAGGTGGTAATGGAATACTTGGTCCCGCAGCACTTTTTTCTATCCGTTCCAAACTTTCAAAATAAATCTGAGTAGGTTGGAGCTAAAAGCTCCTTTTCTGCGGTTCAGCAGTTTCGATGTTAGCTTTGGTTTTGTAGTTGATTTTACTTGACGGTTGATTGCATGACTTAACAGTCGTCTCATGGCGAAGTTGCCAGGGTCGTTGCCATAAAGTTCGGGACTTTCAAATGGATTTGAGTGACTTGACAGATGTTGTGCAAAAAGGCTTTTTCTTGCACAATAAAGCGCCTCCTGAAACGTTCACGGAATCGACAGTAAGTGTTGTCAGAAAATAAAAACCGTTAATCTGAATTTTCGGAGGTGTCTAATGTTATCGACGAAAAAAGTAATCTTAGTATTAAGCATTCTGGTTTTGAGTACCGCAGTATTAGCACTGACAACATCAGGGAAATTCAACAATACGGTAGAAAAGGTCGTACAATTCACGGGCAAGGAAGATCATTCCATCACACTGGATGACGCCAGCGTGCTGACGCGCAATTTCCAAAGCGAAAATCCAGTGGACCAGAGCATCGGAGCTTTCATGGGACGCGAAGCTTTGCTCAGCATTCTCAAACAAGAGGGGTGTGTTGGCGTGAGAATCTATTATGGCCTGGACGAGGCGAACGATCGCAAAATGGTCGTGGTAGGGGTGGATACTTATGGAAAAGATATGACTGATGGTTTGTTAGCAGAACGGACACGTCCCTGTCCGCCTTTTTGTGATGAGTCAAGTGAACTGAATACCCAAATGCGCTCAAAGAATCTGACAACCAATTTCTAATTTGGGCATTCATTGGCTGATTTAAGGGGTGTGATGATCTGTCTTAAAATCTCTGATTCTTTGGACCGTCACAATCATAGACGCCAGGCTGATTGTTGCACTCCTAATTAA
>JBHHYI010000232.1:0-6279 GCA_046757525.1 bacterium | reverse complement strand
TCTTGTTACAAGTCAGCACTGTGCAGCCAGCCAACAAGATTCCTCCTGAATGACATTGGAGGCTGTAATAAAGGACGAGGACAGCAAGGAGCGTTTCCTAAGAGCACTTGTCCCCCTTTTTGAAAGGGGGACGGTTTTTGAAGCGTCCAGCGAAAAAATTAGGGGGATTTTAGGAGGCGTCCTGAAAACCCAAGCCAAAGATGCTGCCGACCAGACATCCCTCTGATTTTCGCTCTGGACGACCGAAGCGTTTCTTGGAAGCACGGTGCGAGTCATCCCGAGTAGGTCACTGCTTCTCAAGTGACCGTATCGAGGGCATCGTCCTGAGCCCGACGAAGGGGTGACGGGCTTCGATACGTCCCGAGCAAAAACCGGTCGGGACTACTCAGGACGACTCCCTTTGCGCTTAAAGAAGAGCAACCGTCGTTCCGCTCAAGAGGAGCGTTTCATTGAATGGAGTCAAATAAGCCAATGAACTTGTCGGATAAACAGAAACAAGAATCCGTGAAAACAACAGCTTCCTTCTGGGGGCCCGCATTGGTCAGGCACCTGACCCTGCCTTGTCTTGCGAACTAAACCCGGTAGGTGTCTCCCCTCCAGTGCTTGACGGCTTTCTTGATCTCGGTTTCCTTCATGTTTTCTGCCACCGCCCGTTTTTCCAGTTCCAGAAATTCGCCGTCCGAGGCGAAGCGCAGACCGATGATTTGGCGGATGTCAAGTCTGGGGTCCAGCAGTTTTCCGGTCAGGGCGTAGTGGCGTAAGTTCTCTTCGGCGCGAATGGCCCGGTCCTGCGCCTTGAGGGCGAAAATGCGGGCGTAGTAGAACAGGATGGCAAAGCTCACGTTCATGACCACGATTAACGACGCGCTGTAAAGCCCGGTTCCGTTCTTGAGGCACTGGACCAAATTGACCACCGAACCGATGAGTGTGGCAAAAATAAGCAGCGTCAAGACGTAGTGGTACATGGGGACGATTCTTCGGTGATTTGCGTAGGTCTGTTGTTCCATGCTTCCTCCGTTAAATTAGTATTAAGATTGAACAAATTTGACTGCCTGGGTTCCCTTTGGCATCACCGGGCAGCTTCTCCTCGCCTCTATTCCAGCGCCGGATAAGTGCCTGGCAGTAGTAGAGGCAGGGGCTGGCCTGGTTTGGCGCTCATCATCTTGATGAATTGCAGCACCGGCTGTTCGCCTACCGAGATACCAACGGGCAAGAGCTTTTCCTTCAAATTGATGAGCCCTTTGCTGCGCGGTATTTGCACGATTTGCACCTCGGCCTCCCTTCTTAAGCCAGCCATCTTTTTGGCCAGATCGATGGCCGCCGCCAGCCCGCCGATACGATCTACCAAAGCGACCTCTTTGCCGTCGACGCCGGAATAGATGCGACCTTCGGCGATTTGCCGCACACGCTCCACAGACATCTTGCGGCCCTGGGCTACCTTGCTGACGAACCCGTCGTAAAACTCCTTGATGATGACCTCCGCTTGCGCGCGTTCTTCTGGGGTGAGATTGCGTGCCGGAATGGTGAGACCGAGATAGGGCAGAGTGACGCCGCGACCCAGATCGGCGTGAGCGCCGCGTTTGACCAGGTCTGAACTCATGCCTAACTTTCGCGTGAACCCTTTGTCGTACAGCCAGCCTGAAATCACGCCGATGGAACCGGTGATCGAGTTAGGGCCGGCAAAAATGGAATCGGCGTACATGGAAATCCAGTAGCCGCCGGAAGCCGCTACCTGGCCTTGCGTGACGATGACTGGCTTGGCTTTGCTGCATTCTCTGAGCGCCTCAGCAACCAGATCGCTGGCCAGGCCATCGCCGCCCGGCGAGTCTACTCGAAAGACGATGGCTTTGACCGATGGGTTGCGCGCCAGCGACAGCAAAACGGGTTCCAGCCAGCGCGCTTTGATGCCCTCATCCAAAGCGCAAACCCCCAGACCGTAAACCACAGCGATCTTCGGCAGCGTGCCCCAGCTCTGAAACGGCAGCGCATTCGCCTGCAACTGTCCGGCAGCAAGGGGCTGCAAAGGACGATGGCTGAGCTGAGCAACAATGTCACCGATGGACGACCAGCGGGCCAGCGTGTCCACCAGACCAATTCTGACAGCCTCATGCGGCAGAATGTAAACCTTGTCGTCGACGATCTCGTCGAACTTTTCCGGCGCAAAATGGCGTGCGGTGCTAACCTCCTGTCGCACCAATTCGTACAGGTCGTCGACGAAATCCTGCAACTGCTCCCGGTCAGCCTCGGACATGGAATCGCGACTGAGGAATTCGTTGGCCGACTTGTACTTGAAGAAACGCCATTCGTCGAAACCCAGACCCAACTTTTCTAAGGTGCCTTTCAGGTAGGTGCGGCCCAGGGCGTAGCCTTGCAGCAACACGAAGCCTTCCGGATCCAGGATGATCCGGTCGGCGATGCTGGCGAGATGGTAAGGGGTCATGGAGGGGCGATCCACGTAGACCACCACCTTTTTCCCGGCTCGCTGCACTTCTTTTAACGCCTGGCGAATTTCCCACGCGTGTTCCGGCAAAACATTCATCTCGGAAAGATTGAGCGCTAAGGCCGCCACCCGCGGATCGTCTTTGGCGGCTTGAATGTTCTGCAGAATCTCCAGAAACGGATGGGTGCCGGCATCCAGCCACTGGTATTTCAAATAGTCCACGCGCCCTTTCATGGTCAGCGGGAGGTAGCGTTTGGCCCGGTGCAGCAGGGTGGGAAACACGCTGGCCTTGGCGCCGCCCGCGCGCACCATCTGCGTGTTCATGGCGTGATTGGCGTCGGAATCGAAATGTCCCTGGGTGCTCAGGCCAGTGCGGCCAAAGTTGAGCCGCAGCCCCACGGTGAAGGCATCCGATTTGAAATAGCGACCCACGAGGTCGATGCCGGGCACCACCTGCACCGTTGCCCCGGCACTCCAGTCTGCATCTGAAAGCTGCACGTCCTTGCGAATCACCGCGTCGGCAAACAGGGTCAGCCCGGACGTTCCCAGGGGACGGAGGCCGACCTCCCCCACACTTTCCCAGTTGCTGCTTTCCAGAGAAAAGCTTCCGGTCAGTCCAAACGACACATAGCGCAGTGGGCGCAGAACCGTACCGCCGGAAAATAGCTTCTCCCGTCCCAGCGCATCGAACTTGCCGGCAGACCAGCCGTAAGCCAGTCCCACGGCGAAGGAACGGGTGCCGTGTCCTAAAGTGATGCGGAAATCCGTCACCCCCACGCCTTGAAATTCTTGCCGCTGCACCGCAAAGCCGACATGCTTGATGCCGGTGAACACGCCCCAGTCTTCCAGCGAGAACGCATCGGAACCGTCGGTTGACCAGTAGAATCGGGCCTCCGGTTTGGCCAGCAAGGCGATATTGGCCGGGTTGGCAAACCCCAGCAGCCCGTCCGCAAAAGCAGCGGGGGGTGCCATCAGAAAGTTGGTGCGCGTGTAGTAGTTTGGAATGGGTTGGCAAAAATTAGGACTTTGAAGCAACAACAAAACCGCCAAAGTCAGAAATCGGGTCATGCAAGCTCCTAAAATAAAGTTACTGCTCCGGCAATAAGGGCAGCACTCAAATGCAGAGGAAGAAAGTTGTATACTTTGTCTTTATTTGACTGCAACAGTCAGCATATAACGACAATATCGGTCAGGCCAGTCAGAGGCCCGGCCCTTGATGGGTGCCCGACTGATTTGAGAAAGTCCCACCTAAGGCAACAAAGCAACTGACCGGCAAAGCCTCAAACCTGTTTTGCCAACCGGCTGCCACCTTTCGCGCTCTCTGTTTTTGAGTGTGGAGTACAGAGGCTCCCGGGCGTTCTGACGCTGCAGACGGACGCCCACTCCCCACACCTTTACACCGCGTGCGTTGCTAACTCTCAAGTCGTTTTAGCTGAAAAAAATTAGTTGTTTCACGGATACGAAAGTAAATTCAATTCCTTTATGAATCTATAATCTTTTTGATTTTTGCTTAGTAGGGGAGACTTATTTATAAGTGCTGTGGCTGCAATTAGACTGTCTGCGATTAGGAGACCATGACTTAGGCGGTAAGTTTGGAGGAGTTCCACAGCTTTTTCAGCAATTCTTTTGTCGGTATGTAAGATTTCAAATCGTTGCAAGAATTTATCCAAAGCTTTAAATTCTTTTTTGTTGCGACATCCTACTATTAGCTCCATTTTAGTAATGATGCTTATTCCGAGGTTTACCCGTTGTTCTTCCTTTTCGAGTCGTGTTACTGCAGTATTGTTACTTCGTCCAACATCAATCAGAATATCAGTATCAACGATTACGATATCAGACATTCCTAATTATTCCATTCATCTCTTCGTAACTCGCGAGTCCAGCGGGTACTATCTTTGAGGTCATCGTGGTTTGTCCACATACCGACAAAAGCCTCTTCAATTATTTTTGACTTTTTAGGCGGCTTTGGTGTTTCGGACCTCTTGTAACACTTTTGCAAAAATTCCATGAAGTCGATTACTTCCTGCTTTGCATGAGTGGGTAAGCTGTCGAATATTTGCCACACTCTTTGGAGTTCCATGATTTTACTCAGACCTTATTTTAACTGCTTCCTACTAATGAGAATATAGAAAAATGAATCTTAAAATCAATGGATTTCAACAAATTGTTTCGTCATCTCTCTCACAGCTAACAACGATGTCAGTAGCGGCTGCGCTGTCACTCACTTCACATACGAAAATGAGCATTCAGCCTTTTCACTCACTTTGAAAATCACACCTGCGACGCAGCCGTCTACTGGACTGAGAAGTTAGGCAGCGTCTCCCTCACCTGCGCCCTGACCCTTCTTTGTCTTAGTCCCAATTATCAAAGGCCAGATAGTCTGGATGATGCCGATCCAGAACAACCAGGATGCCCACCACAGGCTGCGACTCTTCCAGCTGTCTTCAACTGCATCTGTAGTTCCAATAGATCCCCCTGGAGTGGCTGTTGCTGACCCCGCAACACCATTTTAAGGCCCACGATAGGCTTTGAAGCTGCTGCACCGAAGCTGATACCTCCTCCCGTGGCTTCCAGTCGCTCGAGCACGATCGCGGAACGAGGCACTTGCTTGTTTTGCTCTGCGATTCTTTCCTCAACAATCCGAGCTAGGGCTGCGAACTCCGGCTGGCCAGCCTGTATTGAGCCCTGCTTCTGGATGTGCTCGATGGCCATCTTGGCAGCAACATACGATGGCGCCATAATTTTCTGAACGAATAGGAAGGATGAGGCATTACTGCTGTAGAAGCCCGCAATGCTGAGGACCACTCCCAGTAAGGACAAGTAGAACTTCTGCTTCTCTGTCATCGTTTCGCTGTCGCCTTAAATTGGATGCAACGCCTAACATGCGCGTGAGCTCCGAAGAACAACAGGGCACCTAAGTTACTATTTCAAAGAGGTTTCAAGAGAGCACAAAACCTGCCACTAAGTACTTACCCTTCGTCGGCTCAACCCATCGCTGCAGACGGACGCCCACTCCCCACACCTTTACACCGCGTCCGCTGCTAACTCTCAAGTCGTTATGTGGCCATACTCGGCCGTAGTTAGAGCGTTGATTTTCTGTAAAGTCTAAACAGCTAAGTCAAATGGTAAATCACTGATGTCACACAGTCTCCTGCCATCAATCAGCATATTGAGCATTTCCATTTGACTTTCATCACCGATTGTCGAGATGGCGGTTCGTAACTCATTAAGAGCAAAATGGTAGACACAGTCAATGTCACCTGTTCCTAAAGCTAAACTGGCAATTCTTGTTGTGGTAGGTTCAGCGGTCACTGCAACAATATGTGGGAGATTTCCTTTGCGGTTTCTAATCAGATTCAACGCCTCGGTGCGAGAATTTTGCGCCCTGTCACTGCGCAAAGTCCACTTGCACGAAATGCTTGCATGCAGAATCGTCTTGGGAGAATCTATGTTTTCTTCACGTAGAGGTGTCAATTTAGCAACCAAGTCCTTCTTATTCACCAACTTTTGACTTTTGTTTATTTCTTTTTCTGGCTCGGGTTTTCTTCCAATTACAATATCCGGACTGACGATATAATCTGAACCCAATGTCGTTGCCAATTCGCGGTTTCCTTTGATTGCTTTTTCTATTTCGGCTAAGTCTTTGTATTGGTCAAAATTCGAAATTGGAGTGTTGATCGAATAGATCCACTTTCCGGGTCTTATATGCTGTAATAACTCGAAGGCTTTTTCTAAGAAGTCTTTGGTTATCTGCTGGAAAATTGTCCCAGCTTTCTGGCCAGAAATGGTGCCATAGACTGGCTTGCCGCATAATTGTCCTACAATTTCCCACGCAATTC
>JBHHYI010000231.1:0-6420 GCA_046757525.1 bacterium | reverse complement strand
GTTATGAAAGCTACAGCAAAAAAGCGGTAAAAATAGATATGAATAATTAAATGTAATGAGAAAAATTTTAGTAATATAAAAAAACTCGCAAAAACATGCAAGCACAATTTAGTGCTTGACTTTAAGTTAATTTGTATTAAATTTTGTCAAATTTGTTACAGTCACTTAAACAATCTCTGGCAAAGTTTCTGTTTTTCGATTCCTCTTTTCCTTGTTCGATTTCAAATTCTTGAGATACGTGCCTCTAACTTTCATCGCTTAGCACCCATCATTTTGGCAACTTGGAAAGCACGTAGAAACTAACTAAATTGGGAGGGATGGCATGATGCTGCACAAGTCGGTTAATCCCAGAAAGCTCAAAAGACGGCTCAAGCTATTCTGTTTTTTATTTTCTCTACTACTTTGGACTCTGTTTCCCGTCCTGGGGTATTCACAAGAAACCATTCCCGATGCAGTGCTCGATATTTTCGACAACAGTTGTGCGTTCAGGGGTTGCCACGCAGGCAGCAACGCGCCCAAAGGTCTGGACCTGTCAGAAGATTTTGCCCTTGCTGCTCTGGTCAACGAACCCAGTCGGGAAAAGCGGGGGGTCATGCGGGTCAAGCCAGGGGACCCGCTCAACAGCTATTTGATCATGAAACTCAAAGGCGACTCGAGCATCGAGGGAAACCGTATGCCCAAAAAGGGCAGACCCCTGAATGCGCAAGAGATTGCCACCATCGAAAACTGGATCGTGTCTCTGCCGCCTGGTCTGCACGTGCAAGCGCCGCAACGCGAGTACCTGCAAGCCTTCCCGGGCATGACCCTGTCCACCCTGCCAACCACGGAGACCATCGAGAAGGGTTTCTTCTCCTATCGCATTGCGCACCGGTGGCGTGGTGAGGTGGTGGACGGCGGTTTTGCAAATCTGTTTGGCCTGGACGAAGGCGCGCGCATGCTCACCCAACTGTCATTCGCTGTCACCGACCAGGGGATGCTGTACGTGGCCCGCACCAGCGAAAACGCCACCTTCGAATTTGCCGGAAAATGGCGCTTTCTGCGGCAGAAGTCGGATGGGTCCATGCCTATTTCAGCGGCAGTCAAAGCTGGCTTCGACTGGGAGACCCGCAAAGAACTGAGCGGGCTCACCAAAATCCTGAGCCGAAGCGATGGCGAGCGCTTTCACTGGTTTGCTCAGGTCCCCCTTTCTAAGCAATTCGGGCAAAGGATTTCGGTGCTCCTCGTTCCTGGAATTCTGCTCAACGGCAATGTCGCCGTCTCCGATGAAAACCCTATTTTTACCCTTGGCTTTGGCGGCAAGCTCATGTTGTTTGAAGGCTTTTCGCTCTTTGTTGAAGGGGTACCAATTTTGTCTGGCGACGATGATGCTGCTACTGTCGGCGGTCCGAGAATTGAAGCCGACGGCGACAGGGTCGTCAACGACAGCTTTACCATTGGCCTGGAACGCAAAATCGGCGGCCACGTTTTTCACGTCTACATCACCAATTCGCTTGGCCTGACCACCAACCAATACATGAGCGGGGGCAACATGGATTTTCTCAACGGCGATTTTCGGTTGGGCTTTAACATCTACCGAATGTTGCGACTGCCGTTTTAATGCAAAACGACAGAGTCGACTATGGTCCGGCAGCTCAACCGTAAGCATTCCGTCTCTTTCCGTGGTAGAAAAGCAGTCCTCTGGGGAAGCAGCTCCACCACGTTAAGTGCTGCTGGACACGAACCCGTGAAATGAAAGCGGTTGCCTTCTTGTTAAAGTCATAATGGGAGATAAGAGATGCAGTGGAGACCAAGGGCGGTAGCCTGGAGTAACCTGTGGTTGTTGGCTGTCATTTTCTCTCTGGTTGC
The DNA here is from genome assembly GCA_046757525.1 of bacterium. GTDB lineage: Bacteria > Zhuqueibacterota > Zhuqueibacteria > Oceanimicrobiales > Oceanimicrobiaceae > JBHHYI01. The sequence goes on along the minus strand of JBHHYI010000231.1, from coordinate 4,575 downwards.
CTGTGAACACAGGCAGGGCGTGGCGCCACAACTGGGATTGGCGCCAACATTTTCCAGCATTAAAGCGAATATCTTTACGCCCAAATGCGTCAACGCAGGCTGCCATCCGGGGGGCGGTGCGCCCATGTCCCTCCAAAGCGGGGTAGCCTACGAGAACCTGGTAAATGTGCTTTCTACCGGTTTTGCTCCTCTAAACCGTGTGGAACCAAACGACGCTGAAAACAGTGTGCTTTATCTAAAGATACTCGGCGACCCGCGCACCGGCAACCGCATGCCCTTGGGCCGGACACCGCTGGACAGCGATCTGATCGAAGCCGTTAAGAACTGGATCAACGCCGGTGCTGAAAACAATTAATTCTCATCCAACGAGTGATTATTTAGGAGACTCAGTTTATGCAAGAAAAGCTCGCCCTTGCTTCAATAGGAGTATTGTGTTTGTTGCTGTTAGCCGCAGGGCAGGACGCCAAGAAAAAAGCCGTGTCCAATAGCAACCTGCGGGTCCCGCAAATCGCGGGCAAAGAATTGTTTACTCTCAAAAAGTGCGTGGAGTGCCACACGCTTACAGATACAACAGACGGGAAATTCACCCCGGTCACTTCCAAACGAGACGACGACTGGTTCGCCGAACACGTCAAATCCAACTCAGCGATCGTCTTGCGCCAGGAGCAGTCCAAGCGCAAGCAGCGCCGGGTGTTCAGAGCAGAGATTGCGGCCTTGGCGGACTACCTCTTCAACAGCAAACCAGAAGAAAAAGCACAAATCGACGCCATGCCGGAAAACGTTTTTCAAGGGGCCTATTTGGTCTACCAGAAACCCTGCCTGAAGTGCCACACCATCGCCGACATGGGCAAAGACGTTGGGCCAAACTTGACACACGTGGCCAAAAAACACAACGACAAAAGCTGGCTGATCAAACACTTCCAGAATCCACAACAGTTTAACGCCGACTCCATCATGCCAAAGTTTGATCGCCTTCCCAAAGAACAACTGGAAAAAATGGCAGATTATCTGTTGACTTTAAAATAGGCGCCAAAAGCTTGACAAGGAACAGCCCAGTCCATGTCCTTAAACCTTAAACTACCCGATGACGAGGTGCCCCGGCGCACCTTTTTGAAAATTGCTATCGGCCTGCTCAACGCACTCGTTGCTTTCGTCTTAGCGATTCCTGGGCTGGGCTATCTGTTGACGCCCGTATTCCGAAAAGATGCTGAAAGGTGGGTGCCCATCGGCCCGGTGGCGAAATTCAAACCCGGCCAGCCGCGCAAGGCCATTTTTTCCTACACCACAGAATCCGGCTACACGATAAGAGAAAAAAAGAGATTTGTATGGGTCAACACAGGTCCTACCGCTGACGATATGGCGGTCTACTCGGCCGTCTGCACCCACATGGGGTGCAATGTCGCCTGGCATTCCAATGTGAACCTCTTCCTCTGTCCCTGCCACGGCGGCATGTACGACATCGACGGCGAGGTGGTCGCCGGGCCGCCGCCCGCGCCGCTGCAAAAGTTAGCGGTCAAACTGGAAAATGGCCAGATTCTCGTGCGACTTCCCACATAAAACCGGAACGAGCTGATGCCTGAGCACACTGAAAAATCTGGCGGTCTCCTGAGTCTCGTCCAGGGTCTGCTGCAAGAACGCATGCCCAGAGGCATAGGCTGGCCGCACACGCTGGGTTCGGCCCTGCTGGCGCTGATCGTGGTGCAGGTGGTAACCGGCATACTCCTGGCCCTGTACTACTCCCCAAATGCCCAGGCCGCCTACGACAGCGTGCAATATATCGAACAGCGGGTGTTGTTTGGCAGCGTCATTCGCGGTCTGCACTATTTTGCGGCCAGCGGCATGGTGGTGCTCGTCTTTCTGCACATGATGCGCACGTTTTTCTACGGCGCTTACAAACGGCCTCGCCATTGGACCTGGGTTTTTGGCGTGGTGCTGCTCCTGGTGGTCCTGGGCTTTGCCTTTACCGGCTACCTCCTGCCCTGGGACATGAAAGCCTATTTTGCCACCAAAGTCGGCCTCAATGTCGGCGGTCTCGTGCCATTTATTGGCAGTCATTTGGTGAAAATCTTGCAGGGGGGCGCGGACATGAGCACCATTACCCTGTCGCGCTTCTTCACGTTACACGTGGTCGTGCTGCCTTTGGTGCTGGTGCTCATCGTCGGCGCCCACTTGTTTTACATTCGGCTGCACGGTCCCACGCCGCCGGGACTCAAAGAGGGCGATTCGGTGGAATTCCCCAACCGCTTCTACCCCTTGCAACTCTTCAGGGACAGCCTTGTGGTCTTCTTGGTCGTCGGCTTGCTCCTAATTCTGGCCGTTAAGTTTGGCGCCGCTCTGGAAGTCAAGGCCGATCCCAACGACACCAGTTACGTGCCGAGACCCGACTGGTATTTTTACAGCCTGTTCCAATTGCTAAAAATATTCCAGGGCAAGCTGGAAATAATTGGCGCGGTGATTTTACCGGGCGCTTTCTTCACCCTGCTCATTCTTTTACCCTTTTTCGACCGCAACCCGGAACGGCGCCTCGCCAGACGTCCGTTGGCCACAAGCGTTGGCAGCAGCGTGGTTGTTGCACTCGTTTTCCTGACCGCCTGGGGGGCCTACGAGGGGCAGCAAGCCAAGGAAGCCATGGTCACGGCGACAGAAGAATCGACTGCTGGAGACTTAAATGAGTTACCGGAAGCCGACCCCTTGCACGGCGAACTGCTGTTCACCGGACTGAAATGCGGCAAGTGTCACGATGCTGTGGCCGGGGGCCTCAACATACCCCCGGGACTGGAATTCGCCGGCAATAAATACCGCCAAAGCTGGCTGGTGGAGTATCTGCAGAATCCCTTTCGCATTCGCTGGTCGGACAAAAACAAGCGTCCGGTGATCCGCATGCCCGATTTCAAACTCAGCTTCGAAGAAGCCAACGATCTCGCCGCCTTCCTCACGACCCACCGAACCGACAGCAAATTCCCCGAACCCGAATTCGACTGGAGCGAAGCCGACACCGAGATGGTGGCATCCGGGAAAGGGCTGGTGTTTGAATACGGCTGCTTTGGCTGCCACAAAATCGACGAAGAGGGCCAGAACGTGGGCCCGGAGCTGTCACACGTGGGCAGCAAATTGCTGGAATCGTACATGTTCCACCTGATCAAAGCGCCGGACAAAATCGTGCCTGGCACCAGCATGAAAGACTTTCACCTCGAGGACGAAGACGTGGAAGACATCGTGGCCTATTTGCGGGAGTTGCGGTAGAAATTTCCAAGCTCACTCAAAAACTGAGCTTTTTTGAATTGCTGTCTCTTCATTGCTAATAAAATCATTCCTTTGCTAATCTAAATTGCTTCCGATTTTCGTACAAGAACTCAGTTCTTGAAATGAGCTTCATTGCAATAACATTTTTGAGCCCTTATTTGCGAAAGTTTATGAATCATTCGGGACAATAAGATACATTTTTGTCAAGGTAACACTTATGACGTGGGGACGGCATCATGCCAACATCCCAATCACCTTCGTTTGACCTGTTCGGTGAGCAACACTTGCTGGTCATCTCAATCATTCTGTCTTTAACGATTGGGATTCCCTACTTCGTTAAAAAAGCCCATTCTGAGCAGGTCACACAAATAGTAGCGATCAGCTTAGCCGTTATCTTAATGTTGACGAAGGTATGTGAGCCGATTTACCGGATCCTCTCAGGCCGCACCTGGCTAACCATCTTACCCTTGCATTTATGTGATATCGGCGGCTTCTTAATCTGCATTATGTTGATTAACCGCAATTACTTTCTCTACGAGCTCGCTTACTTCTGGGCTTTGGGTGGGACCGTGCAAGCGGTCCTGACTCCCGACCTCATCGATGGATACTCAACCATTGATTTTCTCATTTACTTCATCGTGCACGGCCTCATCATTATCAGCGCGATCTATGCCACCGTCGTTTTCGAGTACCGTCCAACCCTCAAATCCATTTGGCGAACATTCGTAACAACGCTATCGTACACTTTAGTCATTATTCCGGTCAATTTACTTCTAAACACCAATTTCCTTTATATTTGTCGTAAACCGAAAAATCCATCCTTACTTGATTATCTGGGTCCCTGGCCCTGGTATGTCCTGAGTCTTGCCTTCATCACTCCTGTTATTTTTTTCATCTACTATAGTCCGTTCTGGATTTCGGATTTATTGCGGGTGCGCAGTAGACAAGATTTTCAGAATAAGATTAGAGAATTGTAAACACGTTTGATCTTATTATTGAGGCCCCCCACCAACTCATTCCGGGAATGCCCATGAAAGATTCTCACTGGGCGAGGAAGAGGTTGAAGACATGGTAGTGTATTTGCGGAGGTTGAGGTAATAAGGTGGGTTGTAGGCCTACATGGCTTCAGAGAGTTTTGATTTTAACCAGAGATTTACCAAAGTCTCCGCAGAAACACCCCGCTGCTGCGCAATCTCACGAATTTTTTTCGCGATGTACTTTTCCACAGCAAAATAATGAATTCCCTTTTTTAGGTCAACATCAAATTGGACTTCTTGATTGGCATAGAGGATGAAATTCTTCCTTAAGGGCGGTTCAGGAGAATGTTCTGAA
>JBHHYI010000230.1:0-6484 GCA_046757525.1 bacterium | reverse complement strand
AATGAGGGGCAGGTCAAACTTACGGATTTCGGAATGGCTTCGGTGCAGTTAGTGTCCAAGGACGAAGAAACAGTTGCCGTGAGTGGCACTTTGTCCTATCTGGCACCCGAATTGGTTCTGGGTAATGAAATCCAGAGAAACTCTGACATCTTTTCGCTGGGAGTTACCCTCTATGAAATGCTCATGGGCGCGCCTGCCTTTACCGGGGAAAAACCTGGCGATTATTTGCAGGCCATACTGAACGACGATCCTATTGTACTTTTGAATCAACGGACGGACATTCCCGTGGAGCTGATCGCCATTTGCGAAAAGATGCTGATGAAAGATCCGGCGGTGCGTTATCAAGATTGTGACACTTTGATTGCAGACCTTGAAGCGTTTTGCAGCAAGCCGGGCAACACGGTCAGTTCCGAGGAACTGGCCGCTTATCTCAAGAATCCGGCATCTTTTACTCTGCACAAGATGCCGCCGGTTTCTGAGACCACGGCGGTCGCCGGTAAGAGTTATTTCAGGAGATCCAGTTGGATTGCTCTCCTGGCGGTGTTTGTGCTTGCTTTGGCCTACTTCCAGTGGTTCAGGAGCTCCGACCGGCAAAGCCACAATACGGGAGAGGCTCTCGGAGAACCGCAGGAGACCGTGAAACTGCCAGACAAGGATTTGGCTGTTCAGCCAACCGTTTCGAAGCAATCTGAAATCCTCGAACCTGCAGAGGTCGGGCGTACGAAAATGGAATCGACCAGAATTGTCCAGACCTATCCTAAGCTCAAGGAAACAAGCCAACGGGGAAAAATCAAAACCCTGCCGGATGCGAAAATAATTGGTGTCCCTGAAGAAGTCAATGATTCTTTGTTAGCCATTGAAAACACACCTCCGGCCGCAAGAGGCTTTGTTAGAATCACCTGTACGCCCTGGGCATTTGTTTTCGTCGACGGGGACTCGATGGGAGCAACGCCTCTGAAGGCAGCTCTTGAACTGACCGTGGGCGACCATAATCTTGTGCTGATGAATCCGGAGTTTCCGCCCTACGAAACCGTTGTGACCGTTCAGGCCGACCAACAGTCGAATCGTGAATTCTCTTTGTGGGACAAGGTGGGGAGACTCGAACTTTCGGTCAGTCCCTGGGCGGTGGTGTATGTCGATGGCGACAGTTTAGATACCACACCGCAACGACACCCATTTATTCTGGTGCCTGGCAAGCACCGATTGAGCCTGCGGCATCCCGTGTTAGGGCAATGGAGTACGGAAATCGAAATCGCCGCCGGGGAGACTTCGAAGCTGAAATTTAACCTGATCAATCTCCTGTCAAAATAGTTGGAATGGTAATTGCTCATAAGTGAGGAAAGCTTTGGTTCTAAGCAAAATTGTGAAAAATTTGCACAGATTGGAAAGGTTAAGGAAGATTTGAGCATGAACTACCGAAGATTATTTTCAGCGATGGCAGTCCTCACCTGTGTCGTGTTGCAGAGCGTTTTGGCCCTTGCCGATGAGGGTTGGATATTCAAGCGTGCTATGCCAACCGCCAGGGCCGAAATGAGTGTTGCGGTCTTAGACGGCAAGATTTATGTGATGGGGGGGCGCGATGCCAATGGGAAGGTCCTGGATGTGGTGGAGCGTTACGATCCAGCCAAAGACAAGTGGGAAACCTTGCCGCCCTTGCGACAAGATCGCTTTAACGCCGCAGCCGTGGCGTTTGAAGGCAAAATATTTGTCCTCGGTGGCCGCAGCGGCGAAGGAGAAGTCCTAAAAAAAGTGGAGTTTTTTGATTTCTCAAAAGACAAGTGGGAGAATTTTCCCAATTTGGATGAGGATCGCGAGGGGCACATGGCCGTGGTCTTGAACAACACCCTGTATGCGTTGGGCGGTTCCGACGAAAAGGAGGCCATTTTGGACGATGTCGAGTTTTTCGATTCGGGTAGCGGACGATGGCGGCGGACAAGAGATTGGGAGTTGGAGAAGAAGCGAGCCTCCTTTGTCGCGGTGACCCTGAACGATTCTGCTTTTTCTATTGGCGGCTTCACGGCCTTTGGCCCGACCGGCTCGGTTGAGCGGTATCATCCAAACGGGGGCAACGCCGTGCTCAGCAGCCTGCCCCAGGCCCGCGGCAGTTTGGCAGCGTCGGTGCGAGGAGACACCATTTTTGTCATGGGCGGCCGCAGTGCCAGCGACCAGGTGTTGGACTCGGTGGAGTTTTTTGTGCCGGCCTTGAACGCCTGGCAGGAGTTTTTTCCACTCAATACGGCCCGGGAAAATGCGGTGGCTGCCACGGTGGCCGACAGGATGTACATCATCGGTGGCCGGGACCGCAATGGGAACGTGCTGAAATCCGTGGAACAATTCGTCGTGAGTACTTCTGTGCCCGATCCGGTTCCGCCGGTACCTACTGATTTTGGTCTGGAACAGAACTATCCCAATCCTTTCAACGCGGGAACCAAAATAACTTTTCGGGTTTCGGCACAGTTTCGCTTAGCCAAAACCCGCCTGGCCATTTACAACTTGTTGGGCAAAAGAGTTACAACCCTGGTGGACGACCTGTTAAATCCAGGCCGATATGAAGTTCTGTGGGATGGTAATGACGAGAATGACCTGCCGGTGAGTAGCGGAGTCTATTTCTATATTTTACAGCAAGGTGGAAAGAGGGATGTGAAAAAAATGAGCTTGCTGCGCTAATGCCTGTTCCGAACATCGGTCATCGATCCATGGTTACGAGGATAATTTCTACGAGTAAACTTACAATTCCCGGGTTCTTAATTCTTGTTTTGGCAACCTCGGCGTTGAGCCAAAGCCGTGAAGACAATCTTTTGCAGGAGATTCAAAACGCGTACACGCAACTGAATTATCAGGAAGCGGAAATCAAGGCCAAGGCCGTTTTAGAAAACTATAATCGATTCAGCCCGAAGCAGTTAACCGAAGTACACAAGATTTTAGGAATCATTTACTTTTCACAGAACAAAGTCGAGGCGGCGCGCCAACAGTTTGAGAATGCGCTGTCTCTGACCCCTGATTTTGAGCTGGACCGCTTGTTCGTTTCACCCAAAATTGTTGCATTTTTTACTCAGGTTAAGAAACAATTTCGGGCAGAAAAAGATTTGGGCGGGCCGTCAAAAGCCCAGGTTCGTTACGTTCTGATTGAGGATTCTCGACCGGCGGCCACTTTGCGGTCGATGTTCTTGCCCGGTTGGGGGCAGCTTTACAAGGGGGATAAGACCAAAGGTCGGATTCTGATGGCCTTGTGGGGTGTGGGCGTTGCCGGTTCCATCATTGCTCATGTGGCGCGGCAGAACGCAGAAGATCGCTATTTAGCTGAAACCAACCCGGCCCGGATCGAAAGCCGCTTCAACACTTTTAGCCGCTTGCACAAGTTGCGCAACAATCTCTTGCTGTTCTCCGCCGGCGTCTGGGTTTTTAGCTACCTGGATGCCATCTTAAGAGGCAAACCGCAGCACGTGACCGCTTCGCAGTCGAACCAGTCCATCCTCATTTTACCTACCCTTTCATCTGAGCAGGCGCGGATGTTTGTGCTGTTGAGGTTTTAAACTCGTTCTGCTTGGTTACCGTTCGAGGTGGCTATTACCTCATTTAACAGCCTGGACAATTCTTCGAGCCCGTACGGTTTGGGCAAGATTCCGTCGAAGCCATATTGCCGAAAACAAGCCATGGCGGGATGCTCGTAATTGGCACTCGATACGATGGTCACAACTTTTGGGTCAATTTGTTTTAGTTTCTGGTTCGTCCAGTTGCCCCCCATGCCTTTGGGGATGTTCAGGTCCAGAATCACGGCCTGGTAAGGCTGCCCTAACGCTTTGGCGACTTTGTAGGACCTTACTGCTTCGGCCCCATCCTTCACGGCGACGACTTCAAAGCCGAAATGGCCAAGCAATTTGGTAATGCAGGTTCTGACAACTTCTTCATCGTCCAAGACCAGAATCTTCTTCCTGCCAATACAAGAGACGTCCTCGCGTGCTTCTTTCTGTTTTGTCATCGCCGGTTCCCTGATTCGTTTCAAGTCGTGGAAAAGTTGGGTGCCCGTCTGCTTGTAACGGGCACCCTCTACGTAAGGAGCGGCTGAAGCTGGAAAAGTCATCGAAAGTCGGAACCTTGTCACCGAGTCTGAATTTGACCTCTGAAACCATACGTGCATGTCCAGCTTTGCCGTGTTTGCCTCAGCACCTTTCCCCCCATGCCGAGGTGTTTTTAACGATCGCCATCTGGATGCTGAATCATCTAAAAGCCAGCAGCCCTGAATACCCAAAGAACGATTTGCCTTCTAAACTAAAGCAACATCCGTACCGATATTAACCTTGCATTGCGCAACGTTGGCGGTTAATTGGCGCAGGGGGCTTAATTACAACAAAAACAAACTCTGTCCTGTCACGGATTGCTGGCTCCCTGGTGACAATTGGGATGGCTCTCCCAGAGGTATCCGGCGATCAATCCTGCTGATGTGCAAACGCTGCACATCGGTAAGAATATTTTGCGCACATAGTTTAGAAATCGTCCAGCAAAGGTGGTTTCTTGAAATATTTTTACCACCTGCCGTGGGCAAGAGCAGGAAGTGCCTTCTTCAGCAGTATGTGCGCATTCCGACAAAAGCGGCATTCGCAATTCGCGGCCAGCGTTTGGCACCGAAGTTGCAAAACGCTTGTAACAGTTCTTGTTAACAATGCTGATGACCCGACGGTGGATGATTAGTGTTAGAACCTAAACATGGAGGTATAAGATGTACTCATACAAGAAATGGTTTGTTACCGCAGTTACGGCTTCCTGGCTCATTGCTCAACTGGGCTGCAGCGACAATCCCGCCTCTTCCCAGGCAACTTCAGGGTCGGTTAAGATTAGTGTTAAAGGCATTAACACGGGTTCCGCCGCAAGCGTCAGCAAGATTAATGCCCTGACGACCACCATAACCAGCGCCCGTTTGGTCATCAAGAAAATCAAGTTCGAAAGCACTTTGGGCGACAGCGCTGACTTCAAATTTCGCCAACCGTTTGTGCAGGATCTGGTGGTGGGTTCCAAGCTTCACGAGATCGAAACCGTGCAGGTCCCCTTCGGCAGCTACAAGGAGAGCAAAATCAAGGTAGACGGTTTGAAAGCAGAGGACGGAGCTGTGTTCACGCAGAATCCCGAGCTTCAGAATCTTAGCGTCATGGTCCAGGGATTCTTGAACGGCGACCAGAACGAATCTTTTGTCTTCACCAGTGAACTTGACGAGGAGCAGGAACGAGAGTTTGCCACGCCTTTGGTTTTGGATCAGAACAACCCCGCCACCAATATTGTTTTGACGATCGATATGGATAGCTGGTTTGTCGACAAGAATGGCGCCGCCCTCGATCCACGTATGGAAAGCAATCGAAGCAAGATTGAAGAGAATATCAAGAATTCCATAGACGTCTTTGAAGATGAAAACGACGATGGCGAGAAAGACGATGATAATTGAAAACTCAATCAACCTCCCTACTCACTCGCTGAGGAAAGCAGGAATCCATTCGGTTCCTGCTTTTTTTTGTGTCACTTGCAGGTGTGCATGTTTTTCACATTCGAGCGCAAACAATTCTCAAGATAGGCATTTCGTGGCGGTAGTTTTCTTCTCACTGGCATAAAGATGCATCGGGAACGGTGTCATAAGACTAATAAATTTAAGGCATTAAAATACTTTGAAAAATTCTTGTTTTACAATAAGTCTTGTTCTGGCATCTTTATTGCGTGAACACAAGGGCGCAACGAAATTATTAGTTAGACCATGAACCGACACAAGGAGGTTTAAGATGAAACGTATGAGAAACTTAAGCTTATGTGTTGTGATTTTTCTGCAAATTCTTTTCGTGAGTTGCAGTGAGAATCCAGTTTCTTCCGATGCCAATACTGGCACGGTCAAAATCAGCATCAAAGGGGCCAACCTCAACGGCGCTGCTTCTGCCAAAAAGGCTGTCCTTAATAAAGCCGCGATGGTGACCTTAACCAGTGCCAAAGTGGTTATCGAAAAAATTGAATTCGAAAACAGTGTTGACGCTTCCTTAGATTTTAAGTTCGATCAACCTTTTGTGGAAGACCTGGTAACGATAACCAATCTCCAGGAAATCGAAACGGTGCAGATACCTTTTGGAAGCTACGATCAAATCAAGGTTGCGATTGACGACCTGGATGCCGAGGATGGTGACGTTTTTACCCAAAATCCCGATCTGCAGAATTTGAGCATCCTGGTGAAAGGCTTCTTGAATGACAGCAATGACTCCTTCGAGTTTTCCAGCGACCTCACCGTCAATCTCAACTTGAAGTTCGATCCCCCCCTTGAAATCAATCAACAAACCCTTTCCACCAACATCACCTTGAACATCATTTTCGACCAGTGGTTTGTCGACGCCAATGGAGATTTTATAGATCCCAACCTGCCAGGCAACCGGTCGCAAATAGAAGAAAACATCAAGAAGTCTTTTGAGGTTTTTGAAGACAGAAATAAAGATGGCGAACCAGATGATGATGACGACGA
>JBHHYI010000229.1:0-6538 GCA_046757525.1 bacterium | reverse complement strand
TTGCGAGTCATCCCGAGTAGGTCACCGCTGTTGAGGTGACCGTATCGAGGGGTGACGGGCGTTGCCCTTCGACACGACGTCCCGACCAAAGAGCGGTCGGGACTACTCAGGACGACTGCCTGTGTGCTCAAAGAAAAGCAACTGTCAGTCCGCTCAAAAGGAGCGTTTCCTAAAAGCACCCTGCCTATAAAAACTGCTGCACTTCTGGTTTCACGCTTTCCCACCAGGAGAGAAAGACCTGGTAGAACTGCGTGGTTTTGCGGTTGGAGGCCGCGCGGCGCGTGGTGCCGAAAGCAAGGATCTGCCCATTGGCCCTGCGGCTGACCGACCCTGTTCTCAGGTAGCTGCTCTTTTCTTTAAACCCGCGATCTATTAAATAGGTGGACGCGTTGCCTTCCAGCAAACAAACTCTGACTTCGTAAAGCTTGACCTTGCAAGTTAAATACATCTGAAAACTGCGGCCGCCTATTTGAAAGTCGACCACAGAGGACAAATCCCTGGGGGCCTTTTCCATAAACCGGTTGACTACCTCCGGAAACTGGGCCGGGTGTCTTTTCATCCACTCAATCAGGGCGCGGTAAATGGGGGAGAGGTCGTTGAAACCCTGTCCCATTTCTGCCACATCCATCAGCTTAACCTTGACCACTTCTCCCGTGCCGCCTTTGGTCTGGGGTGCACCCAGGGAAAAGCCACTTTTGCCGTACTCGGAAGAGGTCTTGCTCTCCAGAGACGTACCGGTTTTGGCGGTGAGGGCAAAGGTTTTTGCTTTTCCAGAGCCGCCACGGCCCCTGCCTGGAAGATGCAATTTCTGAGGCGCGTCGCCTTTGAAGGAATCGAAGCCCGCAAGCAACCCGGAGCTTTCCAGGTCGATTTTCATCTGTTTGCTTGCGGTTTTGGCTGTGCTCTTGTTTGCGATTTCTCTTTTTGCATCATGAGTCGGCCTGGAAAGCGTGGGCAGCGACAGGTCGCTCAGGTCGATCCGTTCAACTGCTTTGGGTGCCTCTGGCGGCTTCTCGATCTTGATTGGCTTATTGACCTTCACGGGCTTGGGCTTTTCTACGATCCTTTCCGGTTTCGGATTAAACTTGGTCCAATTGATTTCTTCGTAAATCTCCGTTTTCTGCTTGACCGCAGGCAGGTTGGACCAGCGAAGGGCAAAATACCCTCCGAGCAAGATTACGGAAGTAACAATTCCCGCAACGAGTCTGTCTTGATTGGATTTCGTATTTTGAACTAAATACATCAAAATAGCCTGTCTTAGTACTTGATGTTTTTTGGTATTTGGTTGCGTTCGCAGATGTCCAAAACATCGATGGTGCGCTGAATGATGGAATCCTGGTCCGGTTCGATGAGGACAATCATGTCGGTTCCAGCCGATCGGTAATCATGAAATAGTTTGGCGAGTTTTTCTTCTAAGACGTGCAAGTCTGAAGTCTCGGCGACAACATCTTCGTTTTCCTTGATCACATAATCACCTTCTAAACCCACCTGAACGAGAATCAATTTCTGCTCAGTGATTTTGGTCTCGGATTGCTGCTCATCTGAAGGCAGCTTGATCTGCGCCCGTACTTTGATGTCGCTAATCACGATGAAGCCAAACAGGATGATCATGGCCACGTCGATCAAGCGGATGATGATCCCACCTTTTGTCATAAGTTCACCTGCCGAAAATAGTCTTTGTACCGTTCTCTATTGGGTCAAACCTGCCCCTGTTCAGGTTTGCCACAGTAATCGGAAAACGTGCCAACAGTTCTAAAATCCCCCCAGGCGCAGCACATCGATGCTCTTGGGAAGGTTCAAGTCGTCGCAAATGTTGGTTACCGCCATGGTGTACTTGATGGGCGTGTCCCAATTTGACCTGATGCGAACGCGAATGTTTTCCTGTGGCGTCTTCCCGTTGATTTTGTTCATGAGATAATAATAGAGTGTCTGCGAATCGGTTATCATCTTGTTTTCGTTCTCCACCAAATATTCGCCCGCCCGGGTGATGCCGATGAACACGACCTCCTCCCGGTCCGGATTGGATTTCGGCGTCTCGGTACTCTTTGGCAGTTCGATTTGACTCTTTTGACTTATCTCCGAAATCGAAATGAAGCCAAACAGCAAGATGAACACCACATCGATGAGTCTGATTAAAGTTCCGCTGGTACCCATGTCAGTTCGCCGGTCCCCGATTTTCAGAATAGCCAGACAATTTATTTTCTGCCAGAAAAGCCGGGTCTTTGGGTAACACAGGTTGGGCAAATGTGACGAATTCGAGATTGCGGCTCTGATTGTTGGGCAGATAAACTTTCATGCGCTGCGGTCCCACCTGCGGTCCCAGCGTCCAAAACATCTTGGCGATTCCCTTCGAATCCGTTTTCACCCAGGTGGTCTTTTTGTTGTCGTCCACAAAGCCGCCACCATCGGCGATTTCAAACTGAATGGGAACGCCTGCCACCCTCTGTCCTTCTTTGGTTTGTACGCGAATAGAAATCGGCTGCGCCAACTTTTCGCCGATCCAGCCGTCAAGCTGCAAGTCGGAAAGGGCCTTGAGCGAAAGCGTGACCATGGCAGGCTCATTTGGATTTGTCGGTTTCCTGAGTTGCTGCGACTGCGAAACCGCATGTTGTGCGTTGCCGGAATTGTTGTTGTCCGTGGACCTCTTGTTCTTGTGATTGGCCAGCACCATGAGTCGCAGCCTGAACTCATCGGCTTTGGCGGAGATGAGCTCCAGGCGTTTGTTGAAGATGCTGAAGACCTCTGTGGAACAAAGATTGAGAATCACGCTGACCACCAGACCGATGAGCGTGGTTACCAGGGCCAGACCCATGCCGTTCAGTATGCGCTGGCTGTCGAGATTACCACCAAAGAAGGTGACAAACATGCCCCAGACCGTTCCAAGCAACCCCAGAGCACCTGCGGTGTCCGACAAGAATGCCAGCCGGTTCTTGAACGTGACAAATCGATCTTGCTGCATTTGAATGAAATTGGCAACTTCTGTGTGAAAGTCCTGGGTGCTGCCGGTGGACTGGAAAACGGTTAGCAGGATTGAGTACAGCCTTGCTGTCACGTTGTTGGGAAACTTCATCACCAGACTCTTGGCGTCTTGAAACGATAGATGGCGATAGTCAGCAGCAAGCAGCACCCGGGCTCTTAATTTGTCGCTGATCAGTTCATAGAGTTGGAACACGATTAGAAAAATGCCCAAGCCGAACACGCCAAAAATGGCAATGGAAATCCCGCCGCCCAATTTGGTCAGAGACCAGAAGGTCTTGATGTCGCCGATTTGTGTGAGATTGGAACCCGGCCCGGCAGTGTTGCCCGGGGTCACAGTGGCCTGATTTTGTTGCAGAGGCGGTTGATTGATCTGTGCGTCTACCGTTCCCGCAAAGAGCAGCCAGGCCATGCCAAAGAGTAAAAAAGCAGCTTTGACCGTCCCGCGGATTTGGGAGTTGAGGCTATTTCTTGAGGATAAGATCGATTTCATCGACATCTGCTCCTATTTTTTTGGGTTGATTGGTTATTTCAATTTTGATGTTTCTGAGGATTTTCTGAATGTAAATAGGCTTCTTTTCTAAGACGTAGGAATTGTCGCTGTGGTCTTTGCACGCCAGATAGTAGTAATAAACCCCCGGTTCAACCAATTTACCAGCGGCGTCTTTCCAGTCCCAGGCCAGCTCCCCTGGTGGCATCCCGGTGCCGTCGAACCGCTTGATTTCCTGGCCCCCTTTGTTCTCAATGATCAAGCTCCAGGAAGCAATGGTGCGTTGCAGAAAAACGGGCATGATCTTGAATGTAGTGTGGGTTTGCGACAGAGTTGTCAGAGTCTCCCTGGAACGTAAACTGTGTGGACCTAATTTCTCACTGGCCAACAAGCTGTCCTGGGTAGAGTAAAAAACGGGCTGTACGATTGGAACCTTTTTCGCTCCCTGTGACGAATCCGGTTGAAGATGTTTTTTGAGAGCAGCGGCCCGGAGAATTGACTGCTTAGGAGCAATTATGTTAGCTTTAACATCGTGTCTTTCATTGAGTTTGTCTGCAAATCCTTTGACAAAGTTCTTGTATTCTTTGGACATGTTGGCTTCCAAGACGGCTGGAAGGAGAGATGTGTCCACCGTGTCCTTTTTGAAGGGTAAGTAGCTTTCAGTTTCACTGGAGTCGAGGACCCCCACGTCAAGCGGGGAGAGCTGGGCCAGGGCCTCTTTGCTCACGTTCGGGTTGACGACCCTCGTTAACTTCTTCTCCATGATCTCCAGTTTTTCTATCGTAGGATAGACATAAAATCTGGATTCGATATCGATCGCCTTTTTGGGAGGCTCAAAATTCAAAATCAATTCTTGTGGAATCTCGAAGTCGGGCAACTCCCGTTTAGCATCGAAGTCGTGAATAAGCGTAAACTGGTGCGAACCCTGACCATTGCCCTGATTGTCGAAAAGCGTGTAGTCGTAACTATAATTCAAACTGAGAGGTCCGGTCAAGTGGAGCTGACCTTCGAATTCGGCGGAGCGATTGTTGTAGCCCAGCCGGAAGAACCCCAGCTTGCTTACGGACGAGCCCACCGACGTTTTAGGCAAGAATCTGCCGTCTTCGTAAATGAAGCTCACCGAGGCTTGAAACACGCTCAGGTCCAGAAAAGCCCCGAAATAGGCCTTGATCGGCTGCGTGACATCGTCGCCGATGAGGGAAACGTTGGCGCGGTTGATGTGATCGACGCCGATGCCCAGGCTTAAATTCGGGTGCGGAATCACGGCAACCCCGGCCCCTAAAGTGGTGCTCCACACCGAGGTGCCGTTGGCAAACACCGGATCGTCGGGGTCCACCAGATCGAAATTGTCCCGGTTAAATGACTTGGAAAAAACGTTTAATTTAAGGCCAAACGAATAAATTCGATGGATTCTTTTCGCAATATTCAGACTGATATTGCTTTGACTGAAAAGCGGCGTATTGAAATACTGCGCCTGAATTCCGAAGCCGGTTTGGTTGTTGATGCCAAACGGCAGGGACAAGCTCACATAGCCCTGGCGAAACGGGTTGGACTGGTTGTCCACAAAGCCCAGGTGGAACAGTTTGCCCCCGGCTGCGACGTGCGCATTTTGAAAGGAAATGATAGCCGGGTTGACAAACGCAGCTCTGAAATCGTACGATTCCGCCGGATTTGCGTTGATGATATTTTGCGCCCGCAAACCAGAAGTGGCAAAAATAGATGCGCTAACGAATAGAAGTATGTCTAAGGATTTGCTGTTCTTGTTCATTTTAACTGTCGCAGATAGTGTGATCAAAAAGCTTACAGTCCGACTCCTCTACCGTGCTAAAACCACGTACCCGCTGCTGATTCTGTTGTGGCGATCTGTCAGGATGTACAGGTAAACACCGGGTTTTTGCTCGTGCCCTTTGGCGTCCAATCCATCCCAGAGGAATTGACGATTCTGCGGCTGCTCAATGGTTCGCAACAACACGCCGTTAAAATCGAAGATTTTCAGGCGCGGTTGATTTAACACCAGTCTACCAAAATCAAAACGTACCCGATCGTTGAAGCCGTCGTTGTTGGGTGTAAACGGGTTGGGCCGCACGACCAAATCTCCTTTGGTAACTTGCAGTCTGAGAAAGATGTTGTTGTTGCCCTCATTGCTTTCAGCTATTTCCTTATTCCAGTCCACCGCAAAGGTTATTTCGTGAGTGCCCAGGCGGTCAAACAGGGCCAGGTAGGGGAAGGACACCTCCTGACCCACGCTCATTTTGGTAATCACCGTGTCTTTGACAAAATTGCCATCGTAAAAAAAGGTCAGGCGAAAGGAAGTGTCCACCGGCGCCACTTCATCGCGCACGGTTCCAGTAAGCAGGCGGGTCTGGTTCAAGGAAATGTTGGAGTCGGTAATCTGCAGCGAGGCCACCAGGTCGGGCAGATTTTCTTTGATGGTTATTTGCACCGTGGCGGTGTCGCTCAGAGCGTTTTGGGCAACCACCTCGGTGACGATAAAAGTCACGGCGTAAACGCCAGCCGACCCCACAGGCGGCGTCCAGGTAAAGCTGGCGGTCTTGTCGCCGTTGTCCGTGAAAATCGCACCCGCAGGCAGCCCCTGGGCTGTAAACGCCAACGTGCTATCTTCGGGATCGAATGCGCTCAGGTTGAAAGTCAGTAGCGTCTGTTCCACGCCAAACTGATCTGCAATCGGGCTGATGACGGGCGGGTCGTTTACTGGCAACACCCGCACGTAAACGGAAAGGGTGTCTGAGAACAGACCGTCGGTTGCCACCACCACAAACGAAGTGTCGCGGTCGCCTTCTCGCGGCGTGCCTTCCACCACGTTGTTGTCGGCAGCCACGCGTTTGGTTGCCAACCAGACGGGCAAGTCACGAAACAAGAACTGCGGCAGCGTGCCGTCGCTATCGATAGCCGTGGCCGTGTATTCGAAGAACACGTCTTCGGTGGCCGTGACCGTGTCCGCCGAGGTGATGCGCGGCGGGAACTGATTGCTTCCGCTTCCTATGAGAATGACCGGCACCTGCGGGTTGTCCACGTCGCTGTTAAAAATCACCAGGGTGTCCAGGTAAGCAA
>JBHHYI010000228.1:0-6558 GCA_046757525.1 bacterium | reverse complement strand
GGTCTCACTGCTGACTGTTGACCAACGCTCCGTTCGGTGTTCTTCGGTGTCCTTCAGTGTTTAATTGGGAAAAAGAGTTGAACACCGAAGCGCACTGAAGGCCACCGAAAGCAAACCAATGCGTTCCTAACAGGCTACGGAAAAAACTTGCCAATGACGCCCCTCGCAGAGAGCAGCCCAAAGGTATTGAAAAAAAAGTCCCCGACCCCGAAGAAATCCTTGGCCGCGATCTTGGGTCCCCACCAACTGATGGCTTCCTCGGCTTCATAACCGATGCTCCAGCCGATGGAAAAGGCCGTCACAAACAACAGCGCCTTTGTTTTCTGCATGCCAAACAAGCGCAGCAAGAAGTAAATGAGGATGGTTCCCAATAAGTGCAGGAAAAAATGATCGATCCAGGTGTCATCTATCGAAATGCCGAGACAAAACCTGCCATAGCAGAAGAATCTCCAGTAGCCGTAGTGGAACGACAGCAGACTTTGCATGTTGTTTCCTTCGTTGAGTTTTATCCTTTACAACAAGGTTCAACGAAAGAATATTCTTTGGACGGTGTAACTTTGCGAACCACCTTTTTTCTTGTTTCGCAGAACCATTTTGATTATCTTTTCTAAAATATAAGAACAGAACGCCGGCGCAGATGAAATTCACTGGATTCAACGCCTTTACACGGGCAGCCACACAAGTCAGGACCAATGCTTTTCTTCCACTCCCGGGCTTTTTTCAGTGTTCTAACGTGTCCTTCGGTGTTTATTAAAACTTTCGTAAAACAACAGGTCATGCGCCAAAAACAAACGCTCGAAATCCTCAAGAGCTTGAGAGAGGAAGTCCGTCACAAAGACAAAGCAGAACTAAAAGGAAATTTCGGTTCATGCGCCAGAGGTGAAGCAGACGAACACAGTGACATTGACATACTGGTGGAATTTCACAAGGGTGCGACTTTACTGGATTTGGCTGGACTTGGTAACTTTCTTGAAGAAAAACTGCAGAACAAAGTTGATTTGGTTTCCAAAAGAGCCATTCGAAAACAACTCAGTGCTCGTATTTATAGCGACATAGTTTATTAAGGTCAAGGTTGTGGCAAAACCTCTTTGAAATCCACATCTACGCCACCTTGCGTGCGACCAGACTGGCCACCGCTTTCTTGACGCCACCACGTTTCTCAATGATGCCTTCGCGATAGTGCAGAATGCGAAAGTCGAGAAAGGCCCGCAGCAATTCGTTGGGCTCTAAAACAAACGCGGGATTGATCCCGTTTTCAGAGATTTGAAGCTGGTCCTTAGTGAACGTTTCGAAAAACAGCAGACCGCCTGGCAGTAAAGCCTTTTTGATCGGTGCGAAGAGCGTGCGCTGCAAGTAGTTGAAATTCACGATGACCTGGTACTTTTCGGCGGGCAGCGACGCCGTCTGCAGATCTACGACTCGAGGGTGGATCGGAAATTTCGCTTTCGCAACCCGCTTCGAGAGCCACTGCATGGCCACGTCCGATACGTCCAGCGCGTCAACCTGAAAGCCGAGTTTGGCTAAATAGATCGCGTTGCGCCCGTTGCCGCAAGCCAGGTCCAGCGCCCAACCCTGCGGCTGCTGCTCGAGCACAGGTTCGTGCGACACCAGCCATTGGGAGGGCCGCTGACCGAACGCGGCAACGCCTTTGCGCCTGTACCTCTCGTTCCAACGCAGTTGAGCAGCGTGATCGGTAAGCCCGGGCGGCATGGGCACCGCGGGTTCTTCTGTGTTAAACTTGTCTCTCATACGCAATGGGGCTGTCCAAAAAGTCCACGTTTTCTGTCATTCCCGCGAAAGCGGGAATCTATAACCCATTGATTTTTATGGATTCCTGCTTCCACAGGAATGACAAATCAAGGCTCCTTTCAGACTTTTTGGACAGCCCCCAGATTGTTACTCGTCCAGAGCGAAAATCAGAGGGTCTGCCCGCCAAAATCGTGACCTGGTGGGTCGAGCGGCCTCCTAATATCTCCCTGGTTTTTTCCCAGCACGCTTCAAAAATCCGAGGGCTGTCCAAAAAGTCCCAACGCTCTTGTCATTTCGGATCAACCAAC
This sequence comes from bacterium, assembly GCA_046757525.1. Taxonomy (GTDB): domain Bacteria; phylum Zhuqueibacterota; class Zhuqueibacteria; order Oceanimicrobiales; family Oceanimicrobiaceae; genus JBHHYI01. Next base: position 4,501 of record JBHHYI010000228.1, on the reverse strand, counting down.
GACCGGGGCGGCACGACGGTTGTTTTTAATATAGAAAAAAGTGAGTAGATTTCCAATGGCTAATAAGCAAGGAGTCGAAATATGCAGCCTATCAATCTGCAACAGAAGTTTGCTCTTATCGGTGAGTACTGGAGTCCAAAAATCGTGGCAGCGCTCAACGGGCAGCAGGTCAAACTGGCCAAACTAAGAGGGGAGTTTGTGTGGCATCGTCACGAGGAAGAGGATGAGCTCTTCCTGGTGGTCAAAGGCAAATTGTGCATCGAGTTTCGCGACCACGAGGCTTGGCTCAGGCCGGGAGAATTGTTGGTCGTTTCCAAAGGTGTGGAGCACAAGCCTGTTGCAGAGGAAGAAGTCCACGTCCTTTTATTTGAACCAGCGTCCACATTGAATACTGGCAACCAGCAGAGTGAAAGAACCGTCGAGAACCCGGAATGGATATAGTGCATCGCTTACTGTGCTGGCTCACTTAAAATGCTTTTGATTTAGTAATTTTAATTGCTTAATTTTATCTGCCACAAGAACAAATCTGGGAGGAGGTCCTTTCATGGTCGCTAAAGGTGGATTGAGTATTTCGTTAATCGATTTGGCATTGCTAAGCATTTTTATTTTCGGCATGAGCGCTTGTTCAAACAAAACAGACCTGGCGCCGCCCGTGGCTGAGGTCATCCCGAAGACAGACACCACCAACGGCGAAGTGCGCACCGACAACTACTTTTGGCTGCGGCAGCGGGATAATCCCAAAGTCATCGAGTACCTGAAAGCGGAAAACGCCTACACGGACGCGGTGATGGCGCACACCAAGAAACGCCAGGAAAAGTTGTACCAGGAAATGCTGGCCAGAATCAAAGAAACCGACCTGTCCGTGCCGGTGAAAATCGATGACTACTACTATTACTCACGCACCGAAGAGGGCAAACAGTACCCGATTAACTGTCGCAAAAAAGGGAGTCTGGACGCTGAGGAGGAGATTCTACTCGACCAAAACCAACTTGCGGAGGGACACGGTTATTTCAGAGTGGGGATTTACGACATCAGTCCCAACCATCAGTTGCTTGCGTTCTCCACCGACACGACGGGCTCTGAAACCTACACCCTGTACGTCAAAAACCTTCGCACCGGTCGGTTGCTCGCAGACGAGATACCGAACACCTACTATTCGGTGGAATGGGCGAACGACAACAAGACCTTGTTTTACAATACCCTCGACGACGCCAAAAGACCTTTTAAGTTGTTTAGACACCGTTTAGGCACGGATTTCAAGCAAGATGAACTCATCCACTTCGAAGAAGACGAATCGTATTTTCTAAGTATTTCGAAAACCAGGAGCAAGCGATACCTGCTGCTCAACCTGGGCAGCAACACCACCTCAGAGGTCTGGTATCTGGATGCGGACGATCCGGAAGGAGATTTCAAACTGATTCATCCCCGTCAACACGAAATGGAGTACGAAGTTGCCCACCACGGCGACAAGTTCTTCATTCTCACCAACGAAAATGCAAAGAATTTCAAGTTAATGGAAACATCTTTGAAAAATCCAGCCAAGAAGTTCTGGCACGAGGTCGTTCCCCATCGAGATGCGGTGAAAATCGATGGCATGGATGTGTTCAGGAATCACCTAATTCTCTACGAACGGGAAAACGGTCTCAAACAGATCCGGGTTACCAATTTAGAGAGCGGAGAAACACATCGGGTGGATTTCCCCGAACCGGTTTACACTTACTGGAGAAGCAGCAATCCGGATTTCAATACCAATGTGCTGCGTTACAACTACACCTCCCTGGTTACCCCGCGATCGGTGTTTGACTACAACATGGATTCGAAGACCCGGCAGTTGCAGAAGCAGTACGAAGTCCTCGGTGGTTACAATCCGGCGCACTACCAATCGGAGCGCATCTTTGCTGAGGCCTCCGATGGCACAAAAGTTCCCATCTCCCTGGTCTACAAGAAGGGTGTGGCTAAGGACGGCAAGCATCCGCTGTTCTTGTACGGATACGGTTCCTACGGCTTCAGCATCGATCCGACTTTTTCCTCCAATCGACTGAGTCTGTTGGATCGCGGTTTCATCTATGCCATCGCGCACATCCGCGGCGGCGAGGAGATGGGCCGGTACTGGTACGATCAGGGCAAGCTGCTGCACAAGAAGAACACTTTCACCGACTTCATCGCTTGCGCCGAACACCTGATCGCTGAAAAATACACTTCTAAGGACAAATTGGTGATTTACGGCGGCAGCGCCGGCGGTCTGCTCATGGGCGCGGTGGCCAACATGCGTCCCGACCTGTTCAAAGTAGTGATCGCCAAGGTGCCCTTTGTGGACGTGGTCAACACCATGCTGGACGCTTCCATTCCGCTGACCGTCACCGAATACGAGGAGTGGGGCAATCCCAACGAGAAGGCGTACTATGATTACATCAAATCCTACTCGCCTTACGACAATGTTGCGGCCAAAGACTACCCCAATATGCTGGTCACGGCCGGTCTCAACGATCCGCGTGTCGGATATTGGGAACCGGCCAAATGGACTGCAAAACTCAGAGCCACGAAAACCGACCACAATTTGTTACTGCTCAAGGTCAACATGGGGGCCGGTCACGCCGGCGCTTCCGGTCGTTACGACTACCTCAAAGAAGTCGCTTTCGATTATGCTTTTATTTTCGATGTGTTGGGGATTTGAGGGCTATGAGGCGTATTTGAGTTTAGATTGAGGGTTTTCTATAATTGTGTAAGACACCCAGATCGATTCCTTCGGACGCTGGGTTTGAAAATAGACCTTGGTTGAAAATACAACTCTTTGCAATTTATGTTGAAATTTTCTATATTTGAGAGGTTCTCGACTCATGTTGGGAAAAATCTAAGTGGTTATTGATTGAAAGGCTACTTATGTCAAAGGAAATTTTTTCTTATCATACAAAACAACTCTGCCTTGATTATTATGACAATGACATAGCCACAGAATCGACCTATCCTGAAACCCTCGTTAAATTGCTGACCGATGACTTAGATTTTCACAACCAAAGCAGCAATTACGCGACTCACAACTTTCACTCATTTCCAGCCAAGTTTCCTCCACAACTTCCGTCAAAATTCATTTTGTCCCTGACTAAAGAAGGCGACGTGGTGCTTGATCCGATGATGGGTTCAGGGACCACCGTACTGGAGGCATTTTTGACTGGACGGCACGCCATTGGGTTTGACATCGATCCTCTTGCGGTTATGATAGCGAAGGTCAAAACTACAAACGCAAAACCGAACGAACTGATGAAGCATTGTAAATCGATTCTGCGAAATGCCAGAAACCAACTGGAGCACGAGCAAGAGTATCTTCAAAAGGAGCTAACGAATCGTTGGGACTCAAAAAGCAAACAATTTATAGACTACTGGTTTGTCGCCGAGACGCAGCTTGAATTAATGGCTTTACTAGCACAAATAGAAAATATTGAGGACGAAAAAACCAGAACATTTTTTGAATTGGCGTTCTCAGCTACTATTATTACCAAGACGGGTGGCGTATCATTGGCTCTTGATCTTGCTCATACCCGTCCCCATAAAGCTAAGGTTGTAATTCATAGGGATGGGACCGTTATTCTCGGGAACGAGTTCGAAGAAGATGAATCTCCTCGAATAAAAATTCTGACAAAAAACTTACGCCCAACACTCGACGAATTTGAGAAACGCTGTCTCCAAAACATTAAAGGCTTAGTTAGCTCCGCGTTAGGAAAAGTCGAACCCAAAATCGAGTTTGGTGACGCTCAAAACTTGCCCCTCGACGATGAATCAGTCGATTTAATAGTCACTTCTCCACCCTATGCCTCAAATGCTATCGATTATATGCGAGCTCACAAGTTCTCACTAATATGGTTAGGCTATTCAATTGACGAGCTAAGCTTAAAAAGAAAAGACTACATTGGCGGTGAGGACACAATGAACGTAGAATTTGAGGGACTACCGCGTACTACTTCAGAAATTGTTTCAGAGATATCAAATTTAGATGAAAAGCGCGGGAAAGTACTACGTAGGTATTACTCGGAAATGCAGAGAGTTTTGAAAGAAATGTACCGAGTTTTAAGACCGAACAAAGCGGCCATAGTCGTAGTTGGGAACTCAACCATGCGTGGCAGAGATACCCAAACACAAAACTGTCTTGCTGAAATAGGCCAGGGAATCGGATTTGAGGTTCCTAAGATTGGCATTAGAAGGCTGGATCGAAACAAGCGAATGTTGCCTGCAGGGGCTAATATTGATGCGAGCTCGCAGATTCAACAAAGAATGCATTTGGAATATGTTATCGGTTTCTATAAGTCTTAATGCCGGACGATTAAATGAAATTTGCTCGACTACGTTCAGAGTATCATCGCAGGGTTTGTAGGGATCTACTGAGAATTAGAAAGGATTCGAAAAAGGGCGACTACCCCAATAATGCTGACGGAGACAGTAAGGTTAGCGTTAGAATTGCGTGGGAAATTGTAGGACAATTATGCGGCAAGCCAGTCTATGGCACCAT
>JBHHYI010000227.1:0-6569 GCA_046757525.1 bacterium | reverse complement strand
ACCAAACCCTTTGACGCCAAAGAGCTGTCGGTTCGGGTCACGAATCTGATCCGGCTGCGTCAGCAACTGCAGGAGAAATTCAGCTCGGCCTCCTTGCTGGATGCCGGCCCTGCCCTGGAGAACAAGCTCGATCGGGCCTTTTTAAAGCGGGTGCGGAAGATCATCGAAGAAAACCTGGAAGATGAGGCCTTTGGTGTGGAAGAGCTGGCCCAGAAGATCAAACTCAGTCGGACGCAATTGCACCGAAAGCTCAGCGCGCTGACCAACCGGCCGGCTTCGCTCTTCATCCGTTTTGTGCGGCTGCACCACGCCCGGAAGATGCTGGAGCAAAACGAATTGACGGTCAACGAAGTGGCCTATCGCCTCGGCTTCAGCAGCCATGCCTATTTTAGCAAATGTTTTCGGGAGGAATTCGGAGTTACGCCGAAGGAGTTTGTGAAGGGTAGGGTATAATTATGAAATCCTTGCTCATTTCAATCCTACTGCTGCAATTCGCGGTCGGCATAGTGGCCGGGCAAACACCCGCTTATCCGGAAACCGGTCTACCTTTTATTCAAAACTATCCGCCTCAGACCACTGGCGGCGATGCGCAGAACTGGCAGATTCTTCAAGATAAACGGGGCATGATTTATTCTGCCAACAGTTCCGGGATTTTGCAATACGACGGACAGTCATGGCGGATCATTCCGCCTCCGAATCACGGCGCCATCCGGTCTCTGGCAATCGACGAAAGCGGAACGCTGTATTTTGGCGCCAGGAGTGACTTCGGCTATTTAGCCGCTGATTCTGCCGGCAGCTTGAAAACCGTGTCTCTGCTTTCCAGACTGAGCCGGGCGGATCGCCAGTTCGATAGAATAGAAAATGTTCTTGCCACAAAAGCGGGCATCTACTTTTTGTCAAGTGAGAAGTTGTTCCGCTGGTCGGATAACAGAATGAAGGTTTGGTACGCCAGAACGCCATTTCGGCGCGCCTTTACCGTAAATGATGTCGTTTATCTTTTGCAAGAGGATGTCGGCTTGCTCCAGATGAGCGCCGATTCCTTGCGGTTGCTTCCTGACGGACAGAAACTTGCCCATCAGCTTGTTTATGCTATCACAGCTTACCCGGGCCCCTGGTATCAAAAATTTCTTAAGAATGACACCGCCATTCTCATTGCCACCCACACCCATGGTCTGTTTCTTCACGATGGCAAAGCACTCAGGCCATTCAAAACCGAGGTGGATGACATCCTGAAAGAGAGTCGCATCTTCCATACGGCCCGGCTTCCGGACGGCAGTTATGCCATTGCAACGCTGAAGGCCGGGGTCCTCATCATCGACAAAACCGGCAAATTCCTGTTTCAAATCGATAAGCGCTCGGGACTGTTGACTAACGATGTCAAAAGCATCTATCTCGATGGCCATGGGGATATGTGGCTAGGGCTGCAAACCGGTATCGCACGCGTGGAGTACTCTTCGCCGCTGTCCCTTTTTAATGAACAAACGGGATTTATTGGCAGCCTCGGCGCGATTATCCGGCATCAGGGAACCCTTTATGCCGCAGGAAGCCAAGGCGTGCTCTATTTAGCGCCTCCTTTAAACAGTACAAATTTCAGGCGCAAATCGACGCTCCCTGCATCCCGGTTCATGGCGGTTTCCGGTATCAAGGCGACATGCTGGAGTTTGCTTTCCGTCGGTAAATCGCTATTCGCGGCGACAGAGGATGGTATCTTTCAAATCAAAAAGGATGAAGGGTTGCTCATTCCCGCTTCCTCCAGGAAAAAACTTTTTGCTTTAGCTCTGACTCGTTCAGAATATGATAGCAACCGGGTATTCGCCGGACTGGTCGACGGTGTGGCCACCCTGGAACGGATGAGGGATAAATGGATCAATCAGGGTAGGATTTTAAGTACCGGGCGCCGCGTATACAACCTCATAGAAATGAACAAAACAGAGCTATGGCTGGAAACCAGGAGCGATGTCGTTATCCGGGTTGAATTCTCAGGGAAGGATTTCCAAAATCCAACCAAGGATTATTATAATCCTGCGGCAGGCTTGCCGGCAGGACAGGAAGCCCATCTTGTGCGCTCCGGTTCTGATCTTTTCGCCTACACGCCAAGACAAATGTTTCGATTTGATGAAGAAAAGGATCACTTTGTGCCGGATACAACCTATGGCATCCCCTTTGCCGATGGCTGCTCCTATTACAGCTTTCTCATCAATGGAGAGAGAGGCCATGCCTGGATGGAGCTTGACGGCCGCACCATGCGGGTTGCTTTTCGAGACCAATCCGGCGCCTATCGCTGGCTGAGCGAACCCTTTATCAAAACTCCGCACGGTTTGATCTGGGCATTGTTTCGTGATAAAAATGGAACGCTCTGGTTTGGCGGCGACGACGTCTTGTTCCGCTACGCGCCGCCGCCGTGGAAAATCTCCCCGGTCGATTTTCCCGCCCTTATTTGCCGGGTTGCCACAGGCAATAGCGATTCGACCATCTTCGGTGGGGCACTTTTAGATGAAGGGTTGAGCGCTCCCGCTATAGCCTACCGCAACAACGCCTTGCGCTTCGAATGTGCCGCTCCCAGTTACAACGCGCCCGCTGCCAATCAGTTTCAATATTTTCTGGAAGGGTTTGACCAGGGCTGGTCCAGGTGGAGTGCGGAAGCGAAAAAGGAGTATACCAATCTTCCGGAAGGCCAGTATGTTTTCCGGGTGCGCGCCCGCAATGTTTACGGGCATGAAAACGGTGAAGCTGCCTATGCGTTCACCATTTTGCCCCCCTGATATCGAACCTGGTGGGCTTATGGCCTGTACGTTCTGTTGGCTGGTGCGATTATAATTGGCATCCGGGGTTACGAACTCAATCGGATTAGACTCAAAGACCAGCTAACGATGAAGCGCTTCGAGGCGGAGAAACTCAAAGAGCTGGATCAGATGAAATCCCGATTTTTCGCCAACATTTCTCATGAATTCCGCACGCCGCTGACCTTGATTCTCGGACAAATCGAAAGCCTGCAGACAGAAATCGGTGAACAAAGCCACACGAAAAAACTGGACATGGCCATACGGCATGCCAGAAAACTTCGCGAGCTCATCAACCAATTGCTGGACGTGGCCAAATTGGAAGCCGGCAAGATGCCAATCAGAGCACAAGTGGCGAACGTCGTGCCATTTCTTAGAAAATTGTTTGCATCATTCGAATCTTTAGCGAAACAAAAGAAACTCGGAATGCGGTTTTACGCCGAACGCGATAAAATTGACGTTTACTATGAGGCTGAAAAACTGGAAAAAGTTTTCGTTAATCTCGTCTCAAATGCCATTAAATTTACTCCCGAAGGCGGCGAGGTTTCTGTCTGCGTGCGCGTTCCGGGAACGGAGGGGAAGGCAGAATGGGTTGAAATTGAAGTGCGGGACAACGGCATAGGTATCTCGGAAGATCGTCTGCCGCACATTTTCGACCGTTTCTACCAGGTGGAAAGCGGCAACACCCGTGACTATGAAGGCACTGGCATCGGGCTGGCGCTGGCAAAAGAGCTGGTCGAATTGCATTCAGGGGAAATCCAGGTTACCAGCAAAGTCGGGATGGGAACAGTATTTAAAGTGAGGTTGCCGCTGGGTCACAAACACTTCTCTGATGAACAGATCGTCGGGACTGTGGAATTAGAGGAGGATGTCGCCAGTAGTCGTAGCCGAAATGGCAACATTTCGGATTTGTTGTTTGCGGGGTGTTTTCCGAATTCCGTTTCATCGCCTGTAGATGTGTTGTTTGGGGGGGCGCTTTCCGAATTCTTGCGAATTCGGCTACGTGTCATCGCCCGTAGACTGATCTTGGAAAAAATGCCACTAATTTAGAAAAGGATTAATAATGCACACCGAGAATTCTTCAAACAAGCCCCACAAAGATTTGAAGCGGTTACCTCCTGAATACTATCGCGGGCAGGCTTATGTACACTGGACAATGACGATTCAGGATCGAAAAACCGGATGGTTGTCGCCACTCTTCTATTATAAATTCAGGGAACTACTCACTCACACGATGTTTCGTTACGCAATTTGCTGTCCTGTTTTCTGCTGCATGCCCGATCATATACATCTGCTGTGGATAGGCATTTTGAGCGGTTCCGATCAGAGAAACGCGATGAAATATTTTCGACGACATTTAAATTCCGTTCTGCAGAAGCTTAATTTCAAATTACAGAGACAACCGTATGATCACGTGTTGCGCGAGACGGAACGCAAAGAAACGCAATTCAGAAATCTGGTGGAATATATCGCTCGCAACCCCGAACGTGCTAACTTGGTCGAACAGGATCGGTATAGCAATTATCCGTATACAGATTGTCTTGTGCCGGGATACCCGGAGTTGAAGTTGTTCGAACCGGATTATTGGGAACGATTTTGGCGAATCTATGAATTTTTACATATAAACGGTCTCACAAAGTAGCCGAATTGGCAACATTTCGGATTTGTTGTTTGCGACTGGTTTTCCTTACCCACTCTCTCCAACCATCCATATCCCCCCGCTTGTCAGATTCTGCACACGAAATGTCAAGTACTGCACAGTAGTGTCAACCCTCGCATAACATTTGGCAGCTGCTGCGGCGCAATGATCTCCCCGGAGAATTATCTTTATCCCAGCATAAACGCTCTTGTCTGAGCTGAGATTATCAATTCTCAATAACGCGGGAGGTCATCATGAAGAAGCTCTGGATATACATTTGGCTGATAGGCATTCTTGCCAATTCGTTGGGCGCTCAACCTGAAACAAGAGCGGCCTTACATACTTTTACAGTTGCCGAGTTTAACACCTCGCTCCGAGAGTTGGATTTGAACGCAAGCACCCAAAATGATTACTCGATTACAAAATCCGAATACAAACGATTACTCGATGCCTGGAACAGCCTGCCGACGACTGCCAGAATCCACCTGCTGAATAGCAAGAACGGATGGCAAGATTTCGCGAACATGCTTTTGTATGATCTATTTATGGCCACTCCATGGGAAAATTACGTCAAAAAGGCGGCCAGGTATGGGGCAAAAGGTCTTTCGATCACAGTGAGCAGGCACAAAAATTCAATTACACTAAAAAGAGCGCGGCAAACGCTGGTCGACCTTCTTCAACGAGGGCCACGCATGTTTGTCAATGGCAAGCTTGTGCTCACCGAGCGAGTAAGGGCACAGGCCAAAAGCGGGCTGGCCGCAAAGCGTTGAAACGTCTCAACGAATGGGAAAGACTCATCAACAGCCATCAAAACGACTGGGAGTTCCAGAAGCTGCAAGTGGTGAATGATTTTCTTGAAAGCCGAATCAAAGAAACGGCGGACTGGGACGAGGCAAAAGGCAATGACTACTGGCAATCGCCAATCGAAACGCTCGTGCTGGGAAGTGGAGATTGTGATGATTTTGCTATGGCCAAATACGTCTCATTGCGGCTCCTGGGTATTACTGCCGAGCAGTTGCGAATAGGGCTGGTGGAACATCCATATCTGGGCGGCCACGGCGTCGTATTCTTTTATCCACTGAATGAGCGTGACCCCTGGGTCCTCGACAATATGGAGTCTGATCGCCTTGGGGCCGGACTGGGTCGTATTCAACGTTTAAGTGTCCGAGTAAGGTTTGACCAGATGAAGCCGCTCTGGGGAGTCAATGAAAACGTTTTGACCCGGTTTGACAAAAGTTTGAACGAAACCCTCACGCTCAAAAACCCGTGCGATGAATTTCCAGCATTTGCCACCGCGCTGGCGAATTCACAAAGGGTGTTACCGTTAAATGATATGCTACACCTGACCCACGCCAGCACAATCCACGAAACTTGGAGGGGTGAAAGATAACAACTGGGAAGATATTTTTGGGACAACGTGTCGCTGTGCATCCAATAAAACAACTCTTAACACCAGTAGTGTCCGGTTAAAAGTCAAATAAATCCAATTGGTTATGAATCGGGGCATCGGTGGTTGGGGATTGTTCCTGTGTAACTATTTGTAAAATAGGCACTTTTTCAAAAACGGTCAGGCTCAAAATTTGTAGAAAAGTGTAGAGAGTAAGGTCGATTCTCATTTTCTTTTTGACAATTGCTATCGGCACGTATACCTTAAACCGGCTGTCACCGCGCACTGCTATGCACAAGTTTACCCGAATTTACTTGCTGTCCCTTCTCAATTCTACGGATAAGTATGGCATATGGGCAAATCTCTATTTTAAATCGACCCGTTGTTTTGTGTCAAATAATTACAATATATTTATATATTTAAACCATGAAACCAAAAACATTAACCGGACACTACTGATGACAAATGACAAAGACTTTGGGGAGCTTATCTGTCGTTCGGGTCTGCCGCATGCAGGTGTGGTGCTTTTCCGACTGCAAGACGAGAGCGCAGCGAATAGGCTACGCATGATAAAGGAAGTACTGCGGTCACACGGTGATCGGCTTGAAGGCAACTTCGTAGTCGTTTCCGAGCGCAAAATACGCATCCGGAAAATCTAAGACAAGCTCGATCAAGCCTTTGTGAAGCGGGTGCAGAAGATCATCGAAGAAAACCTGGAGGATGAGAGCTTCGAAGTGGAAGAGCTGGCCGAGAAGCTCAGGCT
>JBHHYI010000226.1:0-6610 GCA_046757525.1 bacterium | reverse complement strand
CAGCACGCCTGGGCGGGCGGCAATTTGGAGTGCTGCGCCAGCTCTGCTGGCGCCTTTTCTGCGCAGACAGGCGGTTCTGGACCGTCTGGTAGCGCGTTCTTTAATAGCGTGTAAGGGAGGGCGTTGTCAAGTACTGGAGCTGCCGCTTGCGGCTCAACTTTGTCAAAGAACTCAAAAGGTTTTGTCAAAACAGCATTGCGCACAAAAGGGGCGCGGGTGCGGGCTATGTGGGAGAGTTTCTTACGCGACGTTTGCCGGGAGAAAATACCAACTATTATGTAATCCTCTTTATAATGATGAAATAATCAGTGCTGGTCTAACTTTTGGAGATGAGAAATCTTTCGGCTGAAGCCGACCTCGTCGGCGTGGTTGTCGAACTGGCGAATTCGAGTGGTTTTTGCATCTCAGATGGCATCGAGATCATCAGCTTCCATGAGAGTCTTTAACCCGAATTTGGAAACTGAACACTGAAGCACACCGAATTGAGAAGAAATTTGTAGGAATGGGTAAAAAGAGTCGCTTGAATTTCTTTTGTCGGTAATGCTGTCATTTCGATTGATTTTTGATTTGTCATTTGTTATGTTGATTAAGGTTATCCAGAAATTGTACAATCACTTGTTAGAACATTAGAAGTTAGTAGAACAAACAATGAGTATCAATCGGTCATTTGAAAAAATTGTTTTCGTTAAAACAGGTTGGGCAGATTATTATTCCGGTGACCCAATCATTGGTCGACACGATTATATTGGCAAGTTTAATGATGCGCATGAAAAATTCAACTTTCTTCAAGCTCCCGACAAAAAATATTATGCATCTATCCCACCGATTGGCGAGAATTATAGCGTGCCACAACCTGTGGACAAAGAAGGCTGGTTGATAATCTTTGTGTCAGCATATGAAGGTAAAGGGCGTCTTGTTGCAGTCGGTTATTATCTTAACGCCCGCTTTGAATCGCAACTCCAGTTTCGCCCAGAGTATGAATTGCAAAACCCTTTTGAGACTGATGTTCAAGGCAACAAATACTCATATTGCATAACATCAGACGAAGCCTATTTAATACCCAAATCAGAAAGAAATTTCGAGGTAGATGGCAAACACTTTCGACGTTCACCGATTATTTATGCTCGAGGAGTCAATAAGGATGGCAATTGGCGAAATGAGTATGCAAGCCTTGCTGAACAGATTTACGGACATTATTCTACGAAAGAAATACCTAACAATAGCGGAGAGCCATCTCTGCGCTTTCCCGATCAGGAGCACAGAAAAAAAGTCGAAAAAGCATCCGTTGATTTCGTTAAGAAGAACTTAAAGGTACTTGGATATGTCATTGAGGATAAACAGAAACTCAAATGCGGGTACGACTTGCTAGCGAAACGGGATATGGAATCTTCAGAATTGCACATTGAAGTAAAAGGAACAAGTGGTACTGAACCACATTTTTATTTAAGCAAGAATGAAAAGAATTACATACCTAATCCAAAATGGCGTTTAGCAATCGTTATTAACGCATTGAATAATCCAAGTTACGAGTTGTTAACCAAAGAGCAGCTCGACAAGAGGTTTCACTTAATTCCAATCGCCTGGGAGAGTGCAGTTAGGATGTGAAGTTTGAACACCGCGTGGAGCGGACCAGAGGACTCCTACTTGTTGGACAGTTTTGTGCCTCCTCAAGGCTATGTTTTAACAGTAAGCTATGTGTATTCTAAAACCTCTCGCCCTTCACGTTCGCTGTTAAAATTCCCGGTAACCCCCGTCTCAATTCATTTCTCTAAAAACCACCACCCTGTCATTGTTGCGAGCAGCCATGACCAGGGTTTCACCCGAAGCCGTCTGCAACGATTTGATTGCACGAACTTCTCCGGTGACTACAAATCCACACTCTTGCAGACTGACCGGCACAAATCCACCTTTACCATCGCCAAGAAGCAGACATCCATAGCTGGCATCATATCTCCCCTGCTCCGGAGGCACCCCGTAGAAATTGCCGCCCAACAACAGATCCTGGTGTCCATCCTGATTAAAGTCGTCGGTCAGTATGGCGTATGTAGGTGAGAACTGGGCTTCCACCGGGAGTCGTTTTATGTTAAAGGTTTCATCTCCGTTGTTCATCAAGAGAACGGAGGCGAATACGGTGGCCGTGCGCACGGTGGCAGTCTCTAACTGCTTGCCGGAAAAAATGTCCTGAACGGACTCGCCGGCATAATCTGCGTTCGTGGGGTATTTGGCGCGCAACGGCGGGATATGGGTCAACATTTGCTCGGCCGATGCCAGAGGGTAGGCTTTGTCACCGTTGTAATAGGTGAGAATCTGATCCAGCTTGCCATTCCCTGAAAAATCATTGATGAACAGTTGCACCGGCTTGTCCTTGCTGGCTTTGAGCAGGGAGTTCAAGCCAAGATTCCCGGCCACAAGGTCGACAAATCCGTCATGATTAAAATCTGCTGCCGCCAGGCTGTTCCACCAGCCGTGCGTGTTCTGAAGTCTGTATTTCTCGGTGACATCGACCAGTTGGCCGCCCTGATTGTAAAACACCGTGATCGGCATCCACTCACCCACCACGACGAGATCCGGAGAAGCATCCTTGTTCAGATCTGCCCACAGCGCCTCAGTAACCATGCCGACCCTGGATAAGCCGGGCGCATGCGAGGAGGTCTCGTCGGTGAATTTTCCCCGGCCATCGTTGATCAGCAGATAGCTTTCGGGAATGACCCCGTAGAGCCGCGGTACAGAGCGGCTGCCCACAAATAAATCCAGGTCCCCGTCATGGTCGACGTCAGCGGGCGCTACACAGGCGCCGTTCGCATAAATCTCCGGCAGTGCAGACTCCGCCTTACGAAAGCGGCCTTTTCCCGCATTCAGGTAAAGCCGATCCCTCAATGGCTCTGCCTTACCGAAAAACTCATTGCCGCCGCTGACCACATAGAGATCGGGAAGATTATCTCCGTCAGCATCAAAAAAGGCGGCATCCACATCTTCGCTCAGTGCGTCCTGCATGAACACCGAACCGGAGACGGCTGCAAATCCTCCCTGCCGGTTTTGTAAAAAGAGGCCGCCCGGCTGACGTTTTGCTCCGCCCAGGTACAAATCCTCCAGCCCGTCGCCGTTGACGTCTTTTATGGCGAAAGCCGGCCCTTCTGTAGACAGAAAATGGGGGATGAACGGCTCCCGGTTGTATTCGATGAAGGTATTCTCCTGGTGCCAATAGTCGAGCCGGACTTCCCTGGTCACATCCCGGAACCATGGCCGGTCCCTATGCTGAGATGAGTAAGCGTAAACAGCCGTGGCGTCCCTTTGCCTCAGCGTGACCGTGCGATTGGCCGGAAGATTCTTCAGTACCTGGTACTCACCGGTCGGCCAAATCACTCTCAGCGAATCGAGACGATCATGGTCTCCCAGCCCGAAATTCAACACCGGCTCCACGGCTGATTGAAAGCCCCTGGTGGGCATGAGTTCCTGGAAGAATATTTTGCCGTCGGCGTGCAGTATGACTTTGGCGCCAATCCCGAATGGGTTTGCGGCCCGTCCGGTTAGTCTCACCTTGAGGTAGTTGACACCGCTCGAACCATCTTTGGGCTGTCGGTAGAGCAGATTTCTGTAAATAGCAGCGGGCGCGTTGACATTGTTCACCACCAGGTCCACAGCACCGTCGTTATCGAAATCCGCATACGCCGCCCCGCTGGAAAAACCGGGATCGCCAAGCCCCCATTCGGCAGCACGATTTGCGAAGGTGAGATCTCCATTGGAACGAAAGGCATAATTGGATTGGGGGACGCTGGGCATGTGCCGCAATATCTCGGTCAGCGTGTCCTGCGCTATGGGGGTCTGAGTCACCGGGCCAATTCGCCCGGCTGACCGCATCCTGACGTCGCTTTGTTTGATATAATTCAGATAATCCAGATCGTTGGAACGCCGAAAAATGCCGTTGCTGATGAACAAATCTTTGAAGCCATCGTTGTCCAGATCGACAAACAGGGGTGCCCAGCTCCAGTCGGTGGCATGAATGCCTGATAGTTGCCCGATCTCGCTAAACAGATAGACTGCCGCCTTCGACGCCGTGGGGTTGTTGACGGCGGGCCCTCGATTCAGTTGCAGGGTATTCCGGCGCAACTGATGGTAATAGCCGAACTGCAGCTTCACATCATAAATGTCGTAAGGGTCAGCGCTAACTGCTGATTTGCGGATTTCCTCTTTTTCTGGCAGCATGTCCAACACCACCACGTCCAGCAGACCATCGTTGTTAAAATCTGCCAGATCATTTCCCATCGAGGCGCTACTGCTGTGACCCATGGAACGGGTCAACGCTTCGGTAAACGTTCCGTCACCATTATTGTAATAGAGATAATCATTCTCATGAAAATCATTGGAGATATAGATGTCCGGATACCCGTCCCAATTGATGTCGCCGACAGCCACGCCTAATCCGTACCCGAGGATGCTTTCATAAATCCCTGCTGCTGCCGTGACATCGACAAAGTGTCCCCCCTCATTTTTGTACAACTTGTCTCCGGCTTCATCGTCCCGAACTTTCCGCAATTTCTTGGCCGCGCCGTAAGTTCCCTTTGAATGCACCGAGTGACTCAGCAGGTACATATCCAGGTCGCCATCCAGATCGTAATCGAAGAAGACGGCCTGCCGGGACAGCCCCACATGAGCGAGGCCATATTGCTTGGCGCTCTCGGTAAAGGTCAAATCTCCGTTGTTGATGAACAGTTGGTTGGCACCTTTCTTGTCCAGATAGTTGGACCGGCAAACGTAAATATCCAGGAATCCATCTCCATTGACGTCGGCCAAGGTGGCGCCTGTGGTCCACCCTTCCGTTCCGCCACCCACGCCCGCCGCTTTCGTAACGTCCTCAAATTGAAACGCCCCTTTGTTGACGTACAGGCGATTGGGCAGCATATTGGCGGTAAAATAGATATCCGCCAGCCCATCGTTGTTTATATCACCAACAGCGACGCCGCCGCCGTCGTTGAAATAGAGATAATTGATGCTGTTGAATAAGGGTTCTTCTTTGAGGGTGTTCTCAAAGGTGATGTTGGTTTGCCGGGGCGAGAGCTTCTTAAACAAAGGTTGGGTTGCATCGTCCCGCTGGCAGGAGCCATAAACAAGAACGAGTGCCATCCAAATCAGGACAGAAAGATGCTTCAGCTTCATATTCGAATCCAATGGTCGCTTACCGAACTAAAACGAGTTTCTTTGTCTTAACCAAGTCAGCAAGCCG
The DNA here is from genome assembly GCA_046757525.1 of bacterium. GTDB lineage: Bacteria > Zhuqueibacterota > Zhuqueibacteria > Oceanimicrobiales > Oceanimicrobiaceae > JBHHYI01. The sequence goes on along the minus strand of JBHHYI010000226.1, from coordinate 1,389 downwards.
TAATTGATAAACATACACTCCGCTGGGGAGCGCGTTTGCATGCCACACGACTTTGTGATTTCCAGCCGAGAGTCGATTAGCGATTAACGTTGTTATTTCCTTGCCAAGAATGTTGAATACTTTCAACGTAACATACCCGGACTGAGGAATCGAGAATTCAATGGAAGTCGCGGGATTGAAAGGATTGGGATAGTTTTGTGCCAGAACGAGTCGAGTTGGCGCAGACGCTTCCCTATTCGGCACCTCTGTTGCGGGCTGATACGAAACCCGATAAACGTTGGAATGTGTGACCAGGTGGATATCGAAGCCGTCTTCACCGTACAGGTCGGTAAAGTAAAGGCCATCTGGACCAAAAGCTAATCCCACAACTGTTGCCCGGCCGTTACCGATATAATTCAAAAAGGTCTCCCCTGAAGTCACACTACCGTCTTCTCCAAGGGTAAACATTTCTATGCGTTTACCACGTTCGGTTGGACCGAGAAGAAAAGTTGGCCCGGAGAGCGCCACAAACAGACGCCCCTGGAACGCCTGCGGGAATCCGGCGCCGTCGCAAAACGCCACGGCCGTCGGGGCTACGGTGGGGTTCCACAACTTGATGGCCCCGGGCAGCAGACTATTGGGCCAACCCGCATTGCCACCCCGTTCAACTTTCACCAGTCGGTCATCCTGCTCTGGGCCATTGTCACTCACATAGAGAAACCCGTCGGCCGCTCGCCACGCACCGCCGAACGGATTGCGAAATCCCTTGGCATAGACGTAACTATTCGCACTCGGGTTATCGTCGGGGACCGAACCGTCCAGATTCATGCGCAAGACTTTGCCGCGGAGGTCGCCATCTCGCTGAGCAGCATCGGCGTCAAAGCCGTCGCCAATTTGCACGTAGAGTTTGCCATCCAATCCGATGGTGGCGGCCTGGATCTGATGCGACTGCGGCGGCCCCGGAATTTCGTCCAACAGCGTGGTAATGGTCGCTACTGAGCGCCCACCATCGGTACTGCTCATCCGCACGACCTTGTTTTTAACACCACCGTTCTCATATACCATAGTGACAAATAAATCGCCGGTATTAGGTTCAACTACGATTCCGGTGACGCCCATTTCGCCCGAACCCGGAAAATCTCCGGTTGGCGTAAAGTTCAAGAGGCCATCGGCATAAAGTCGCACCTCGCCATTACGCAACACCACCTTGACCTGCCCATATAATTCGGTGATATAGTAAATCGGTGCGTCGACAGCCGACTGGGGATTGGGAACAAATGCAATGTTTACCGGCAAAAATAGGTCCGAAACCACTGCTTCCACCACAAATCCTTCAGGAACAGCCCAAAGGTCTGATTGCGCACTGACCTCCTTAGAGGAAGTTACGCAAACAACCGCTAAGAACACTGG
>JBHHYI010000225.1:0-6766 GCA_046757525.1 bacterium | reverse complement strand
AAACGGATGCTGCCGCTTTGCCCTCCCTTGTTGAGCAGAATTGAAACCGACTGCGTCCCCAAATTGGTCACCGCCAAATCGATGTCGCCGTCCCGGTCGAAATCCCCCCCGGTGATCGCCACCGGTGTACTTCCCGCTGCGAAGATGTTACCGGCCTGATTGGAGAAATTGTTGTTCAACTCGTTAATCCACAGGTAAACATCTTGGGAGAACAAGTTGGACACTGCCAGGTCTAAGTCGTGGTCTTTGCCCAGTCCCACGCCTGCGGCGATGGCGTCGGTGGTGTCCACGTCGCCGATGAAAAGCCCCAGCGGGCGGATACCAGCGTTCATCTCCTGGTAGACCACAAAGCTGCCGTCGCGTGAACGATTGTCCAAAACCGTGAGAGAGTTGTTGTTGGAATGCACCAACACCAGGTCCAGGAACCCGTCGCCGTAGTGCTGGTTGTCGGACCGTCCGACCAAATCGTTGCTCCTGACGATGGTGGGCGCTTCTTGCACCGCGGTCTCGCCGAACAAAGTGAATTGGGCGGCACCGTCGTTTTTGAACACGGAAATGGAGTTGTCGCCAGAATTGGTCACCACGATGTCGAGGTCGCCGTCATTGTCGAAATCGCCGGAGGCCAATGATTGCGGGCTGGCACCAGTCGCGAACGTCCTGGGGCTGGGGTCAAAATTGCCGTTGCCCTGACTCAGAAACAACTGAAACTGATTCACCCCAAAAATCAGCACGCTCAAGTCGAGGTGGCCGTCATTATCGTAATCCTGCGCTTCTGCGTAAACCGGATGCTGCGCCGTCGTTATGGTTTGCGACGGAAAAAAGGCGCCGGTTTTGTCGTTGGTATGAATGGTGACGGTATTGTCGTGAAAATTGACCACGGCCAGATCGACAAAGCCATCTTCGTTAAAGTCCCCGCCGGTCAACGAAGTGGGCCCATTGCCAGCAGAAAAGATTCGATCCAAAGAGAAGGAACCGCCTAAGCTGAAGAATTGATTGATGAGAATGGAAACCGTGTTGGTGGCGTTGTTGGCCACCGCCAGATCCACCAATTGGTCGTTGTTAAAATCTGCCGCAAACAGGGCGATGGGGTCTCTTTCGTTTTCTCCGACGGGAATCTCGATCCTTTTGTCGAACACACCCGTGCCAAATTCCACCGCAACGGTGAACGACCATTGAAAGGCCGAACTCAGTGTTTGACCGGCCGCGTTTTCGATGTTGGCTGTCAGAACCACGTAAAGGATCTCGCCCTCTTTAAAAAAGACCGAAGGCGAGAATCGAGCCGTACGGCTGGCAGCGTCGTAGGTGAAACTGCCGGAATAAAAACCGGTTTGACAGCCGTAAACCAGCCAGGTAGCAGCGTTGAGCGAGGCCGGATTCATGTCTTCGGAAAAGGTGACTTCAACCGCACTGTTCATGGCCACATTGATTTCATTCTGTCGTGGCAAAACAGCCGTGACCTGGGGAAGCGCCTGCAACAAGGTCGGCGCTATCAAGCCCAAAATCGTGAGCCACTTGAAAGAAGGAGGTTTGCTAAAATCGGACTTCATAACCTTGTACTTGCTAATTCATGCTTTCGAGTTTGCTGATCTGGTTGCGTGCTTCCAGCAGCTTGTCTCTCGCGCCCATGGCTTCATAAGCGATGGCCAGGTTTTTCCAGCTTTTCAAATCGTCTGGATCGGACTCTAAGATCTTCATGTACCATTGGGCCATGGCGATGTAATTTCGGGCCAGTCGGTTGGTCTCGCCCAAATAGCGGTACAACAGCACCTTGTCGTCTGAACGCTCTAAAGCCCGGGTGAATTGTGCGATAGCCTTTTTGTAATTCTCGTTGCGGAAGTAGAGCAATCCCAGGTCTTGCATCACTTCCGGCCTGGACTGCAAAGTTAGGACCTCGAGGAAGGCTTGCTCGGCTTCCTTGAATTTGTTTAAAGCATCATACGAGTAAGCGCGTCGCAACAGAGCGTTGAGATCGTTGGGGTTGGAGACTAAGATTTCATTGCTGAGATCGATGGCCTTGTCATACGCCTTCTGCAGATAATAAATCTCCGCCAGATTGTTTTTGACGACCACTTTCTCCGGTTGTTGCTCCAGCACCTTTTGGTAGGCCCTGGCAGCATTGTAGTATCTGCCGGTCAGAAAATAAGCGTCGCCCAGACGCTGGTAGCCGTCGGTGCGGATAGAGTCGAGCCACACGACCATTTCGAACTTGAAAATGGCCTGCTCGAATTCTTTGTTCTGCAAATGCTCATAACCAGACTTAAAATTCTTAATCCAGTACTTTTTCCGGATGAAGTCAGCTCGGTCTTCATATTTGGGGGAAAGCTTGCGCACGATGTCCAGAGTCATATTCATGTTGCGAATCAAGTCCAATTCTCCGTAGACCTCAGCCAACAGCATCTGCGCCTCGCCGTCGGCAGGCCGTTGCTCGACGATACTCTCCAACGACTGGCGTGCCTTTTGCCAATTCTGCTGACGCATGTACAATTCCACATTTTGAAACCGACTGGTAGCACAACTGCAATAGAGGCACGCAACAGAAAGTAGACTCAGAAAGTATTTCATAGGGTAAAATGTTTAACAGTTGAATGCTTGGATTACTGCTGGAGGCATGAATTTCCGGACACCCGATCAGTAAAAATTTCCAACCTCCGATCCATCCCACTTTCTGCTTGAACAGCGAAACATTCAAACAGAACTCCAAAGAGTCGGCAGAAACAAGGCAACTTGTATGCCATTTGCGAAATTGTAAAATAAATGTCAAATTTGTGGGTAGATTTTCCAGGCACGCCCAATGGCCGGCCTTGCCAGAGGCGTGCGAGACTGGTAAAATATTGCTCACCTGAGAAAAAAGTGTACAGTGACAAACATCTTTTGTAGAAGGTACGCGGTGTAGAAATTACACAAGAGGGGAGGAGGGAAATTGCTTGACAATCTCAACAATTATTTTTAGATTTCAAGAAGATCATACGGGCGATTAGCTCAGTTGGTTAGAGCGCTGGTCTCACATACCAGAGGTCACTGGTTCGAATCCAGTATCGCCCACATCAGGTTAATAAGTCCAGAACAAGAATCTTCGCTTTTTCCAGGCCTGAGGCTTCCCCCCATATTCTTCCCCGATGAATTCCCTGAACAAAGAGGAAAAAATGGCTGGCCGCTGGTTTTGCAGTTTTACGTATCCGGCCTTAATCAGATTCTTCAAAACATAATTAAGCGGTGGGGGGATGTCCTGCCCGTGGCTCAAACTCAAAAACACCCGGTGTTCGTCGTCGTCACAGATTTCCCAGATTTGCCGAAAATGTACTTTCGCTTCGTCGAGAAACTCTTCCTTGACCCGGTCAAAGGTGGCGTTGACCATCTTGACGTTGTTTTTCACATATTCGAACAGGACGGCACAGGCCATCTGAATGAAGAACGGATAATAACCCGCGATATCGATGATGAATGGCGCATGAGGCTCAAGAGAATAACCTAACGCCTCGGAGGGCCTGGTAATCAGTTCCAGGGCATCTTCATGCGTAAATTGGGTGACCGTCATATTGGAAAAGATATTAAAAAAAGGGGAGTCGGATATGGCGCGGCTGTGACACAGGTCCTGCAGGTTTCTCCCGGATGAAGCGATGTAGGCAATATTGTAATTGTTGGCGATGGATCTGAAATATGAGTAAAATTCGGTATCAAAGTTTTTATTCTTGGTGATCACCTCAAATTCATCAAACAGCATGATTATGTTCAAACTGTGTTGGTCCAGAACCGACACCACCTTTTTGAAACCGTCGTAGGAGGGAGTCACCTCTACGTCCACAGGTTTTTTAAATTCCCGCCGGATGGAGGCATGTAGGAATTCGATGAATTGCGGAATATTGAGGCCGCGCTTTTCCTGAAAGTCAACAAAAATGAACAGGTAATCCTCGGGGTTCTTCAAATATTTCATGCGGTTTTGGGGATGATAAACATAATTGAGAAGCGAGGACTTTCCCATGCGACGCTCTCCCACCAGGGAAATCGATTGAGGTCGCGAGGCCCCGATGCGGGAATAGATTTTCATGACTTCGCTCTTACGCCCGTAGAACTCATCAACATTTTTGATCATCACCCGATTCATGTAGGGATTCTTGAACGCCACTGGCAGGATACTTTCCTTTTTCTCAGCCGGTACCTGTAAAGGGCCTTTCGATTCCATTTCGGTTGACTGGCGGGGCTTAACCTCAGTTCCTTGTAGGCTGGCTTTTGTGGTAAATCTATGCTTATCCAAAATAAGGCGGTACAGGCGTAGTTTTTCGCTCTTGCCTCGTAGATTTTCTTCCGCGACAAAACCCACGGAAAATTCCGGGCAACCCTTTATTTGTTCATAAACCGTGTGCGACAGCAAGACTTCGTCGGCCTTAGCCACCTTGGCTATTCGAGAGGCGACATTCACCACGTCACCGTAAATATCTCCTGTTTCAATGACGGCTTTGCCAAAGTGCAGGGAGATGCGAATGGAAAAACGGTTTGTTTCCAGTTGAGTGGCGTTAAAATCGTTGAGAGATTGCTGCATTGCGATGCCGCATCGGCACCCGTTAGCCGGGTCTGCGAAGGAGGCCAGAATGGCGTCGCCAATGGTTTTGATCACGCTACCACCATGCTCATCGATAATAGGAAACATGAGACGCGTATATCGCTGCAACATGGCGCGGCCTTCCACATCTCCCCATCTTTCAAAATAAGCCGTGGACCCCACAACATCGCTGAACATAACCGTCACGTTCTCTGTATACCTGTTCAGGATGAGCTCGTCTATTTTCTGGCGTTCTTGCAGCAACTTTTCAATGCTTTCGACGCCGGTCGTAGATTCCGCAAGATCCTCTAACGTGGTCTGCGGCTTTTGAGCTTGTTGTTGGCTACCGAGCATGGATTGCACGCCTTGCAGGTCTTCGATCATTTGTTGTAGGCTGCTGTATCGGTTCGCCGGTGTTTTTGCCAGCGCCCGTTTTACGATTTGCTGCAGCCGTTCCGGCACGTGCGCGAGTGGCTCGGGGTCCTCGTTGAGGATCGAATAGATGACGGCGATGTCATAGTCCCCCCTGAAGGCAAAGCCACCGCTCAACAGCTCGTACAGGATCGCCCCGATGGCGAAGATGTCTGAGCGCTGGTCCACCTTCTCACCATTGGCCTGCTCTGGCGACATATAATGGGCAGTTCCCATTTTCGAGCCTTCGCGCGTGAGGCTGGTGGCGCCTTTGAGTTTTGCCAGGCCGAAGTCCAGAATTTTCACCCAGCCGTCCCGGTCTATGAGGATGTTTTCCGGTTTCATATCCCGATGCACGATGCCTGCCTCATGCGCTTTGCTCAGCCCCCGACAGATTTGCAGCGCGATGTCGAGGGCATGACGCATGGATAGCTCTTCTTTGTTGATCAGACTGCGAAGTGACTCACCTTCGATATACTCCATCGCGATGTAGACCCGGCCTTTGAACTCATCAATCTCATGGATGACGACGATGTTAGGGTGATTCAAAGCAGCGGCCGCCTGGGCTTCTCGCTCAAAACGTTCTTTTTGTTCCTGATCGGCATACGAACTCTCGAACAAAAACTTCAAGGCCACCTTACGATGGAGCTTATTGTCCTGCGCGAGAAAGACCTCTCCCATGCCCCCCTTGCCCAGTTTTTCCAATATCGTATAGCGAGAAATTGTTTTTCCAATCATGGGTTTAGACACTTCTTGTCGATACCTTGAAAAGCGCGATGAACTTCTTTAGCCAACCGAGCAAGAATTGGATGGATCCTTTGCCGGTAGGATGTCCGGGTGAGGCCATTCTGTTTTTTTCAGCCACAAACCTGTGAAACATGGTTGAGAAGAGTCGTGGATGCTCGCCGGTATTAACAATGTAACTTCGCCTGGCCAGGTCTCGCAGGACGTAATCTTTCGATTTGTCAATTTTCTTAGATTTTGCGATGAGGTTGAATATCTCTTTTTGGTCTTCGCTGAACCACCCCCACAGCACAGCAAAATAGCCTTGTACTTCTTCATAAAAAGTGTTCTGCCAGACGTTTATATCCGCGTCATTCAATCGCGCCCGTTCGGTTTTGATGTCGAATAGAATACTGCAAGCCGCCTGCAGGGTATACGGAAACAAACCGGCCATCTCTACGACCAATGCTTTTTCTGAGTTAACCGACCATCCGGCCTTTTGAAACGGCTCCTCTATGAGCTGCAGCGCTTCTTCTGTTTCAAAGGCTTTCAAGGACAGGTTAGTAAAAATATTGAAAAAGGGTGATTCCTCCACGTCTTTGGAAACACAAAGTCTTTGCAGATCAAGATGGGAGGTGGTGACAAAAGCGAGGTTGTAGTTGTTTGCCAGGGAGCGTAAGAATGAAAAAAACTCCAGCGGAAAGGTTTCGTTTTGTGTGATCAAATGAAAGTCATCGAAAAGAAGGATGATTTTCTTCTGCCGTTGATTGAGTTCTTCGGCAATGCGTTTTAACAGATCGTAACTGGGTCTGGCATCTTCGATGTCCAAAATGGGTTTGATCTTCCGAATAATGAGATCGCATAAATCTGTGGAGAATGTCCTGAAGCAGAGTTGCGCCTCCGATTTTATGGGCATATAGAAATAGATATAATCTTCCGGATTGGGGAGATAGGCCGTTTTGCAGGTGTCTTGCGCGAGGTACCACAGCAGCGAAGACTTGCCCATTTTTGGGTCCCCCACCAGCGAGATCGATTGGGGACGTTCCGCCCCTATTCGCGAATATATCTTAGAAATTAGGGCGGTTCGTCCATAGA
>JBHHYI010000224.1:0-6804 GCA_046757525.1 bacterium | reverse complement strand
TGCAACCAGGCTTATCTTTCTGAGTACCCTCATTTTCTTGCAGACCGTAAATTCTTTGCAATCACCAGCACGGTTCTGATCCGCTTAAAGGCATAAGAACGAAACCGCTGCTTGCCACAACCCATGCAGCTTTCGTTGGGATATTGCACCGGCTGCTTGAGCCACAGTTCTTTAATGGTATGAGTTTCTAAGGAACCGATGCTGGTGGCGTGGTTTTCGCACGGATAGATCAGACCCCCTTCGGCATCGATTTTGATCTTGAGCTTGGGATCACAGTGCTCCTGGTACCACTGAACATTTTCCTGTTTGGGGTACGCCGGCCCGGCGAATCGACCCAAGGAAAACTTTCGATTGAGTTGCACGGAATTTCTCAACAAAGGCAGCGGCGTTTTCCCAGCGAGTCTTACCGGTGTGACATAAAATGCTGGAAAAAAGGGCAGGTAGGACTCAATGGTTTTCTCGACTCTGTCAGGGTGGGACAATTCTTCCCAGGTTGCGGTGTAGTTGCAGGTTAACGTGACTTTGTTCCTCTTGCACAGCCTTCCTAATTTTGGCAAGAAGTAAATGAGCTGCTCCATCAAATCCGGGTATTGCATCATTCTGGTTTGGTCAAGACTGATGGTGAGGATGTCCAGGTGCTTCAAGAACTCTTTGCACTGTTTGAGGCTTTTGAGCAGGGCCAGACCGTTGGTAATCAGGCTCACGTTCCAATACTTCAAGTTCTGTTTGGCGTAGCTGATTAATTCAAGAATGTCCGGGTAGAGCAAAGGTTCACCGCCCTGGAGTCGCAGCATGACACATTCCTGGCGCAGGGTCTTGAGCACTTTCTGCGCTCTGGGCAAGGGCAAACCTGTTTGAGAGAACCCTTCTGGAAAGATCACCGGCTGGTGCACATAACAATAGGAGCAGCGCAAATTGCACACTGAGTTTACCGTGTAATGCGCGAACAAGGAAGGCAGATAGGTTCTTTTATTGCGCAGGGCCAATTGCGCCTGCACGATGTGCTTTAAGTCCAGCAAAAAGCGAAAAGAGCTGACCTGCTCAGAGGTCTTGAGGATTCTGCCAAGGGGCAAAAGCCAGGCCAAAGAAATCGGATTCACGGGCTCCCCTCATGAGTTAAGAGGAATCTATTGCTGACCATGCTGGGATTACTTCCCGAAGTTCAGCGAAAAGCCCAACCACGGGAGAAGGGGGAAGCCGTCACCGTCACTGAGCTGTGGAGCGGCGAAGAACCCCAAATCGACCGTCAGGCGATCCCCAATGAAGCGGAAACCGCCAGAAAGAATGGCCAGGCCATCCCCACCGGTAAATATCCAGTTTTCTGAGATGAGTTTCAGGGTGTTAGAAAGTTGAATTTCTCCGCCGACAAAGAGGATTGCAGATTCGAGCTCGCTGCCGCCATCGGAACTTGAAAATGGCATGGCCGCGCCTAACGTCAAGCCGTGAAGCGGGTTGCCGAGTGTCAACGCAGAATAAGCAGCGCCAACCCCGCCTTCTCCCGGCACAGCCAAATAGAGCAACCCGCCAGCCATGTCGAAGTTTTGCCCGTGGAAAAATCTTGCTTTCGGTGCAAAGTAGACGAGCTGTGAGCTTGCGCCGGGTATGAGAGAGACGCCGCCGCCGAGCATAAAAAAATCAGACACCCCCACGGAAAGTGTAGGGAAGAAAACGTAGAAATCGGAAAACGTAACTTCGCCCTGACGCAATGTCCGGCCGGTTGGCCCGAAGAACAGACGCGTTTGGTTTGGGTCGTAGGTTAAGAACGATCCTCCTACAAACTGTCCCGCAGGCGAGCTCACGCCAGCGATTTGGTGGTCCGGGATGGCAATGCGCAAACCGGTGAGGGTGGTGAACCAAACGGTATCCTTCGAGCATTTGGTTATTTTGCCGTACAATTTCGTTTTGTCGGCAAACTCGATTTTGGTTGGATTGTCAGCAATTAGCCCCTCGCTGAGTTTTATCGAATAGATAACAGGTAGATTTTCAGTGGAAGCCTGGTTTTCGCCATAGGTTTCAACCATGTTGATCCGGCTGATCATTTTAGTTATGGTTTCTCCGCGCGTATCTCGCACCAACAGCCACGGTTTACCATTTTGCTCGCCCATTAAATGGAGCTCATGAACATTGTATCTAAGGACATACACGCGCGCCAGGACCAGGCCCACATCCCTGCTGAAAAGATGGTAGCGTTCGTTTTCTACCACATCGATGTCCTGGCCCACGACTTCAGCCAGGGTGAACGGAGTTCTTTCCCGACCCTGCGATAGCGAGTTGCTCGCAAAAACTAATAGAACGGCAAACGGTAACATCAGCGGTGTTAAACGACTGCTTATTTTCATGTCTCAATGCCTCCTTTTCATTCTTGATTTTTCTTAAGGCAAGCGGTGTGCCAGAAACACAACAGCCGAGAAGAGTTACCTCTAATCGGCTGTAAATCAGGAGCTTAACAATGATTAGAAATGATCTGAGTTGTCGCTTAGTTCCGGGTTTAGAGACAAACTTCCTTCACATTGTAAATTCAGAGTGTTCTAAGTTATTGATTAATTTAAAGGTGGTTCTGTGAACTAACTTCATACCGATTAAGAGTTTTTGTAACAGTTCAGGCCGTAGATGGATCGTTCAGTATGTCTATGCTGAACGCACATTAAGTCGGGATATTTATCCCCATCGAGACTGCTGCGGGAACAGATGTTCCCTATTAATTTACGTTCAGGATAAATATCCTTAACGATCGCTATCGGGTGAACTGTTACGAGTTTTTTAACGGGGAAGCTTAGAAGAAACTAATTCTCAGGCCATTGAAGCTCGTGTTCGCCAAAGGATTAGCTCGCTGAGCGTCAAAACTGCTGTGATGGTATTCGAGGTCGAGGTGCCTGCTAATAAATCCCAATATTGCGTTCTGGGTGACTGCGGGGCCTAAAAGCCCGGCCAACCTCAGCGCGCCCGTAAAGCTTACTCCGAACCCGTGTGTGTCATAGAACACGCTGCCGCCCGGATCTTCATAGCTGCCCTGGCTGTAAGTGAAAACATCTCCGAGGTTTAACTCCCAACCCTGTCGAGTGATGATCTCCTGATTAGCATTGCCCTTGACCACGTTATCGAAAAAGCCTATGGCACCAGTGCCGCTGTCGTAACGAAAGCTACCATCTGGCATCCGGCTAACCAGCAGGTCCTCTGCTTCCGAAGACCATTCAAAACTTACAACGCGCAGCTCAGCCGTGGCACCGGTGTAGGTCAGACCGGTGTGGAACCTAATGCCCATTCGAGCTACCCTGGGCAGCGGATCCGCTTGTAGAGCGCTGCCGAACACAATCTTGTCCCCAACGTTGCCTTTTGAAAAGCCAAATGCCGGGACAAAAAATGGCCGAACGTTCTTACCAGGTTTTGTTTCCCTGCTCCTCAGAGTGGAGATCATTTCAATAATTGGCAATTGCACGATGAGTCCAAAACCGTGTGCGGTTGTCGAAGCGCTATTACTCTCCAGTTCTCCGGTAGCTCCCAACGCTGCGAGATTGGAGTCGATATTCTTGAAATTAAAGCCGAAGCCAATTCTAACCAGATAGTCGAGACCCACACCCACGGTCCAGATGTCAACGCTCTCAGAGCTGTCGAACGTGCGCAGAGGGTCGGGGCCGTTCTCGTCGGTGAAGATTTGGGTGCCAAGGTTAAGCTCGATTCGTGAATAGCCAAAGCCAATGCTGAATGGCAGATGCTTATTGAGCTTTCGAAGATTATAACCGAGAAGTACAGACTTTGCATCGAAGGTTAAGCCGTCGATATTCAACTGTGGCAGCCAGTTTGTTTTGGAGGGATAGAATTCGACATGGATCGCGCGTTCGAAAGTCGCCAGTCCGACGTGCGCTGGGTTGAACGCTGCCGAAAGCGCTCCGTGGTCCGAGGTAGCGACGGAGGTCCCGGCCATGCCGTTGGCTCGCACAGAGGGTTGAATCAACAGAAAGAGTACGGCTGCTTCGCTGACGGCATGGGCCTGGGTTGCAGAACCTGCAAAAAGACAGAGGAAGAAAAACAGGATCGCTTTTTTCATTCGTACCTCCATTTCGATAGGCGTTGACGAACCTACTCCAGAGAAAAATCGTAATTACCTTCGCCGACCGGATAGGACGATTTAAAGAACAGACCAATGTCCTTGACGGTGTGCGAGTCACCGGTAATTTTCAGCGCGCGGTAATAGGCCATCATGAGGGTCCATCTGTCCGGGTCGGCGGTATCCACCGGCCAGCCAGCGAAAATCGAGCCTTGCCGACCTAAGCGCAACCGGCCATCCGTGAACAGCACGGAGCCGCCAAAAGCCATGCCCACGGCGATCAGGCCTCCTTCCAAATCGGCGTACAAGCGCAAGATGTTGTCTCTGAATCCGCCGGCGAAGGTGTAATCAATACCAGCAGCCACGCCGGCGAAGGCTCCGCGCCAGGCGCCGTAGCTCAATTCTCCTCCGACGGTCAGGCCGCCGCCAAGTTTGACTCCGATTCTGACGCCCACATTCAAGAAGTTCTGCGCCGCTGCCGGACGAAGCGAAAAACCAACCATACTCGCAGTCAGCGCTACTACAACGAAAATGCGATTAGTTGTTGCTCTCACCTTTGCTCCCGGTTAGTCCTAAGTACTCATTTCCTTCAGTCGAGTTTCACCGCGAGAGAAAAAGTTTCCGTCGCTCACCCTTCAACAGGCCTTAAAACTGAGGTCCCAAAGACGCCAATCCTCACGGTAATTTCTGCATTCCTCCCCTTCACGCCCTTGAGTAAAGTGAACTCCACGTCCGAGGCCTAAAGTTTTACAGCAAGATTGACTCCCAACGCCCAATTCAGGGCCTTTTCGTAGAATATTACCGTACCATCAAAAGGAAGCTGGTAGTAAACACTTGGGCGCACCGAACCCAGGTCAAAATCCGCCATGAATTCGACGCGGCCGAAAATGACCGTGTCCAGGGAAACACTGGTTTTGGCACCGACGCGGGTGACCAGGGCGAACCCGAGACGAAGAAGACTCCTGCTGTACCAGACCTGTGCCGTATAATCGAGGAGCACTCTGTTATCTCGATCGACGAGAGCACCATTTGTGTTGTAGTTGAGCAAAAACACCGGGCCCGTGCGCAATCGGAGCGAGAAACCGGATGGGTGCTCGAACTGATAGCTGATACGCGCAACAATGGGTAGCACATGGTGAAGAAACGCTTCGAAGCGGCTAAAATCTGAAAACAGGCCCACATAACTGGCCAGAGTAAAAAAGGTACCACGGCGCCACTCCCCGTTTGGCTCGATTTCGCTTGACGCCAGCGGTAACCTTAAGCCGATTTCACCAAAAACCGAGGCGTGCTTCTTCCCAATTTCAAGACCAAAATACGGATTGCCTACTTTGGTTTCTGAGACCCGCTCAAGGTCGACATTGGCGTCACCGTGCGCAAAAGGGATTTCCGAGAAGAAAATTAGGCTCCGGCTCAGTGGCCAACGCAACGACAAGAAAACGGTTGAGGTCAGGATCGAGCTGTTGCGCAGCGGGTTGTTCCAATCGGCCTTTAGGAACTCAACGGAGATGGCTTTGTCATAGGTTCGATCAAACCAGAGCGACTGTGCCACAACTGTAGAAGGACGAATACCTGAGAGAACAAACACAGCCGTGACCGTAATGAGAATACCTCGCAAAGAAGACCTCCAATCTTAGCCAACGGAATGTTTCCGCTCAATCACTTGGGCCGTAGTCGTACGTGGCGAGAAAGAGCAGTCCGAAACCAACGCGGAGAAGGGCGGTCAGCATGCCCCGGCCAAATTGCTTGGCGTAGAAATGGCCGGTGCTCGGGCCAAGGGTCATACTGTAAATGAGGAGCGCACCCGCAATTTTGTCCGAAGTCGAGGTGTTAGAACCATTGGCGATTTTCACGCCCACGGCGAAAGGAACTACGGTAGCGCCCAGGGACCAAAGAAAAGCGATATCAGGGGACTTGCTTCTCTTGCGCCGGGGATTGACCCTGTAATAAACCGGCGTGCCAAGCGGTTTAGCCAAAGCTGCTCTGGAAAATTTGGCCGGTCCAAAACTGCGTCGTGCAGCAAAATCAGGCGGGTAATTTGGTCGCACAGGGAAAAGGCCGGCCACACGGTCGTTGTACCGCTTCACCGACAGCGGGGTGGAAACAATGTCGAAGAGAACCAGAGCACCGTAGCTAAACAAACTTGCGTATGCCACGCCGTTGTTTGGAGAGTCGTCAGAAGCTTTGGCCACGTTGAAGGAATCTAACAAGAGCACAAAGACAAGTACTGCCCAAATGGTTTTTCGTACTGATTTCATCGCTTCTCTCAATCCTCAATAGATTAGGTTCCACGGATTCTCAGTCGGCTCCAATTATTGCAAGCCATCATTTATTTGTCTGGGTGCAGGCAAGCGGCATGCCAAAGAAGAGCTTCAAGGTTCTTAGCTACTGTATTTTAAATAATTAACGAAAGACAAGGGCTTAGAGTGTCCAGAGGTTTGCTGAGATTTGAGCCTGGTGCCTGAGAACTTACTTCACATTTGAGCGCCAAGTAAGTTCACACAAAGTGAGGAATGGCAAGAAGAACGAGCGCGGCCAGAGCAGGCGGGCTTTCTGATGCTTTTAGGAAACGCTCCTTTTGACCGGACCGACAGTTACTTTTCTTTGAGCACACAGGTAGTCGTCCTGAGTAGTCCCGACCGTTTTTGGGTCGCGACGCATCGAAGGGCGACGCCCGTCACCCCTCGATACGGTCACCTGAACAGCGGTGACCTACTCGGGATGACTCACACAGTGTTCTCTGGAAACGCCTAACTGTCGCC
>JBHHYI010000223.1:0-6993 GCA_046757525.1 bacterium | reverse complement strand
AAGAATCGCCATTGGTAAACACCCTGAAACTTAAAACCGAGACAGTATAAGTAATTTAAATCATATTGTCAATAGACGTTTACAGAAAAATTGTTCAAAGATATTCTCACTCTGTCAACCCTAATCTTGTGTATTTCAAGCAAGCAAACTCAAGATCACCGACCAGGGCTACATCAACGAAGTGGCAAACATGCAACTAAAACGCCTGGCGTTTGGGGGCCCCTGATCTTGCTCATGGTCGTGCTGGCGTTTGTGGCGAAAGACAGGCAGCTCGCAGCGTGGATCGAAAAAACCGTTTTGCAACAACCCGACCATATCTAAGTAAAACGCGGAATCGGAAAATAGCAAGAGAACCTGCCAGGACAGTCCACTGTGCAAGAATCTGCGCATTAGCAATGCAAATTGTTGCACAAAGCCGCAACTATCAAATTGCTCCTTGATATTGGCTATGTACAGGTTATTTAAAGAATTAGACAAAAACCAATATCTTTCTGGCACAAATTTTGAAACACTCCACTTCACCATTATTCCGTCAATACCCAAATATTGCTTTTCCTTTAAATAAATTTCCCATTCATAAACTAGGTAAGGAGGGATTGTGATGTTTTCTTTCACAAGAGTCAGGTTTTTTACCCCGGTTTTAGTCACGTTAGTGCTTGTCAGCGCGTGGCTGATTTCAAAGCCAACGCTGGCTGCTACAACCGGAACGGTTGCTGGCAAGATCACCGATGAACAAACCGCGGAGCCACTGCCAGGCGCCAACGTCTTTCTTAAAGGTACCAACATCGGCACAGCCAGCGGGCCCGATGGCAGCTTTGAAATCACCGACGTACCGCCCGGGACTTATACCGTTGTGGTTTCTTTTATCGGGTATCATAGGGATGAAGCCGACGTACGGGTGACGGCGAACGAAGAAACCACGACAAGTTTTGCTCTGGTGTTAGATGTCTTCCGGGGCGAAGAAGTAGTGGTCACGGGACTGGCTTCCAGAACCTCGAAAGCAGTGGCAGAAGTTACAGTTGGCCGAATTCACGCCAGGGAATTAACGGTCGCCAATACCTACCAAACCACGCAGCAACTGATAAACGGCAAAATCGCCGGGGTTAGTGTGAGAACTTCCTCCGGAAATGTTGGCTCGGGTTTTCGTTTCAACATCCGATCTGGCGGCGGCTTGAACGGCAATGAGCAGCCCGTCATCTATCTCGATGGTGTAAGAATCGAAAACTCTCAATTTACTGGCTTTGGCGTAGGAGGTCAGGGAATTGGCGTGCTGGCTGATTTGAATCCTGAAGATATCGAGAACATCGAGGTATTAAAAGGCCCGGCAGCCGCAGCTTCTTATGGTACAAATGGTGCCAACGGTGTGGTTCTCATTACTACCAAAAAGGGTAGGTTGGTTGCGGGACGCGGCAGGAGCATGAGCATAGATTACAAATCGGTTGTGGGTTGGAACACCCAATCTTTCGATTATAAAGACAGCGACTTCATCACTGCCAAGAATGCCAATGCCGCCATTCGGACGGGTAACGTAGTGCAAAACACCATCAGTGCGAGCGGCGGATCCGACATCTTAAGGTATTTTGCTTCCTTTGATAGCCGTGTCGAGGACGGCATCATCAACAATAACAAACTCGACAGAAAAAGCATTCGAGCCAATTTCGATATCATTCCGAACGACAAGTTAACCGTTCGCGTTAACGCAAACTACAGCTACAGCAATAACAAACGGCCGGATAACGACAACAATATTTTTGGGTTTTTAGGCAACACCTTGCTGTTTTCGTTTCCGTTTGCGTTCACCGATAGTTCAGCGATCGAGTCCATTAACAACGTCACCGCAGACAATCGTTTTATCGGTTCCCTTCAAGCAGAATGGTCGCCGTTTAAGGGTTTTACGGGCCGACTCAATATAGGGATCGATGATAACGACATTCGAAATGATCGAAGTTTTCCCGTCAATGAGAATTTCGGTGTTGCCCAACAGGATGCCGGACAAAGAAGCATCTTCACGCGGCGCACCAAGCTCTTTACTTATAATATGGATGGCCGTTATACCTTCAAACCATTACGTGACCTGAACATATCGGCGGTCGGTGGCTTACAGATTTTTGATAGAAAATTCAACAATTTCTTTACGCAAAAATTTGGATTCCTGACCGAATTGATTACCAACATCGGTGCGGGTTCCCAACTCCAGGCCGCTGATGAGTCTTTTAACCGGCGAAGAGAAGTCGGAATCTTTGGCGAAGTGAATTTTTCCATTAAGGATCAATATTTCCTGACCGGCGGTTTGCGCCGTGATTATGCCACCGTTATCGGAGAGAATGCCTCGAGCATCTTTTATCCGAAGGCGAGCATCGCCGTGCGCCTGGACAAATACAATTGGTTTCCATCTCTGTTTGGCCTCATGAAAGTACGGCTGGCCTACGGCGAAACCGGTATCTTACCGGACCTGTTGGATGGTATTCCCTTACTCTTTGCCGCAGAGCAAGGGGGCTTCGGCGCCGGCGGCGTATTAAGCCGAATCGGTAACAGCAAAATAGAACCGGAACGCGTCAAAGAAATCGAAGTCGGTTTTGATACGGAATTCTTCAACAATTATTCGATAGAATTTACCTATTATAATCAGGACATAACCAGCTCCATCATCGATTTCCGCAATGCACCTTCTACTGGTAAAACGGCAAGCGCAGTGCCATTTAACATTGGTAACGCCAGCGGACAGGGATTGGAAACGCTATTTCAAGGCTCGCCGATTCGAACCAGAAATTTCGGTCTCGATCTCACATTGATCAATAACTTTCAAGACAACCAGGTAGATGACCTCGGCGGCGCCCAACCCATTTTCGATGGCTTCGATATCAATGTGGTCAAAGAAGGCCTGCGCAAACATGAATTCTTCACCATACCCGTCCTGGGCGCCACGTTCGACGAAAACGGAGTCTACACGGGTCCGGATGCTCCGGAGAACTCCCTGGAGAATCGCGTTTCACGCGGCAACCCAATTCCATCTTATACCGGTTCATTTTCTCTGAATATAAGACTGTTCAAGAACTTTAATATCTATCTATTAACCGATTGGGCCACAGGGGTCAGCATATTCAATAATACCGACGTGTTTGCCGCCCGCTTTGGCAACAAACCGCGCTTCAATAAGCTGGCCACGCAACTGGGCGTGGCAGGTACGGGTGTCGCTCGCTTCACTTCCCCGGTTGAAGGCGTTACCGAGCTAACTCCGGGCACGGCAGAATATATGGCCGCCGCTGAAGAGTTCGCCAGATTGGATTGGCGTTTTGACTTCAACTACGTTGAGGACGCCGATTTTATAAAACTGAGAGAGCTTAGCGTCAGTTACAGCTTAAGAGATCTCTTACCGAAACTGTTTGGCGGTAACTCGTATCTGCGGGACCTGGTCATTGCGATTTCCGGAACCAATCTCTTGACCGGTACCAAATACAGCGGTGCAGACCCCGAAATCAATTTTGCTGGTGCGCGCAGTTTAGTTCGTGGGCAAGATTTTCTAACCTTGCAGAACCCCAGAACCTATAATGTGTCCTTTAGGTTCTCGTTATAAACTTTGGAGGTCAACATGAAAAAATACTCAATTCTGATGCTTGCCATGCTCTCCTTATCGCTAGTCTGGAGCGCATGCAACGGATTTGTCCAAGATGTGGAACCGATCATCGATCAAGCCCCGGACGGAGCCCTTAACGACGAGAGCCAAATTCCGTTTCTGAGTTTGGGGGTTAAACAGAGATTTGCCACCACCCATGATAATGTCGTGATATTATCTGAGGGACTATCGGATGCATTTTTCTTTGATTCCAATGTTCCCAACGCGACCTTTCCCACATTTCGAGATATCGATGTCGGAGACATCACCCTGGACAACAACTCAGTTGACAATATGTTTTCAAATCTCGGCGAGTTGCGGTTCTTCTCGGACGATCTGATTCGCCGCGTCAATGAAATTGACATCTCAGATGCGGAAGTCAAGCGAGAAGCTCTGTTTACGGGTAATTTGTTTGGCGGCATCGCGCGTTACTTCTTTGCCACCTATATGGGCCTGAATCCGACCGAAGGCGGTGGGGTCATCGACAACGGCCCGTTTATTCCTTCGGCGGAAATGTATGACATGGCGGCAGAAAAACTCCAACAGGCTCTAACTTTTAGCGGCGATGACCGCGAAACCAGAGTGGTAAACTCATTGCTCGCAAGAAATCAACTCTATGCCGGCAAAACCACTGAGGCCCTGACATTCGCACAAAAAGGTTTGGTGGAGGGAGACGAACCCTTTCAAGCTCTCTACAGTACGGAATCCACCAACTTAGTTTGGCAGCAAGGTGGCCGGGGGAGAACGCAGTACGTAGTTTCCCAGCGATTCATTGATTTTGTAAACGCCGATCCAGCAGAAGCAGTACGCGTTCCGTTTGAGCCCATCACCGGTAATGATGGCGTGACCATTTTTCAGCGTCAAATCAAATACGGCACAGATTCAGCGCCTATCGATCTGATTTCCTGGCAGGAAAACGAATTGATCCTTGCAGAATTGGAACTCACCAGCAATAACGCTTCGGCGTTAGGCCGAGTCAATAGGGTCAGGGCCTCTCACGGGCTTTCAGCGCTGGCTGCACTGGACATGAATACGCTGATAGACGAACGCGCCAAGGAGCTGTTCTTAACGGGCGCTGAGCTTCCCGATCAACGGCGCTTCGGCACCTTTCATCTCCCCCCAGGGAGATGGCAATTCCTGCCCATTACCGAACGGGAGAGAAATATCAATCCTAACTTGTGATCATCCCGCCAAACTTTGATCTGAAAACAAATGCCCTGTCTTATGGCAGGGCATTTGTGTTTTTTATTTTTGAATCTGTCAGAATCGCTCCCGTGATGTAGGGCAATCGTCTCGATTGCCAGACGGTGTACCATTCACACAAGAACACGGTTGGCAACCGTTTGGCTCCTGTGTCGGATCGGAGTATTAGGACTGAATCCCTGGTCAAATGGCCTGTCGAGCACGAGTCTTTGAATTTGCAATTTGAAACATTATACTATTCCGAAATGCCCAAAAAGTCGCAAATCCTGGCCAGCTTCTTTCTTCTGCTTTTAACTCTCCATTGTGGCGGCACAAAATCCAAGCATGGTAACGTCTCGACTCAAGCCATTTTCGACTTTGGTCGCAGCACCACCGCATCCTCGCTGAGACAGGCCGTGGCCAGCGTCATGCGCAAATTCAACCATGACTTGAAGATCCAGGAAACCTCAATCGAGACCGAATGGCGCCACCTGATCCCTACTGAGTCTGAAGAGGGTCTGGGCATCAAAGAAGTTCGCTATAAGCTATTTGTTAACATAAAACGTAGAAGAAGGCTCTCATCGGCTGACTTGAGGCTCCACTACGAGGCAAGATATGAAAAGGGTGACTGGGAAAAAACCAATCCCAGCATGGAAATGTTGGGATTCATCAAGACCATGCAGGATGAAGTAAAGCAGCGGCTACAAATATACCTCCCGCAACAGTGAACCTTTACTGTTCATCGTAAAAGGACGCCCATGGGGTGCGACAGGGATTGCCTTGCTTGTAGTACTGCAAGTTGATTCTGAGATAAGCCAAATAGTCCGCCTTACCTTGGTTACGCGCCGCTTCAATGGCGGTTTCCTGCCACTGGATGGCTTCCGCATAGCGTCCCAATTCAGCATAAGCCATGGCCCTGGCCTCAGCACTTTCGAGCTGATTGGCGTCTGCCACGGGCTTTTCTGCCAGCGTAAGAGCCAGGTTTCCATCCCGCACCTCAGCAGCCGGGCTGGCCGCCAGTACCCGTACCAGCGCATCACGTATGCCGCGATGGTACGGAAAAACCTTGTGGGCGGCTTCGAATAAGGTTCGCGCCCTGGCATAGTCGCCTGACTGCAAATGACAGACTGCCAGATACAGGTGAGCCTGCACCTGTCCAGGGGTGATATCCAGGACTTTCTCGAAATGAGGCATGGCTTCCCGGCAACGCCCGGTCCGCCGTAATAACGTCGCCAGGCCCAGGTGGGCCTCGTCGTTGAGCGGATTCGCCCGCAACGCCGCTCGATAGCGCTGCTCAGCGAGTTTGGTTTTTCCCTGCTTGGCAAAGAGTTGCCCAAGGAGCATCTGGGCTACACTTTGCGAAGGATCCAGTTGAACAGCACGCTCCAAAGCCCGAATCGCCTTCGCTGTCTCGCCCAAACGAGCGCGTACCGAACCGAGATTCAGGTAGGCAAAGACATTATCGGAATCGGCAGCTACTACCTGTTCAAAAACGATTTCAGCTTCTCGAAATCGTCCCTGCACCATCAACGTGCTTCCCCTGGATGACAATAACTTTGAGCCTCTCTTGAGCTTGCTCACCTCTTCCAGTAAAGGATCTGGCAACCGCACCTTCACGGTGCCGCGCATGCGAAAATGTTGCAAACTACGCTCATAGTCCTCCATGTTTCGCCCCAGATTGCGGTAGGCGATGCCAAGGGCGTAATGCAGGCTCGTGGCCTCAGGCTGCTGCTTCAGGGCAGCCTCGTAATGTTTAATGGCTTCTTTGAAGGCCCCGCGGTCGTTGGCGAGTTGGCCCAACAGAAAATGCGCCTTTGCCGAAGCGGGGTCGGCGTGCACCGCCTCCTCCAACAGCGTTTTCGCTGCAGCGTCGCGCCTCAGTTGCCGGTAGGTCTCGGCCAGCCGGATCCATAAGGTTACCTCCTTGGGCTTGAGCTTGCGAGCCTGTTCAAACTCGGCGGCAGCTTGCTGCAACTGACCAAGCGTAAAGTAGAGATACCCTAAATAGTAAGGCCAATGCATTTCTCGAGGCATCAAGATTTTCGCATTGTGCAACGCGGCTTGTGCTGGCTGGTCAATATCATAGGCGAGAAAGAGCATCCCCATCCTACCATAGGCACGCCCTAATGCTGTTGGCGCAACTTCCCTGTCATTCACCAGAGCGCTCAATTTTGCATACTCCGATTTGAGCTGCTGCT
>JBHHYI010000222.1:0-7012 GCA_046757525.1 bacterium | reverse complement strand
GAGGGCGATTTTCGTGTCATAAAAAAGCGACTTTCCTATTCGCGGCGACAAGAACCTAAGCGGTTGAAAAAAGAACTCTTAGAGAGTTTCGGGAGTCTGTCCCTGTCACAAATATATGACTGGGGTTTGGAATCGAAATCAAGAACGACAGCCAATGTTTCTTTTGTGAGGCAAGTCCTAATCCATTGCAAGTAAAGCAATTATAGTGCTTGTAGGTTGTTGCGTTGGTCAGCTCCACGGGATTTTGGTATGCCGATTGCGTTAATCCGGAGTGATTAAATCTAAAATGAGGCATTCATGCAAAATCAGGATATAGGAAAACTAATCTTTCAAGCCGTCAGCATTCTGAGACGCAGAAAGTGGTACATCCTTCTGAGTATGATCGGGGTGTTGATACCCGTGATCATCTATAATCTGACCGTCACTCCTGTTTACCAGGCAAGCGCAGCTTTAATCTTTGAAGATGTTTCCAATCCATTGACAAACAAAAGCTACGACCCGTTACGCAGGTATTACCGGGAAACTTCCATTCTGAATCGCATCCAGGAGATCAAGAGTCGTTCCCTGGCCGCAGAGATTGTGACGGCGTTGCCGGACGACATGATCTCTCGCATTAAATTGCCCAGGAAGAGAGAGGCAAACTTTGATAAGAAACAGTTTATTACGAATCGGGTTCAGGAGAGCATCTCAGCAGACGTGGTTAGGAAAACAGACGTCATTGAAATCCAGGTGGAAACCAGCGACCCGCGGCTCAGCGTGGCCATTGCCAACACGGCTGCCAGCGTTCTACGTGAGAGGAATCTCAAGAACAAGAAGGATGAGGTAAGCGGGCTGCGCCAATTCATTGAGGAACAACTTGCTTTGTATAAAGAGAAGTTGCACTCAGCGGATCAGAGCTTGAGGTATTTTAAGGAGAAGAGTCGAGTCACCTCGCTGGAACAGGAATCGGGCGAGATACTGAGACGCATCACCGATGCAGAGGTGAAATACAATCAGGTCAAAGCCAGGAGACAGTCTACCGAAGAGCGGCTGGCCGTCATTCGGGACAAGTTGTCACAAAACAAGAAGAAGCTGGTACCGACCATCACCGACATCAGCAGCCCTTCCTTGCAGAAGTTAAAGGAGAAGCTGGTGCAATTGCAGGTGCAGTACACCAACCTGCAAGTCCAGGACTATCCCGCTGACCATCCCAAAATGATGGAGCTGAGCAATGCTATTGAGCAGACCAAGAAAACGCTAACCGGCGAGGCCTTAAAGCTAACGCAGGGCGAGATCGTGGTCGATCCCCTGTCGCAAATAAAATCCTACTTAACCCAATCTGTTTCGCTGGAGATTGAACTGGAAACCTTGAAAGCCCAGGAAAAGGCTCTCCAGAAAGTTGTCAATGGCTACGACGAATCTCTCAAGAAACTTCCGGGGAAAGAGTACCAACTGGCAAATTTCATGCGCAACCGCAACGTCAATGAAAAGATCTACATGATGCTGTCAGAAAAGTACGAGGAAGCGAGAATCACCGAAGCGGAAAAAATTCCCAATTTGAGAATCATCGATCAGGCCCAATTACCTGAGGCACCGTTGAAACCCCGCAAGCGGCTTAACCTGGCCATAGGCGTCATGGTTGGTTTGCTCACCGGATTTGGTTTGGCGCTTTTTGTCGAGTCCATTGATACGACGATAAAGTCTTCTGAAGATGTGGAGAATCTGACTGGTTGGCCGGTTCTGACCAGCATCCCCAGGTTCACCATTCCTCGCAATGACAAAAACGGCGCAATGGAGCTGCCTGTCAATGGTAGCCTTAACGGCAAGTCTAATGGTGCTGCATTGGGAACCGGGGTGATTTCTTCGCACCAGCACCTTGCCCCGACTTCAGAAGCTTATCGGATTCTGCGTACCAACATGCAAGTGCAAAAGAACAATAAGAATCTTAGAACTATCTTACTGACAAGCCTGCGCGCACAAGAAGGCAAGTCGACCACAGTGGCCAACCTGGGCATTTCTTTCGCAAGACTTGGACTCAAGGTTCTCATCATTGACTCTGACCTCAGAAGACCCACAATGCACACGATCTTTGGATTAGACAAAGAGCCGGGACTCAGCGACATCCTAACTTATAATTTTGATCTGTTAGAAAAGTTCTCTACAACCACGGAGATTGAGAACTTACAAGTTTTGTGCAGCGGGACCATTGCCCCAAATCCCAGTGAGTTGCTTTCCACCTCTTCAATAAAATATCTGATTCAAGAGTTGAAGAACAAATTCGATCTGATCTTGATCGACAGTCCGCCCTTGCTGCCGGTTCCGGAGACCCTGGTCCTGTCAGAATTCGTCGACGGTGTCTTGATGGTCATCGAGTCTCACAAAGTCGAGCAAGAGTTGATTCTTAAGGCGCAGAAGCTGCTTGAAAAAACCAACTCAAACGTGATTGGTGCAGTTCTCAATAGATTAGATCCTAAGTTGACTTACAAAGCCAAGGATTACTTGTATTATGCGTAAAGATCTTTGCAGAGCGTTTAATCGAAGCGTTGAAGATTCCTCAATGTGGGGAATGAATTTGTGTACATCAACAGGTACTTCATTGGGGGAAACAATGGCAGCCGTTAAATCATCGAGAAGGAGTGTGTCTGACCGTGGGAAAATGTTCGCAACCGATGTAGCGCAAAGCTCACAGTCAACTTTTGAGTGGTTCCTGGATTTAGAACACCATAGAAATCTCAGGACCGGTGGGACGGTCTGTGTCCTGAGCCTTGATTTGGCGAAGTTCGCCAAATCGGGCTTGAGGGCGAGTCTTCGGAATCGGTGCAATTGGCTTGAGGAAAAGCTCATCGGGCTGATCCAATCGAACATTCGAAACTCAGATATTTCCTTTTTAATTGACAGGCAGGTTAAACTGATTCTTACCGACTCGTCCAAGGAAGGTGCGTACTGCACGAGCAAAAGGCTGGGCGCCGTCATTCAAGAGGTCATAGACAAGCAGCTTGGCAAGCAAGGGGCACCCAGGGTCGAAATACAAATAGAGACCTGGGGGTACCATGGCAAGATAAGCCATGAGTCAGTCCTCTATTTGAACGGGGTTAGAAAAGAGTCAGGAAGTGGCAGGCCAGTTGAAGAGGGGAACAACGGTAAAACGAGAACTTTCCGAACCTTTTTTAAATGTGCGCAGGGGCAACACTCCTTTAGCTGCTTTTGCAAGCGTGTGATCGACATAGTAGGCGCGGCGATTGCGATCGTCCTGTTATGTCCGGTAATGCTAATCATTGCTGCCGCGGTCAAACTTTCTTCACCCGGCCCGGTCTTGTTTACCCAAAATCGCGTTGGGCTAAATGGGAAGGTTTTTAGGTTTCTCAAGTTCAGGTCCATGTACACAAATGCAGATGAAGAGACCCATCGCGATTACGTCACCAGGTTTATTAAAGGTGACTGTTTGGAGGGCAATGGCTCGAAGTTGTACAAACTGGTTAACGACACACGGGTCACCAGAGTCGGCCAGTTTTTAAGAAGCTGGAGCCTGGATGAACTGCCCCAATTGTTCAATGTCCTCAAGGGCGACATGAGTTTGGTTGGACCCCGTCCGGCCATTCCCTACGAGGTCGAAAACTACGATGCCTGGCACCGGCAGCGTTTGGCGGTATTGCCCGGCATGACCGGGTTGTGGCAGGTCAAAGGAAGAAGCCGGACTACGTTTGTAGAAATGGTGCGCTACGACATCCACTATTTTAAGAATTGGTCGTTGCGACAGGACTTAGCCATTCTGTTACAGACATTTAGGGCTGTGGTGAATCGCGAGGGGGCGCTTTAGATTGCGAGATCCCTTTGTAGAAGAATGTCTATGGCAGGACAGCCTCTGTTGTGGAACAAGATCCATATTTCCTTCTGATCCGCTGTTTCTACCAACCAGACGAATCACCATAAATAACAAAGAATTAACAGGCCATGATTCATGCCACAGAATGTGGTACATGAATTGCGAGTAAAATCCTACTAACCCACGTGTACAAATAACCCGGAGTGAAGGATGTAAGTTGAGATTTGAAAAGAGAAGGTTAGCAAGCAGTTTTTGAAACCGAACAACGAGAACCAACACCTCAGGGAAAGCATCATGAATGTTTCGGTCATTGGGTGTGGCTATTGGGGCCCAAACCTGATCAGGAATTTTTACTCGGCGCCCGATTGTCATGTTTCGATTTGCGCTGATTTGGATGTCAAGAAACTCGAACGAATGCGGCGTCTGTTTCCCGGCATACAAGTAACTACGGATTACAAAGACATTCTCCGCGATCCTGCCATCGACGCCGTGGCCATTGCGACGCCGGTGTACCTGCATTACAGTCTGGCGAAGGAATGTTTGGAAGCCGGGAAACACATCTTCGTTGAAAAACCGCTGGCCGCCTCCACGGAAGAGTGCATCGATCTAATCAGCCTGGCTGAAGAAAACGGCAAGATTCTCATGGTCGGGCACACCTTCGAGTACAACCCGGCGGTCAACAAGGCGAAAGAAATTCTCGAGAGTGGTGAGATCGGAGACGTACTTTACATTCGCTGCGCTCGCCTTAATCTGGGGCTGTTCCAACCCGACATCAACGTCATCTGGGACTTAGCGCCGCACGACATCTCAATCCTCCTTTATCTCTTAGGTAAAAACCCAATCTCCGTAAACGGTCAGGGACAGTCGCACTACTTTGAAAAAATCGAAGATGTGGCCACAGCGACCCTCAACTTCGACAACGGCCAAATCGCTTTTCTCTACGCCAGTTGGCTGGACCCCTACAAGGTGCGCAAGATGACCATCGTTGGCACCAAAAAGATGCTGGTCTACGACGATACCCACCCCAACGAAAAAATCAAGATATTTGACAAAGGTATTGAAGCGCCGGCGCAGTACGACAACTTCGGCGAGTTTCAGTTTTCTTACCGCTACGGCGATATTTTTAGTCCGAGAATCGAAGAACGGGAACCGGTCAAAATCGAATGCGAGCACTTCCTGGGGTGTATTCGCGAAAACAAAGCGCCCAGAAGTGACGGCTATTCAGGCATGCGCGTGGTCGCCATTTTGGAAGCTATTTGTGAGTCCATGAAAAGAAAAGGCGCCTTGATTTCTATGGAGAATGGTTTCGCCTTTGAACCCACTCAGCCATCTGATGATTCAGCGAACGGCAAGAACGGCGATTTGGTTTACAAACAAAAACGATTGCTTGCCTGACAATATGAAGAAAATTGCACCAGATGTGAAGCTCGGCAAGAATACCACGGTGCACGCTTTTGTGAATCTGTACGGCTGCGAGATCGGCGACCATACCAAAATCGGCACCTTTGTTGAAATTCAAAAGGGCGCTAAAATAGGCAGCTTTTGCAAGATACAAAGCCACACGTTTATTTGCGAAGGCGTGACCATTGAGGACGAGGTGTTCATCGGCCACAACGTGACCTTCATAAACGACGCCTACCCGCGGGCCACGGCCGAGGACGGCAAGCTGCAAACGGAAGACGATTGGGTCTGCGTGCCGACGCTGGTAAAGAAAGGGGCTTCCATCGGCTCCAGCGTGACTTTGCTGTGTGGGGTTACCATCGGTGAGAAGGCCATCGTCGGGGCCGGCAGCGTGGTGACCAGAGACGTGCCGCCCAACACCGTTGTTGTGGGAAATCCAGCCCGCATATTGAACAAGGTCGCGAGAAAAGAGCCGGTATGAAAGTACCCTTCTTGGATTTGAAACAACAATACGAATCCATCCGCCGGGAAATCGACGGCGCTTTGCAAAACGTGCTCAGCAGCACCGCCTTCGCCGGCGGGCCGTTTGTGGCGCAGTTCGAGCGGAACTTCGCTGCGGCGTGCGGCTGCCAGCATGCCGTTGGGGTTGGCAGCGGAACCGAAGCGTTGTGGCTGGCACTGTTGGCGCTGAACATTGGAGCCGGTGACGAGGTGATCACGCAGCCCAATACCTTTATTGCCACTGCGGAAGCCATCAGTTTTTGTGGTGCCCGGCCCGTATTTGTGGACATCGACGAAGAGACTTACACCCTCGATCCAAACAAAATCGCGGCGGCCATTACCTCGAAAACCAAAGCCGTCATTCCCGTGCACTTGTTTGGTCAAATGGCGGACATGGACCCGATCCTGGAGATCGCTCGCCAGCACGGATTGCTTGTGATCGAAGACGCCAGCCAGGCCCATTTGGCTGAGTACAAGGGCCGACCGGCCGGGTCCATTGGAGACCTGGGCTGTTTCAGCTTTTACCCGGGCAAGAACCTGGGGGCTTATGGCGAGGCAGGTGCGATCACCACGAACAGCGAGGAGCTGGCCCGGACGGTGCGCATCTTACGCGACCACGGGCAGAGCAAGAAGTACTACCACGAACTCCCTGGCTGGAATGCCCGCATGGATGGCCTTCAAGGCGCGGTTTTGGACGCCAAGCTCGAGCATTTGCCGGTGTGGACAGAAGCACGCAGGAGAAACGCACAAATCTACAACAGATGCCTCCAGGAATGTGAGCAAGTAAAGACACCCACAGAGGCTCCATACGGACGGCACGTTTACCACATTTACGCGATCCGCTGCAAGCAGAGGCAAGCCTTGATGAAAATGCTGGCGGAAAGAGGCATTGATTGCGGAATCCATTATCCGATTCCGGTGCACCTGCAGCCGGCCTATCGCTTCCTGGGGCTGAGCAGGGGAAGTTTTCCAGTGGCAGAAAAATGTGCCGAAGAATTGCTCTCTTTGCCCATGTTCCCGGAACTGACTGAGGAGCAGATCGAGTTCGTGGGTAATGAGATTAGACAACTCTTAAGTTGACACGAGAAGTGTGCGGTTGCTCAGGCTTGTCCTTACGAGCTGGCGTTAGTGTCATTACGGGTTGTCAGGGTTGTTGTAAATGCAAGGTTACCAGATTTCTCTTTTAGGAAACGCTCTGTTGTACGTAACGCAATCGTCTCGATTGCGTAGTCCATTCTCCCTTTGAAGGGAGACAGATTTTCGCTCGTCCAGAGCGAAAATCAGAGGGATGTGAACCATGACTCGGGT
>JBHHYI010000221.1:0-7031 GCA_046757525.1 bacterium | reverse complement strand
CTAGTTTTTACCCAACCAGCAAAGAAACCGTTGAATCCATGTTCTCAAAAAGAATAGCTGAAATTAGACTTTTTCTAAAATGGTACCTCGCGACCCTTTTCGTCGTTGTGCTTGTCGTGGCAGGTCTGATGTTTCTAAGCGGCCTGCCGTTTGCTCAGACATTCAAATTGCTGCCCCAGGTCATGCAGGCTCTGGCGCAGAGCCCGATTACCTGGATCGTTTTGTTGCTGCCGTATCTGGCGTTTCGATCCGTGCACTACTTGTTGCGGGTTTACCGGATTCAGGGCGTTCGGTCTTTCATAAGGATATTTGCTCTGCGCGTCATCGTCCCTTTGGGTGTGCTCATCGGCCTTTTCAAGGCCTTGAGCTGGTACACCACCAGCGAAAACTTCGCGTACCAGTGGGATTCTTCGGTGGAAAACACCCAGCCACACATTCGCAATCTCTATGCCGTCGACGGCAAGCACAGAGGCGTTCACTTCTTTGCCGGCAGCCATGTGCAAGCCAAACACTTGTTGCCCCTGGTGTGCAACAACATCGAGTGGATCGTGCAGGTTCCCTTTGGTTGGCAAGGAGACCTCAACCGGCCGCAAGTCGGCTTCTCCGCTCTGGAGGACGTGGTGTGGAGTGAAAAGGATTCGGGCATCGTGGAAATCACCAGGCTCGCCCACGAATTCGGCCTTAAGACCATGCTCAAGCCCCACATCTGGCTGCGAGATGCCGGCCGTGGCCAGTGGCGATCGGACATTTTCATGGAAAACGAGGGGGACTGGCAAAAATGGTTCGAGAATTATCGTCGCTTCATTCTGCACTACGCCACATTGGGCGAAACATTACGGGTTGAGGCGCTTTGCATTGGCACCGAACTATCAGCAACGGTGAAGCAACGGCCGGCCGACTGGCGTGCCTTGATCGCCGCCGTCCGGCAAGTCTACCACGGCAAGCTCACTTACGCGGCTAACTGGCACCAGGACTTCGAACAAGTCCCATTTTGGGACGCCTTGGATTATATCGGCATCCAGGCTTACTTCCCACTGACCAAGCAGACCACCCCCACAGTGGACGAATTGGTCGAAGGTTGGCAGCCCTATTTGCAGGCGATTGAAAGCATCAGCAACAAATATCACAAGCCGGTTTTGTTTACAGAAATCGGCTACAGAAGCCAGGCGGACGGCGCCATCGAGCCGTGGAAGTGGCCGCGGGTGCTTTCCGGGCTGTTCAAGAAGGTGTCGCTGCAGACCCAACGCAACTGTTACGAAGCTTTCTTTCGCGTGTTCTGGCACCGACCGTGGTTTGCCGGCGCTCATTTCTGGAAGTGGGATTACGTGCACGAAAAGGCCGGCGGCATAGCCAATCACGACTTTACGCCCCAGAACAAACCCGCACAAAACACGCTGGCTAAGTGGTTTGGCAGGACGCCACGCCAACCTACCTACTGATGCGCGCGCTCCCAGGCCAAAAACTGCTCGATGTCATTCTTAATCGATTTGAGCACAAAGCCCACGACGGTGGCGTCATCCAAATAGCCAGCCCCGGGCAAAAAATCGGGCACGAAGTCGAACGGATTTACGAAGTAGACCACGCCAGCAATCGCGAATACGATGGTTTGCCAGGGAACGTATTTGTACTCGCCGCTAACCCAGGCCTTGACTAAACGAAAGAGTGCTTGCAAGTCGTCCCAGATGCTTTCGAGCACGTTGCGGTTTCGTTCAGCTTTTTCAGCGGCTTCCCGCAACAGGTATCCGGTTTTCTCCTTGTCTTTAGCGAACGCCTCCGCTGTGTTTTGCGCGCTTTCGAAACCTTCAGGTTCCTGGTTTGAGCTCAAATTCTGCTTTACTCCTATTTTGTTTACGACTGTTGCACCTGGCCAACACAGCCAGGCTTGCTGCTTCGAATCAGGCGACGCCACACCCGAGTTCTAACTCGCGGGCCTTAAGAAGGCCGCATCACATTATTAACGGACACAATAATTATTGCCTTTTTTCAAATCTTACCTCTCGTTGTATGTTCATAAGCTTTTTGGTAGAATTGGCAGAGGTGATCTCCATTATCACGTCTTCGTTGAGCGTAGCATTTCTAATGACACCCAAATGCACCCCCAATAAAGAGACCTTCCCTTGACAGCCATAATCATAGAAATTGACTTTATCGGATTAGCGAAAGATTCATACTGGATCACAGCACAGGTTTCATCGTTCATCTTCGAAATTCCTGTCCACTTCAGTTTTAGATCTTTCATTTTAAGCGTTCCCCAACCCGCCATTTGTACGGTAAATTCTTCGAAGTCGGACGCTCGATAAAATTCGTTTAACCTGAGCTTATCGAAATAAGTCCAGGCGAACGTTTCAATGCCTATCGCATCCCAAATGAGCGTTCTCAGTAGGTGTCTGGTTTCGTCGGTGGGAAAATTTTTGAAGAAATCCACCCTGGCTATGTCGTCCGGCGATTTGTAGGAAACGCCCTCCATCCATTCTTGAGACAGGGTATCTGAATTGGGTTTTGTCGGGTCCTGGAACACTGCAATCTGGACATTGTTCCAGCGGACAAAACCTATCTCCAATCCGCGAGTATACTCTCCGGTAATAATAAACTTGCCTGTCGTATTTCCATATAAATCGCGGTTGAGCCAGTTCGTCGTTACACGATATTTCTGCGACCCCTTTTCCTGGAGGGTTAATCCCTTTGGGAGTGCCGAAAGGTACTGATCTACATTTGTTGTCTTACCGGGGTTTTTTTGAGCGTAAGCCATATTCAACCAGAACAACACTATGAACACAACAACCTGGCCTGGCAAGAAAAGGGGGTTTCTCATGTTCATTTCTATTCTCTCCTGGTAGTTTGTTCCAGCCCATGAACAACCACAGGCATCAGCTCTCACTGACAGCTCCGGCTTTGCCCAGCTTGACCGAACCCAGCAGCTTGATCAGTGCCGGGATGCCGCCGGCTACGGCCGAAATGATGGTGAGCGTTGATCTAAAGGCTGTCGGTTGGGTGGAGAACAGGAACAGCACCACGGCGGCAAACCCTATGGCTAACGGCATCTTCAATTTGCTCCAGTAACTCGTGCTGACACTTCGCGCCCAAGTGACGACCTGGTCTGAATCCTGCTCATCAAGAACGAATTTTCTGAAACTCTGGTTCATAATCCGAAATTCAGGCTGCTGGACGACCAGCTTGCTGTTCAAAAGATTCAGCATGACGCGCCGGTTGGTCAAATTAGCAAAACCATCCTGCGCCAGATAGATCAACGCCAGTTTTTCCTCGCGCGACAAACTGAGCCAGATCTGACGGTAATAGGCGTAAGCCTCTTCCAACACCAGGTCGATTAGCTGATCGGCGTTGAAGAGCACGAGATTTCCTTTGCACAGCAATTCACGTCCAATTGCTTGAAGTTCAGCCGTCGGTGAACACTCCTCATACAAGACCTGGCAAAGATTGAGGATATGCTTCCTCCGGCTCTTCGGCCACAGCTTCAGGCTCTCATCCCTGGCGCTCGCAAGCTCGCCGCAAAAGGTTTTCGCGTCCCCTTCGTCCAGGGTAACAAAGCGCTGGAACATATCTAAAACTGACGTCGAACCATGGACTGCTGCAAGCGAACCCTTGCTGTTGCCGCTGGCCTGCTCAGACGCTTCGCCATCGCTGAGAAAATGCGTGGGCTCGACATTGGAAATCACCACGACCTTTTTCCGGTGGGTAAAGACAAGTTGTTCTAAAAACTCGCGCTTTTCCTGGTTGGTAGGCCCGTCGTTCATCCTGTGTTCAAAATGATCCAACACAACAACCTTCCCTTCCGGCAAATCTGAATAAGCATAATCGTGACTCCACCCTGCCGCCACAGCCACATCGATCAGATCGAGCCGATACACATCCTTCCGCGTCAATAATTTTGCCTTGACCTTCTCAGGCGGATTGACCAACAACATGTTGGCCAGGGTGCTGTCGGAGACCATCTCGAATTGACCTGATTCAAACAAAGAGATGTCAGTCAAAAACAGTTTCCTGACGATTGACCGGACCAGTTGAAACAACGAGACGACCGCAACAACAAAAAACAGGATCAGCAGGATTTGAAACACCGGCCACCAAAGAGGCCCGCTGGAGAACCGGGTCAAAAAAGGTGGCAAAAACGAGGCAATGTGCAGGCATCTGTTATTGTAGTAGCTATTCCAGTGCAGGGTCAGTCGCCCGCCGGCGCCATGTTGCCAGCGGATTCTGGAATCGCCTGAGACATCGTGAATCAACTCCCGAATCTCGATAGTCGTCTGATTATAAAGCATCGTCAAGTCTGCGAAAATGTTTTCAAACTCATGATTCGCCGGGACTACTTTCACACCACACCGGCCTGTATCGATCGTGGTGTTGAAAAATTTGGATGCGTAAACATCCGGACTATCAAAGGAAAGCCTTTTGCCAAGAAAGTGCTGTTTATCACGTCGGTCCATTTTTATTTTTGCGTAATCGGCGGAAACTCGGTGCTCCCGCGCCTCCAGGGCTTCGGCCAATTTAAGTTGTCCATGTTTCACGAAGAGTTCGACTTCCATTTTGTGCGCTATCTTAAAGAATCCGACGGCGGGCAAAACGCCCAGTAAGACCACCGCCAGGAACATAACCACTACGTATCTGGTGTCATACGCACTGGAAGCAATTCTACCCTCGGGTTTCCAGAATCTCGTTAAAAACTCAGGCAACTTAGCCGGGTCAAATACCAGAGGCCTTCTTAGCAGAAGGTAAACCAAAGCCATCCCGCCTGCCGGGAAGAGCAGCGTCAGGTACACGGTTTCTCTAACGCTGGAGTTCAAAATTCCGACAGCAAAGACCAGGTTGATCAACGCAAGCAGGCCTCCCAGAAACAGGTAAGCGCTTCTTTTGTCATAGCTTGGCCATAACCACACAGCAGCGTGCATTGATTTTTTGCCAGCGAGGTACGACACAAACCACAAACACAAACCCAATCCGCTGACCAAAGTCAGGTAGGCGATGAACAGTCCCATGGACATGGTGATGAGTTCGAGGTTGATGGTTCTGAAAACCTCCTTATCTCGGAAAACAACCAAAGTCCACGGCACCGTCTTCATGGGGGTTACGAAGAGTCTATGATCCCGCCCCATGTACTTCACGTCCAGAAGATTATTAGCCCGGCCGAGAACCGCTGCCCTGAGCGAGGCACTATTGTCGCATTCGGCAAAAAGGTTTTCTTGCAGATTTCGGCTCTCATCGGAATGGAACTTGACCTGGCCGTCTTGACTTATGATGCAAAAGCCGTATCCAGCGGGAATAATGGGATCAATTACCGAGGTCAAGTGCGTTGACAGGGAAGCTACCTTGAGCGCAATGGTCTTCCCGTCGATCTGAATCAACGTGTCAAACGGCACTGAAATGTCAGCTTCATTTTCGCCGGTCGTACTGGAATATACCGGTTCCAGGGTAAACCCGCCTTGTGCGCGATCAGAAGGATTCTGCCGGAACGACCAGAGACTGCCGTGCAAAGCGTTCTTGAAGTACGCGCGCGTAGCCACACTGACAAAAGGCGTGGTCTTTTCGCGGACGCTCCATTTGACTTTCTGCTGGCCGTCCGCATCTGTCCAGAAGACCATTTCAAAGAAACTGTAAGGATCCTTTTGACCGATTTTGCCGGTGAGGAAAATATTGCCCTCGCGTATGGCGTGGGTGTGCCCATCGGTCAGCTCTGGGTTCAACAATTCGTCGTTGAAGTGTCGCAGTTGGGCGCAAGCACTGTCGATTTCGGCCTGAAAATTCGTCTCGATTTGTGAGGCTAACCCTTCCAAGTGGTCATCCATCCTAATGCGCATGGCCAGATAAGCATAGAGGTTCAGGCTGGTAATGGTAATCAGGGCCGCCCCCAGCAGGAACGAATATCCCAGCAGCACCAGGTCGACGATTTTCAAACGGTCCTTCGTTCCCATGAATTTCATCTTCACGATTGGCAGGCTGAGAATTCCGATCAGGATCAGGAAAGAAAAAAAGACGATGAAATGGTTGGAAATGGCCCGACTTTCGGAATTGAATCGATCGGTTTGGACCAGTCCGACGACAACCCACCTTTCAGGAGGTTGCTCGCTTTCGATCTCCCCGGTCTCCAGGGATATGACAAACGGCTGTAAGAACAACCGGTATCGCGTGTCGACCAGAACGATGTCTTTGATGTTGCTCGATCTCACAATGGAGTCAAATAAAAAAGTCTTGTCCTTCTCGGTTGCCAATGAGTCGAACTTGATTATTCTCAACTCTGAATCATCTCGTTGAAAAACCACTCCGTTTCTTTCGTCCGCTTCCTCCAGCGCCGTTGTTACAGCGTTCTCGTCGGGCGCAGCGTTCCCGTCGTGGCTTTCAAGATCCAGTCCCAGATGTTGTTCGCGCAGAAAGGCACCGCGCAATTTCACCAGCAAAATATTGTCGAACTCGTCTCGATTTACGATAGGTTCTATAAGTTCGTTCAGGTTCCTGGTCGCATCGAGCTTTATCTTTACGATTTCTTCTTTTCCCGCGTGGTCTCGTGGAAACTCTCCTTGTAGCAAAAAGTGCAAAATGTAGCGATTCGCTGCGAGTTCTGAATACAAGAAAATTTTTTCTGAAGCTTGCTCATGCTCCACGATATGTTCGTGGTTCTCAGGCGTCTCGATTTCAACACCGGTGCCCTCGCCCAATTGCAGGCCAGGGACAAGAGAGATATTATCCTCGATACGTTGCTTGATCTGATCAGCCTCGCCCTCGGTGTAGCTGTCGGCGGCAATATGGTGCAGGACATTGGTGAAGTTTTCAATACGCGCTTTAATCTGGTTGCTCATCACGTTGAGGATGCGTAGATCCCGTTTCGCAAAAAACTCTCGCTGCGCAGGCACGTAGACAAAGAAATAAGCCAGCAACAACGCCAGCACAATACCAATCGTGACCATTGGGATGGTCAGGCGTTTAAGCCTGGAGACTTCTTTCCTCATGACGGCCTCCTCCGATAAAACTGCGTAGTGGGAATCACACCGGAACGATGCGAAGGGGAAAAATAACCATGAATA
>JBHHYI010000220.1:0-7046 GCA_046757525.1 bacterium | reverse complement strand
ATGATCGTCACAAGTCCGTCTTGTGGTTTGGCCTTTGAGATTGTCTAAAAGACAACTTCACTTCACCGTTCCACACGTCCCGAACCACCTCCTTGGGCTAACTTTTCAACTTCGTCGACGCTGACATGATTGAAATCCCCTGGAATGGTTTGTTTCAAGCACGATGCGGCCACGGCAAATTCGAGAGCCTCTCTTGTGCTGGATTTCCTTAGCAATCCGTAGATAAGGCCGGCGGCAAAAGCATCGCCCGCGCCGACCCGGTCGACAATTTGAATATCATATCGAGTTGAGCGGTACGGTTCTGAGCAATCTGCCTCATCCAGCAACAGGGCGCTCCAGCCGTTGTGCGAAGCCGAAAAGCTTTCCCTTAAAGTTATGGCGACCGCCTTAAAATGGAAGCGGGACTTCAACGTGCGCGCCACTTCAAAATAGGCAGCCTCATTTAGTTGAGCTGACTCAACATCGGTGTGGGCTGCCTGGAGTCCAAGACTTTTCTCTGCGTCCTCTTCGTTGGCGATGCACACATCCACGTGCTCCATCATCGGTACCATGACGCGCCGGGCCTCTTTCTCACTCCAAAGTTTTTTCCTGAAATTCAGATCACAGCTAACCGTTGCACCGTTGGATTTTGCCGCTCTGCAGGCCTCGCGAAGGCATGCCTGTGCCTTGCTTCCCAGCGCTGCGGTGATGCCTGTCCAATGGAACCAGCGGGCGCCTTCAAACACGCGATCCCAGTCCAGCTCTGCCTTGTTTAAATTGCAGACCGCGGAGTTTGCCCGATCATAGATGACTTTGGAGGCCCGCTGACTCGCTCCTGTTTCCAGGAAATAGATGCCCAGCCGATCTCCTCCTCTAACGATGAAATCGTCCTTTACACCAAATCGTCTCAGGTGATTGACCGCCGCCTGACCAATCTCGTGCGCGGGAAGCTTGGTAATAAAATAGCTCTCCAGACCAAAGTTTGCCAAAGCGACGGCGACATTGGCTTCTCCCCCACCAAAGGTCACATCGAAACTCTGCGCTTGTACGAAACGGCTGTAGCCAGGCGTTGAAAGCCGCAGCATGATTTCACCAAAGGTTAACACTTTCATGGTCTTGTCAGTCTCCTTTCATGAAACGCTCAGTTCGTGTAGCGCAAACGTCTCCTTTGCGAAGCCTCTTTTACAAATAGGTCAACGTCTTAGCGGCCTGCTGCAATACTCTGGCAGAGGCGTTTTGCATTCTCAGTGAGCACGGAATAATTGCCTTCGGCGATGGCTTTTTTATCCAGGAGTGCACTGCCAACTCCCACAGCGCACGCTCCGGCTTTGAGCCAATCGCCTGCGTTGGTCAAGGTTACACCGCCTGTGGGCATGAGTTGAAGGTGCGGCATGGGCGCTTTGATGGCTCTGAAAAACGCCATCCCGACCACATCTGCCGGAAACACCTTGACGATATCAGCCCCCTGTTCATGGGCCAGCAAAATTTCCGTCGGGGTGAAAGCTCCCGGCATGGCCGGCAGATCGTAACGATGGGCCATTTGAATGATCTCAGGTTTAGAAACCGGACTCACGACGAATTGGGCACCCGCATCAATGGCCAGACGGGCCGTCTCAGCGTCTAAAACCGACCCGACGCCTAATTGAATGCTATCGCCCATTGCATGAGCCGTCTCTTCAATGACTTTTAAGGCATTGGGTGTTGTCATGGTGATCTCGATCGCTGAGATTCCCCCGGCATAAACGGCTTCAGCCACTTTTCTAAGCTTATCCGAATCGCTCATCCGGATGACCGCAATGGCTCCGTTTGAAATGATCGTTTGAAGAATTTGACTGCGTGACATTTTCTCTCCGTGTGGCCTGGTGTCTTAATTCACTGCACTACTGCGCGTATTGGGTTTGATGAGTGCTTGCAATGCCTGTTCGATACCTTCACGCAAAATGAGCCTTAGGAATTCGTAAACAATGTCCACAAAGCCTGGAAGGTTAGTTAGATTCACCCCCCACAACGGCTCGTTTTCACACACAGCCGTCACAAATTCGAACACAGCTTCTTTGCTGTTAGGATTCGTCTGTTGCCAGAGCTGAAAAAAGAACAGACCCTGATCGTCGTTGATGGGATAGGGTTCTGACCCTCTTTGTCCGTAAAACCTGCCATCCTTTTGCTCAACGCTTTTCACAAACAGCAAGTAACAGGCATAACCAAAACAGAGAAAACGCGGGAGGTTGTGGAACTGCTCATAGTATCTTACAATTGAGGGAATAATGCGGGTTCGCATTTTCGAGGTTGACTGAATCGAAATATCTATTAACCGATGTTGCAAATATGGATTTCTAAACCGCTCTAACACTTCTTCAGCAAAGACAGACGTAGAGTTTTGCTCCGACATCAAACCTGGCAAAATCTCGTTTTTTATCACCCCTTTGGTGAACGCAGAAACCAGCGGATGCTGCATGCTCTCGAGCACCGTATTATTCCCACTGAGAAAAGATACCGGCACCATGATCGTGTGCGCTCCATTCAATAAGCGTACTTTGCGTTCGCGGTAAGGACGAATATCCGTGGTCACCAGCACGGATGGATTTGCCTCCACAAATGTGAGCCTTCGTTTCACGGCCGCTTCTGCTTCAATGGCCCAAAAACTAAAACTTTCTGCAACGGTCAACAAGGGGTCTTCAAACCGCAGTTTTTTAAAATACTTCTCGACATCTTCTTCAGGCGTACCTGGGACTATTCGATCGACCAATGAATTGCAGAAGACATTCGCCGCTTTAATCCACTCAATAAATTCATCTCCCAAAGCCCATTTCTGTGCAAGGCGGAGCACCATTCCCTCAAGCACGTCGCCGTTGTTTTCAATGAGCTCACACGGAATTATGACCAAACCCCGGTCACTTGTCCCTGAAAATGCCTTGAATCGTTCATAGAGACATGCCGTTAGTTTGCCGGGAAAAGATCTTGGCGGATTGAAGTCGATGACATCCTCTTCGTCCCGAGCAATACCGACTTCCGTTGTATTGGAAACAACAAATTCCAAATCTGGATTTTTGGCACATGCCAAAACCGAATTCCAGTCTTCATTCGCTGCAAGGGTGCGGCTGACGCTCGCAACTATGGTAAATTCTTCGCAGGGTTCGTTGTGCTTTAGACCTTGAACACAAAGCGTAAAAAGACCGTCCTGCTCGACGAGTAGAACTTTTCGTGCAGTGCCTGTAGATTGCACCGCGACAATACGCCCATTGAAAATGCCTTGACGGTTCGCATGATCAATGTAAAAATCCACAAAGGCACGCAAAAAACCTCCCGTGCCAAATTGAAGTACTTTTTCGGGAAGATCAAATACATTTGCTTTAGGGACGGCGATGTCTTCTCGCCTTTGAAAAGCTCCGTCCAGAATTAATTGTCTGTTCAAACGTGGGTAAGGCACTATAAGGTTACCCCTTCCTTCCAAATTGCAATTTCGCGATATCCGTTCGTCTCATTTTTAGTCGCACTCTTGCCGGATGCGACATCGAGCATGAATTCGAATAATTCTTGCGTCAAAGACTCCAGGGTCGCTGTACCTTCCAGCAGACTGCCGGCATTGAAATCGATCCAGCGCGGTTTTTTCTGAAAAATCTGACTATT
This sequence comes from bacterium, assembly GCA_046757525.1. Classification (GTDB taxonomy): domain Bacteria; phylum Zhuqueibacterota; class Zhuqueibacteria; order Oceanimicrobiales; family Oceanimicrobiaceae; genus JBHHYI01. Next base: position 3,440 of record JBHHYI010000220.1, on the reverse strand, counting down.
GGAAGAAACCTTGACAGTTGGCACGGGTAGACCGAGGGGGGTCCCTCTGCCCGTTGTGAAAAGCAGGATTGTGGCACCGCTGGCCACCTGGGCGGTGGTCGAAACAGCGTCGTTGCCGGGCGCATTCAACAACGCCAGACCGCCGCATTGCACCGGCTCTCCATAATCCAGAACTTGCGTCACGGTCGCAGTTCCACCTTTCTGAATGGCGCCCAGGGATTTCTCTTCCAGCGTCGTCAATCCGCCCTCTTTATTGCCGGGTGAGGGATTTTCATATATGGGTTGGTTGTGCCTGATAAAATACTCTTTGAACTGATTAATCATTTCCACCGTTTGCTCAAAGATCGCTCTATTCTGCGCCCGATTCATGAGCTGCTGCTCAGCCCCAAACATTTCCGGGACCTCCGTGAGAATGGCGGTACCGCCGCAGTCGGTGAGGTAATCAGCGATTCGGCCCACTAAAGGATTCGCACTGACGCCGGAAAAGCCATCGGAACCGCCGCACTTGAGTCCGACAACAAGATCGGCAACTCCGCATTCTGTGCGCCGATCGTGCTGCATAACCTGTGCTACCTCGGCAACGGCGCTGATCCCTTCCTCAACCTCATCCTCAACCTCCTGAGAGTTAAAGAAACGAACTCGGCTTCTGTCTACGTTTCCGGCAAGGGCCAGAAGCTGCTGCAACTGATTGTTTTCACAGCCCAACCCAAGCACCAAAACGCCGCCCACGTTGGGATTGCGCATCAATCCAGCAAGTACTTTCTGAGTGTGTTTCAAATCGTCACCAAGCTGGCTACAGCCATACGGATGTGCAAAAGCGTAGACCCCGTCCACGTTGCCACTGGTGAATCGTTCATGGCAAGACCGCGCAATGCGATCCGCGGAAACGTTCACACAACCGACCGTGTTGATAATCCAGACTTCGTTGCGGGTGCCCACTTTGCCGTTGGCGCGCCGGTAGCCCATGAACGTCCGCCTGGCTTCAGCAGGTTGTGTTTGTCTCAGGTTTGGTTCGTACCGATACGCCAACCCCTTGCCCAGGTCCGTTGCGAGATTGTGCGAATGCACCCAGCTTCCGGATTCAATGTTTTGGGTCGCGTGCCCAATGACGTGCCCGTACTTTACGACCTTATCTTGCTTGCGCAAATGCTCAACGGCAATCTTGTGGCCCGCCGGGATGTTTTCTCTGACCTGAATACGGGTATCCCCCACCTCAATTGTGGCATTGGCGTTGAGGGGTTTTAGCGCAACGCTCACGTTGTCGGATGAATGAATTCTCAAAGCTTCAGGTGCATTTCTCATGCCTTTGCAACCTGCTTTAGAATTGAACGCATGTTTGCTATCGCTTGTTCGGCGCAGACGTCGGGACTGGGCCTGGGTAGAATTTCAGCCGATAAATAGCCGTCATAGCCAGTTTCGCCCAGCACCTCAACGATTCGTCTGAAATCCACGTGCCCCGCCCCCGGGTACCAGCGGTTCGAATCTGCGACATGACAGTGGAAGATTTTATCGCCGGCTGCTCGAATGCTTGCCTCAAGGGAAGGCTCTTCGATGTTCATGTGAAACGTGTCCATCAGGAGACCAAGGCTTTCGCTGCCGATGCGCTCGATCAGGTGCAATCCTTCTGCCACAGTCACAATCAGATTGGTTTCGTAGCGATTGATTGGCTCCATTGCGAGCTTCACACCCACAGAGCTGGCATAGTTCGCACATTCGGATAGCGCTTCGAAGAGCCAGTGTTCGGCCTTCTCACGACTCACGCCATCTTCGACCCTGCCCCGAATCAGTCCAATGATCACTTGCGCCTTGAAATGAGAAGCAAAATCGATCTGCGCCTTGATGCGCTCTACCGCCTGCCTCCTAAGCTTCTCCTCGGGATGTGTAAAAGACAGCTCCTCCTCGCCATAAGCCTGACCCGTACCGACCGCGGGTACTTCCAGGTTGTGCTCGCTGAGAAGCCTGCTCAAGTATTGGGAGTCTAATAACCTTGGGTCGCGTACCGCAAGCTCAACACCATCATATCCCAGATTAGCTATCTTTAGTATGTTTGTTTCTAACTCACCTTTGTACGCAAGCGCGGAAAAAGATGCCGGTTGTGTTGAAAGCACGATACTCAGCTTCATCACTTCTCACAATTAGGGGGTCCAGTCAAATCAGCCGCAGCCATTTTCCTTAAAAATAATGAAAATTGAACAGCCAGGGGCACTGAAAAGATAACGGCATGCATAATTGGCGCTGCCATTCAATGCGCTTAACTTCATAAAAAGTTAAAGATTGTGATAGTCCTCAAAACTTAGAAATCTCGCCCAGAGCGGCAGCGTCTGTGTTAATGCACTTGCTACGTGATCGCAAGATTTCTACACGTTCTTGTATGGCAGTCGATATTGCTTTAACTCGTCCTTTATTTGTTCAAATTCAGGATCTTTATGAACGATAATTGCTTTATGTATCTTGGCCAGTCCAGCGATACAACAGTCAGCAAATGACATTGATTTGCTTGCTTTAATCTCTCCAATTATTCTCGCCATATCTGGATGTAGAGGCTGCTGTTTTATTGGGAGATCATCGATTAGTTGCAATCTTTTATCTGCTATTGTTTTTCCTTGTTCTCGGAGGGAGACATAGTAGAGTTCGATAGCACTGACTGCGGAAACGAATATCTGAATTTTGCCTTCGACAGCATCGAGAAGGAGTTTTTCTACATCTTCAACGGTCGCTTCGTTCTCAATAAAAGTTAGTATTGCGGAGGTGTCCAGAATGTAGTTCTTCATTTAAGTTTGTCTTTCTGCCTTTCCTTTAGAAGAACAGATACAAGCTTCCCATTTCCAGAACCTTTAAGTTTTTTCATTGCTGAAATCGCTGTTTTCCTTTTCAATATCTCCGCATTTGCTTGCTCGTCTTCAAAGGTAACGGATAGCTTGGTGTCAGACGGAAGTTTAAGAGAACGAAGCAGTGATTTTAGTTCGGATAGGGTAATAGATGAAAGAGTCGACATATCTCTTATCTCCAATTAGTTTTGTGCTCCCAGATATAAAGAAAATGTCTGAAAAATGAAACTGATTCTTCACGTTTGGTTACAATTCTCGATAACATGGATGATGAATCGATACAGAGCAGACCACACATAAACGACATCACACCCGGCGCTGCCATGCACTGTACTAAAGTTGATTAACAGAAATAAGTTGCGATAAAACTCCAAAACTCAGCATCACGTACCTTCGGCAGGGTCAGGTTGATTCCTCTTTAGCTGCTGCGGTTTGCAGTAATCTGGGTGGTAATGATTTTACGGGGTGTCCGCAATCTTTTTCTTTTTTCTTCAGGTCCTCACATATAGCGTGCAAATCAAAGTTGAACCGCTCTGAATGTTTTTTGCGTGCGTCACGCACCTCTTCTAGAATAGGATCTTTCATTGTTATTCTCCCAAAAGTTCTTCAGGT
>JBHHYI010000219.1:0-7065 GCA_046757525.1 bacterium | reverse complement strand
AGGGCACCGGGTAGTAGTCGTTGCTGTCCTGGGCGTAGACGACCAGAGCCTTCACGGTGGCCGGTGGAGGTAACCCTTGCGCGACCACGGTGAGTGGCGTCAGAAAGCTGAGCGCGAGCATTAAGACAGCACAACAGAACATTTTTTCTTTCGCATCTACCGCAAAATTAACCACTAATTCTTATTGACAGCGTGAGTTTGGCAAAAACAATGCATTTAATAAAAAGGCGAAAGCAAGAGCCTTCGCCTTCAAATGGGGCACCCATTTAACCGAGCCTTTTCTAAACATCGAGCCCACAAGTCGCAATTCCCGACGAACCTGAAGGCAATGACGTCGACCTATTCGCCGCGTTCGATGGGAGCACCGACGAGGTTGCCCCACTCGGTCCAGGACCCGTCGTAGTTCTTGACATTGGGGTAGCCAAGCAGGTATTTGAGTACGAACCAGGAATGGCTGGAACGTTCCCCGATGCGGCAATAGGTGATTACGTTCTTGTCCTGTGTGACGCCTCTCCCAGAGTAGAGGGTCCTCAAGTCGTCAAAGTTCTTGAAGGTGCCGTCCTCGTTGCAGGCCAGACCCCAACCGATGTTCTTGGCGCCCGGAATGTGCCCGCCGCGTTGGCAGGTTTCAGGCAGCCCTGGAGGGGCCAGAATCTTGCCGGTGAACTCGTCAGCCGACCGTACGTCCACCAGCGCGGCACTGGTGGATTTGTAGGCATCCTGGACCTCAGGCAAAAACGCCCGCAAGCTCAACTCGGGGTCTTTGGCACTGTAGGAAGTGGCGTTGGTCGCTGGTCGCTCCTTGCTCACGGTTCGACCTTCGGCCAGCCATTTCTTTCGTCCCCCGTCCATGATGCGCACGTCCTCGTGACCGTAGATCTTCAACTGCCAAAAAGCCCAGGCCGCAAACCAGTTGTTGTTGTCGCCGTACAGAATGATCGTATGGTCATTAGAGATGCCGCTGCTGCCAAGCAGAGTCTCCAGATCCGTTTTCTTGATAATGTCCCTCTGAACCGTGTCGCACAATTGGGTTTGCCAATTCCAGCCTACCGCGCCGGGCACATGACCCTCATCGTAGGCTTTGGTGTCCACATCGACTTCCACGACGACCACATTGGGGTCCTTCTTGTGATCATCGACCCACTCGGTTGAAGCGAGAACATTGGGATTCGCATGATTTGACATCGTTTAAGCCCTCCATCTTTGTTCCATTCAATTGACCGCTCGTTTAGACCGATCCGGTTTCAGAGCACAATTTCCAAAATTTAAACAACGAAGACATAAAAAGCAACCCATAGATGAAAACTGCTCCGCTGGCTGTGGAACTTTTTCCGACCTGGACCAAGCACGGGCTGAGATCTCTAAGGTTGATGCACCGAAAACTGAATGTCCGCGCATTCGCCGACTTCGTCTGGCACTTCTGGTGGATCCAGGAATGCGGTGCAGCCGCCGTCAAAGGAACCGATCTGCTCGTCGATCTTGCCCGGGATGGCCGGCCCGTGGCTGCGAACGATCATGTGTACTTCCGCACCGTGCGGGTCGAGTAACCCAACTGGTTCCAACCCAAACAGCGGCAGCAGGGAACCGGACAGGTCGCCTATCTCCCGGCGCGCCCTGAAGTTGGCCTGGCCGCGGTGGTTGGCCACGTCCCCAGTCGCAAACATCACGTCCCCTTGCACCAAAGGGTTAAGAAGGTCCGCCAAGGCTAAGAGTCCCACAAACGCTGCCCCGGCCAAAATCCGGAACCACCAGGTTTGCCAAAAAGGCGGGGTAATGGTTATCTTGAGCGCGCACATCATGGTCGCTCAGGCTTTTGGGGTTCCCGGGGTCGTGAAAGTAGCGTGTGAAAGAATCCGTTTGTGGATCGTACCTGTTCAAGCCGTTGCTGGTGCCGATCCAAAGCGTGTGGCGCCGGTCCAGGTAGAGCGCACGGACCCGGTTGTCAGACAAGGAAGTCGAATCCGAAACAATATTCTTGTAGATCTTGAAGCTATAACCGTCATATCGATTCAGCCCATCCTGCGTACCAAACCAGAGGAAGCCCACGCTGTCCTGCACGATGGCGTAGACGGTTTTCTGCGACAGACCGCGTTCCGGGGAAATCTGTTTGAAAACTAATGGCGAACGCTGGGCGTGAACCTGGGCTGGCAGCGTGAGGCAGGCTGTAAGAGCCAGGAGCAAGTGTTTGTGACTTCTGTTCATTTTAAATCACCCGGGCGGCTCTTGGATGAGATGCCGTGCCAAAATCTCCACCGGGTGCAGGGTCTCGCGTCCGGTGCCGTGCTCGATTTGCTGGCGGCAGGAAACACCGGAAGCCGCGACTTGCCAATCGCGATCTTTGGCAGCAATGGCGGGAAACAGGCGGTCGCGCCCCATGGCCAGGGAAACCTCATAGTGCTCCTTCTCAAAACCAAAGGCACCGGCCATGCCGCAGCAGCCGGAATCTACCACCTCAACCCGGGCCTCCGGAATCATTTGTAGCATCTCTACGGTGGGATCCATGCCCACCAGCGCCTTGAGATGACAGTGGCCGTGTAGCAAAAACTTGCTTTCAGCCGGCTCGAGTGTCAACTCAATCTCATTTTGTTCCCGCTGTTGTTGTAGAAACTCTTCGATCAAGTAACTGTGCTCAGCCACGGCTTTTGCGCGGGAATCTTTGAGCAAATCGGGATATTCGTCCCGGAAGGTCAAAATGCAGCTCGGTTCACAGCCGACGATGGCGTAACCCTGCTCCACCAGGGGAAAAAGCTTCTCCACATTGAATTGAGCGTGAGCACGCGCTTGCTCTAACAGGCCCTTGGAAAGAAAAGGACGACCACAGCACTTCTTCTCGGGTAGAATAACTTGGCAGTCCGCTGCTTCCAGCACCGCCACCGCTGCTTTGCCAATGTCTGGATAGTTGTAAGTCATAAAGGTGTCGTTGAACAGCACGACCTTGCTCTTGCCCTTGCTTGCAGAGTTTTTGTGTCTCTCAAACCAGCGAACAAATGAAGGTCTGGCAAAGGGTGGCAGCTTGCGACGTCGATCGATGCCGAGAAGATGCAGCGACCACCGGACCGGGGCAGCACCCAGAACCCAGTTGGACACCGGCGCCAGCGCACTTCCCATTTGGTTCAACCCAGCAATATTCGCAAACAAGCGGTCGCGCAGAGGCAGACCGTTAGCCCGGTGATAATGGTACAAGAACTCGTATTTGAGTTTAGCCATGTCCACGTTGGTGGGGCATTCCCCCTTGCAACCCTTGCAGGCGACACAGAGATCCAGCACCTCGTAGAGCCGCTTGCCGGTAAATTCCCTTTGGTCCAGTCTGCCGCTGAGCACAGCCCGCAAAGCATTGGCGCGGCCGCGCGTGGAGTGCTCCTCTTCCAGAGTGACCATGTACGAAGGGCACATGGTGCCTTCACCCTGTTTGCGGCAAACCCCGTTTCCGTTGCAAATCTCGATGGCCTTGCGAAAACCGCCTTCTCGGGAGAAATCCAGGAAAGGGGTGATTCCCGCTGGCGTGTCCCTGGCACTGCGCCTCAAATTATCGGTCAAGAACTGGGCGTCGACGATTTTGCCGGGATTGAGAATGTTTTTGGGGTCGAAAGCCCTTTTTATTTCAGCAAAAGCGCGATACAATGCGGGACCGAACATCTTTTCGTTCCAGCAACTCCGCGCCAGTCCGTCGCCGTGCTCCCCGCTCATGGCACCGCCGTACTCCAGCACCAAATCGCTGACCTGCGCTGCCAGCGACGCCATTCGGTCCCGGTCTTGCGGGGCATTCAGATCGAGCATGGGCCGAATGTGCAGACAGCCGACGCTGGCATGAGCATAAAAGCAAGCGTGTGTTTCATGCGCCCGAATGATTTCATCGAAACGCCGAATGTACTCGGACAGTTTCTCCGGAGGCACAGCCGTGTCTTCAATAAAGCCGATGGGCCGGCGCTCTTCCCGCGTGCCAAGAAGCAGGCCCAAGCCGGCCTTGCGGATGTACCACACGTCGGCCTGTTCTCGGTCTTCGACGGCCTTCACGAAGGCGTAACCGATTTTTTTCTTTGACAAATAAACGGCCAGCTTGTGCAATTGGTCGACCAATTCTTTCTTTGAATGGCCTTGAAATTCCACCAAGAGCAAAGCTGCCGGGCGACCTTCCACAAAGGTCATTCGACGGGCATACTCCTGAGTGTCGCGGGTGAGGTCGAGGATGATGTGGTCCAACAGCTCCACGGCCGAAGGTTTAAATTCGAGAATGGGGCTGACGGCGGCTAAGGCCGCAAACAGGTCGGCAAAATGAATGACCCCTAAGACCCGGTGTTGGGGCAACGGCACGAGATTGACCTTGGCCTCCGTCACCAACGCCAGGGTACCTTCAGACCCCACCACGAGTTTGCTCAGGTCAAACGGTTGCCCGTTGACCAAAGCATCTAAATTGTAGCCGCTTACCCGCCGCAAAATCCTGGGGAACCTGCGACCAATTTCTTGCTGATTGTTGCGGACGATCTGCTGCACGGTCTGCACCAGGCGCCTCTGGAAATCAGAGTGGGAGTTGTCGCTCAATTCTTCGGGTTGCACTGGTTGCAAGCGCGCCGCTTCGCCGTTGCAAAACAGCACCTGCAATTCCAGGACGTGGTCGATGGTTTTTCCGTAGAGAATAGAGTGCGCTCCGGCAGAATTGTTGCCGATGAGTCCGCCCAGGTTGGCGCGGCTGCTGGTGGCAACGTCCGGGCCGAAAAACAGATCAAAAGCCTCGACGTGCTGGTTCAATTGGTCCAGCACCACGCCAGGCTGAACACGCGCCCAGTTTTCTTCCCGGTTCACCTCGAGAATGCGGTGCAGGTATTTCGAGAAGTCGATGACAATGCCGGCCCCGATGGCCTGGCCCACCAGACTGGTGCCCCCGCCGCGCGGCACAATGGGAATGCCGTGCTCGTAGGCCAACTCTACAACAGCCTGGACGTCTTCTGTGCTTTTGGGAATGACCACCCCTTTCGGTTCGATCTCGTAGATGCTGGCATCGGTGCTGTAAAGAAGGCGACTGTATTTGTCAAATCGCACTTCGCCTTCAATTCTCTTCTCCAACTCTACCGCGATTTCTTGCATTTGGTTCTCCAAAACAAAAGGCAAGCAGATCAGGCGTCTGCTTGCCTTCAACTTCTTTTTTGTTGAACTACTCTACCATTGCGGTCTCGGTTCCTCGACCACGACTCGTCAACCTATTTAAGGACTTTTATTAGCGCTACAAGCAAGCCGATAATCACGGTCGCCTGTCCAATCCAGAAAATAAACATCCATTTGATCATGTTTGTGTGATTTTTTTCAACTTGAATGCTCAGTTGCCGGATGTCCTCTTTTAGTTCCTGTCGCAATGCAGAAATGCTTTCGCTTAACCTTCTAACAAACCGTTCTTCAGCCAAGGTGAGGACATCGTTCCTGGTATCGTCAGACAGCCGGTTCAAGACTTCCACCAGGGCTTCGGTAGCTTCGTTTCCCAATTTGTCACGCAAAGGTTTTGGAATGGTGACGACGGTCATGGATTACCTTGCTTAGTGTTCCTTGCAAACGGTCTCATGGCTCTGTCTGAGAAACCTTTCAATGTCAACCTCTCGACAGGCTAAGATTTTCTCAACAACGGCACCGATTTTGTTGTTCGGCGTCGAAGCCCCGGCGGTAATGCCGATTTCAACCTGACCTTCTGGCAGCCAGTCGTGGCTGACCAAAACCTGGTGACTACGGATTTTCTTGTGGCGGATCTGCGAGCGGCTCAAGATGCATTCCGGATCGTCGATGTGGTAGGCTCTGGTGTGCCGGGCAGCAATCTCCGCCAGGTTGTTTGTGTTGCTGCTGTTGTAGCCGCCGATGACAAGGATCAGGTCCAGGTGGTGCTTCTGCACCAACTCGAGCACGGCGTCCTGACGGTCCTGGGTAGCGCTGCAAATCGTATCGAACGTCTGAAAATGTTCCTTCAAATTAGCAGGGCCGTACTTCTGCTCCATAGCTTTTCTGAATTCCTCGGCAATGGCCAGGGACTCGCTACTCAACATGGTCGTTTGATTGGCAAGGCCGACTTTTTCCAAATCGCGTTCCGGGTCGAACTTCTCGGAGAAAGCGTTGGCGAAGCGATTCAGGAATTCACCTTTGTCCCCGCCGTTTAAGATGAAATCACACACAAGGTGTGCCTCATTCATATCTCGGACCACCAAATATTTGCCGCTGGCAAATTTCAGCGCCTGGGAACTGGTGGCAATGGTCTCCTCGTGGTAGTATTTGCCGTGGATAATGGAGGTGTAGCCATTGCGTGCGTAATGGCCCACCCGCTTCCAGACATTGAGCACCGAGCCGCAGGTGGTGTCCACCAAAATGCAGCGTCGTTGCGACAGGCTCTGAAATTCTTCAATCGAGACTCCGAAGGCCGGCAAGATGACCACATCGTCGGGCGTCAGATCCTCAACGGTCATCCCGTTGCTGTACTGCCCGCTTAGAAATTGAATTCCCATCTTGATGAGGCGACGGTTCACATGCGGATTGTGAATGATTTCGCCGGTCAAGAAAATTCTGCGTTCCGGAAATCTTTCCCGCGTCTGGTAAGCGTAATCCACCGCCCGGTCGACTCCGTAGCAAAATCCAAATTCGTGAGCCAGATGAATGGTCAGACCGTCGACCTGCAATCGAAAATCATGCGACCTGAAATATTCCACCAACTCGCTGTAATAATCTTTCTTGAGAATGCCCTGGACCTCTTTCTTGAGTCCCAACCCCCGCTGAAAAAATTGTCCAGTTTGCTGCTCGTCCATTCTGATCACGGTTGCACCATCCCTGGTTGTTTTTGAAGGCGTTTTAAAATAATTATTCATGACAAAAATATAGCGATTTAAGACTTGAATGTCAAAGAAAATATGATTCAGTCGGTTAGGACCGTTAGTGGTTTTATTGTGTCCTTTGTGGTTTGAGGCCCTTGAAATTGAAGTTTTTGTTTTTTTTGCAATAGCTCTCCAAAAACGCTCCTCTTGAGCGGAATGACGGTTGTTTTTTTTGAGCACAAAGGTAGTCGTCCTGAGTAGTCCCGACCGTTTTTTGGTCGGGACG
>JBHHYI010000218.1:0-7083 GCA_046757525.1 bacterium | reverse complement strand
ATGGGTAGAAAGTTACCCCAGATCAAGCTAACAACAGCGCCCAACGCCAAAAATGGCCCGAACCGTATTTCTCGTCTGCCTTGCAAATCTCGATTGGCTATCATTTGGAACAAGCCAAACGCGGTGCCAGCAAACGACGCCAGCATGATCGCCACCAGCCCTTGTTGCCAACCAAGAAAAGCGCCGATCATGGCGGCAAATTTGATGTCTCCACCGCCCAGGCTATTGGACTTTCTAAACACCGCTTCGGTCAGCCAGGCGCTCATGTAAAGAAATCCGCCACAAACGAGAATCCCAAGAAGAGCTCCTTCCAGCCCCACTTGTGAAGAATATCGCACCAACAGCAACCCAAGCGCCATGCCGGTCAAGCTAACTTTATCCGGAATGATCTTATAATCCAGGTCGATCAGCATGCCGGCCGCAAGCAACCCTAACAGGACGGCGATTGGCAAGAAGTCAGCGCTTGCGGGAACCTGCCAATAGATCAGGACGAAGGACATCCCAGTGGCCATCTCTAGAATTGGATATCGCAGCGATATGGTTTGGCCACAGCACCGAGTGTGCCCCCCGAGCATCAGGTAGCTGGCCAGAGGCAATTTGTACAGCCAACGCAAGGGTGAGCGGCAATGGTCGCAATGGGACCGCCCCAAAACCACGGATTCTCCGCGTGGTATTCGGTAGGCACACAGACCTACGAAACTGCCTTCCAAAAGGCCCAGGGCAAACACGACTAACGACGCAAACCAACTGTTCATTACTGCACCAAAAAATCCATTTGAAATATTGGCAACATCATGGCAAAAACGATAAACCCGATGATGGCACCGATGAGAATAATCATGGCCGGTTCCAGCAGCTTAGTAAGCAAACCGACCCGACGTTCAACTTCTCTGGTGCCGGACTTTGCAATTTTTTCGAGCACCGGCTCCAGTTGATTGGTATCTTCGGCGATGGTGATCATCTGTCCGAGCAAAGCCGGCAGGTACTGGCCAGCCGACAGACTGCTTCCGATCCGTTCTCCCCGGCGAATGGCGTCGGTGGCACTTCTGAATTCTTCCTGCAGAACCACATTCTTGCAGGCTGCGACAATGACTTCAAATGCCTGGTGGATGGGCACCCCATGAGCCAGCAGAGCACTCATGGTCCGCGCAAACTGCGTCACCTCACCTTGAATCTGCAAGGAACCCAGCAGCGGCAAGCGCAGCTTAAACCTGTCTATCTTCAGTCTAAAATCTGGTTGTTTGCGCTTGAATCTCATGGCGAGGAGCAAGGCAATTGCCGTCAAGAAAATCAAACCCCAGTAGTGTGAAAAAAAACCTGAAACATTCACCAGAATCTTAGTTGGCAATGGCAACGTCTGGCCCATTTCATCGAACATGCTGACGATGCGAGGCACCACAAAGGTAAGCAGAAGCGAGACCGTTACGACTCCCATGCCTAACATCAGCACGGGATAGGCCAGGGCCACCCTGATTTGCTTTTGCACGTCATCTTCCCTTTCGAGGAAGTCGGCCAGATGTTCCAGCACCAGGTTCAACATGCCACCGGTTTCACCAGCCCGAATCATGTTGACGTAGAACTTTGAGAAAACTTTCGGCCAGGCTGCGCAGGCTTCCGAAAACCGGGAGCCGTCGCGCAGTCGTTCCACCAAATCGTGCAAGACCTTTTCCATGGAACCTTGCCGGGTCTGTTTGTGCAACAGACTCAGTGCTGCGTGCAAGGTCATGCCGGCGTCCAACATGTTGGCCAATTGCCGGGTAAAAAGAACCACTGCCGTCTTCGTCGGCTTGCGAAACAGGGCACCTATGTGACCCGTCTTCAAGACCTGATCTTCTGAGACGGGCGAAATATCCAGGGGGTACAGGCCCATCTCGTCCAGACGGGCCACCAGGACCTGAACGCTTGCAGCCTGCATTTCCCCATGCACGACTTCTGCGGGCGAAGCCTTCGCCTGATATTTGAATACCGGCATGGCGCTAACCCTCTACTTCCTGGGTGACGCGCAGCACTTCTTCCAGCGTGGTCCTGCCCAAACTGATCTTTTCCATGCCGTCCTGCCGTAGACTGATCATGCCTTTGTTGATGGCAATCCGTCGCAATTGATTGGCAGGTGTCTTGTTTACGATGTGTTCCCGAATCTCGTCGTCAACGGCGAGAAATTCATAGATAGCTGTACGACCAAAATAGCCTGTCTGCTTACAACGTTCGCAACCAGAGCCGCGATATAAAATCGCATCCCGACCAATATACCGCTCTACAACCTCTTGATTGCCGTTGCGGGCAACCTCGACCGTCTTACAATAAGGACAAATCACTCTGACCAATCGCTGTGCAATAATGCATTCAACAGATGCAGCAATCAGATAAGGCTCAATGCCCATATTACTCAAACGCGCCACGGCGCTGGGCGCATCGTTGGTGTGCAAAGTGCTAAACACCAGGTGTCCGGTCATGGCCACCTGGATGGTGACTTCGGCAGTCTCATGGTCTCTTATTTCACCCACAAGCATGACGTCAGGATCGTGGCGCAGCATGGACCGCAGCCCCTGGGCAAAAGTGAGGCCGATTTTAGGATTTACCTGGACCTGCGTGATGCCTGGCAGTTGGTATTCGATAGGGTCTTCGACGGTGATGATCTTGCGAACCGTGTCGTTCAACCGGTTCAGGCACGAATACAGCGTGGTGGTCTTGCCGCTGCCCGTTGGTCCGGTAACGAGAACAATACCATGAGGTTTCTGCAACAGTCGTTCGATGCAGCTCAGGTCTCGTGGCAACAAGCCAAGACTTTTGAGACTTAATTTGACCTGGTTGCTGTTTAGAATGCGCAAGTTGACCGACTCCCCGAACGGGGTCGGAATGATTGAAATCCGCAAGTCCAGCTCCTGCTTGCCGGTGCGGACTTTAATGCGGCCATCCTGGGGTAGACGCTGTTCTGCAATGTTTAAATTGGCCATGATTTTGATCCGGGATACGATGGCTGGGTGCAGATGGCGCAGGGACTCCGGTACTGTTTCCTCGTAAAGGATCCCATCCACGCGATAGCGAATGCGCAGGGAGGACTCAAAAGGCTCGATGTGGATATCGGTTGCTCGTTCCTGAAAGGATTCGACCAGTAATTGGTTCACAAATCGGACAATACTCGCTTCTTCGCTATCTTGATCCAGATCTGAAGTCAACTCGGAGTTCAGGTCCACATAAGCGCTCTCTTCGCCACCCAGCATTCGTCCCACAGTGTCTGCACCCAGCCCATAGATTAGGCGAAGCGCCTCTTCTACTTCTGCAGCATCAGCCCTGGAAGGTTCGATCTCCGTACCCAAAACCCAACGGATTTCGTCCAATAACGCGACATCCTCGGGATTGGCCAAAGCGATCTGGAGTCGGCCGGCCTTACACCCCAGCGGGACAACCTTGTAGTGGCACGCAATGGTTGAAGGGATGAGATCCCGCAACGACCTGGAAGCCGGTGCTTGCAGCAATTCCCCCAGCTTGTGGTTGCCACCATCGGTTCCAACGCGTTCCTTTGGGGAGACAGGTGGTGACGCCGGTTCTTGCACACTTCCCGCAATTGCACGCCTCGTTGTCCCGGTGATCTCATTCATAATACACTGAAGGTTCTTACGAGAATTTATGTTGGACAGAATGGCAACAAAATAAGCTTGACATTTTGTTTGAATTGGTTATATTATTTTGTTAGATATGGCTACGCTTTAAAAAATAGGTGCTTGCGGTCTCAGGACAAATTGAAAGTCAAGCGGATTTCAGAAAAGACGCCAACCGATCAACAGAACCAAAGCGTGAGTCTACCTGCCTGATCCTTAATAATTTCACCGTATCGATTCGTAATTTTCACGGCGGCAGTTAATCTCTTAGTCTGCACCTATACGGTTACAAATATACTAAATTCCACCTTAATGTTTGATTAATGGAATATTAAAAATCATTAATAAAGGAATTGCCGAACATTTCTCGCTTCAGAGGACTGCCGCGAGCTTGCAACAAATCTCTGCAATCGCTTAGCTTAGTAAGTAAAATAAAAAAAGCTGAAGCTCACATTTTCGCCTGGAGGTATGGATGCGTGTCTTAATCGTTGAAGACGAAATGCGGGTGGCAAATTTTATCCGTAAGGGGCTGAAAGAGGCAGGTTACGCTGCCGATATCGCCGAAGATGCCAACGAAGGAGATTATCTCTGCTCAGTTAACGATTACGACCTCATCTTACTGGATTGGCTGCTGCCCGACACCAGTGGCATAGAATTGTGCCACCAATGGCGTAAACAAGGCTTGCAAACGCCAGTGATCATGGTTACGGCCAAAGATCACACCAACGACGTCATATCTGCGCTGGACAGTGGCGTGGACGATTACATCATCAAGCCGTTCTCATTCTCAGAACTTTTGGCCCGTATGCGCGCTCTGCTGCGCCGCGTTTCTTCAATTCCCGTAAACTCAAAACTGATCTTAGATGACCTGGAAGTGGATTTTGCCATGCGCGAGGTGATGCGCGGGGACACCAAGATTTTTCTGTCAGCGCGCGAATACTCTCTGCTGGAATACTTGCTCAGGAACGCTGGCAAAGTGGTGACAAAAACAGAAATCTCTGAACATGTCTGGGGGGTCCTGTTTGAAACCAATACGAACGTGGTGGAAGTCTACATCAACCATTTGCGCAACAAAATAGACTGTGGGTCGAAGCGTCCCCTCATTCATACGATACGTGGCGCGGGGTACGTCATGAAGGTGTTAGACACATGAGCCTCTTGCGAAAGGTTTGCCTGTTTGGCTTTTTGCTTCTCGTAGTCCAAAGCAGCCCAGGTCAGGAGCTGGTCGGGCCCCACGGCTTCTTGACCCTGGAGTCCGAATACAGCAACAAAGATTCGGTTGGTAGGCGGGGCACCTTTGATCTGCATCATTTTAATCTGCTTGGCAGCTATCTCCTCAACGCAAAAGCCCGCGTTTTTGGTGAGATCGAATTCGAGCATGGCACCGACTCTGAAGCCGATGAAACCGGCGGCACCAAGGCTGGTTTCATCGTTCTCGAACGTGCCTGGTTTGAGTACAGTTTTTCCAAAAAACTCAAACTGCGTTTGGGAAAATTTCTAACGCCTTATGGCATCTACAACGAGATTCATGATGCCGCCCCTGCTTTTGACACCTCTATTCTCCCTAACTCCATATACGGCAAACACCAAAATCCATTTGGTCACGAGCAAATAATTTACGCCAAGTTTTCCATCGGTGTACAAGCTTTGGGAGAATTTGAACTCCACAGCACGCGCCTGCAATATCAACTTTTCTTGACCAATGGCCGTGGCAAGGACTCTTTCGAGCAGGATGACAACAAAAACAAGGGCATCGGCTTCCGGTTTAAGACCGAGGTGCCCGCGCTTGGTCTCAACGCTGGCACGTCCTTTTACACCGACAAGAACGGTCTCGCCAACGACACGCGCCAGACCTCGTGGGCCGGGGATGTTCGTTTCGAATTCAATCGCTGGCTGTTCAGTGCCGAATTTGCCCACTCAACGCTCGACACGAAAAATATCGCCAGAGGAGACCAGATCGCCAATGCGGGCTACGTGGAATTGGCCTACCAGCTCTTAGACCGACAAACGGTACTGGTACGCTACGACGTATTCGACCCGGATCACGGCTTGTCTGGCGACATGGAAAGGGACCTCACCATTGGAACGAACCGGCAAATTCTAAAGCAGGCCCTCGTGAAGGCCGAAGTGCACTTTTGGAACGTGGACAGCGCAACACGCCAAAATTATTTTCTGGCCATTACTTCTCTGGCGGTTGTTTTCTAAAGCGGACGGCCATGAAAAAACTATCGATTCTGAAAAAGAATTGTCCCAAGTTAGTTATCAGCATTATCTTGGCAGCCGCCTTTGTACCGGTGAGCACCCAAGCACAGTTCCTCATTGTTGTATCGTCGAAAAGCAGCATCGACAGCCTGACGACCAAGCAGTTGCAGAAAGTATTTAAGGGACAACAAGTCAAGATCAAAAACGTCAACCCTTGCCAGGTCGTTGAGTATGCCCCGGTTAGCGATGCTTTTTACACCAAACTTTACGGGCACAACGCCTATGTGGTGGGCAAACATTGGTTGCGCATGATTTTTTCCGGCGAACGTGTGCTACCGCCAAAAAGTTTTAGCGACATTAAGAAGTTTGTTAAGTTTCTCACTGAGCATGACAACGCGATTGGCTTCCTATCTCTGGAGTTGTTTAGAAGCTCAAAAGAAGATTCCCTTCGTGCGATAGTGATCGATGGCCGAAGTTACAAGCACCCTCAGTACT
The DNA here is from genome assembly GCA_046757525.1 of bacterium. GTDB lineage: Bacteria > Zhuqueibacterota > Zhuqueibacteria > Oceanimicrobiales > Oceanimicrobiaceae > JBHHYI01. The sequence continues at coordinate 787 of JBHHYI010000218.1, read as the reverse complement.
CACTACGCTGAGGAGCCCACTCGAAGCCCAATTCGATGAAAGCCTATTTTCACAATCTGCCAATTCGAATCAAGTTTGTGGTGCCTATGGTCGCCGCATTGGCCGGCATGTTGGTTTCGGTTCTCATCTATTTGCCAGCGTACCACATGTTGGCCAATTGCCGCGTAAAAAGAACCACTCCCGTCTTTGTCGGCTTGCGAAACAGGGCACCCATAGGACCCCTCTTCAAGACCCGATCTTCTGAGACGGGCGAAATATCCAGGGGGTAGAGGCCTATTTCGTCCAGACGGGCCACCAGGACCTGAACGCTCGCAGCCTGCATTTCCAAGGCAAAAAATAGTTGCTTTGTTTGTTCTGATATTGTATCTTCTTTGTATCAACATTCGTAGGAGAGATAATCATGCGTGTACAAGTTCAAAAATGGGGAAATAGTCTCGCTATTCGTATTCCCAAATCGTTTGCCAAGGAGACCAAGATAGAACAAGGCACAGTTGTTGATTTATCTGCGGTAAAAGGAACGCTTATTGCTAAACCCATCAATGAATATGAATACTCTCTTGAAGAACTTTTAGCTGGCGTGACGAAAGAAAATCTTCACGCAGAAGTTGATACCGGTGATGCCATAGGACAGGAAGTTTGGTAATGGCCAAGAAATATGTTCCTGACAGAGGTGATGTCATTTGGATAAGCTTGAATCCTCAGGCTGGCCATGAACAAGCAGGAAGACGTCCGGTTGTAGTTCTTTCTCCATCTTCCTATAATGGAAAAGTAGGTCTGGCAATTATGT